>PMLV01000325.1 GCA_003160635.1 Acidimicrobiaceae bacterium | reverse complement strand
GGCCAACTTCTCCCTCAGCTTTCACTCGGGGGGCGGCGGGATCGGCGACAGCGCCTATAACCCTGATCGTATGAGGCTTTTGGGCCAGGCGCAGCTGACGGCGTGGGCGACCACGGCCGAGTTCTTTAAGAACGCGCTCAGCGGAATTGACATCGTCATGTCAGGTGTCCTGAACCGGTTCCCCGAGTTGAAGTTCGCCCTGATCGAGACTGGGGCCGGCTGGGTGCCGTTCGCTCTGGAAGCGATGGATGTGCACTACCTTCGTTACCGGCCCTGGGAGACGAACGAGACCTTCACGCGCGAGGAGACTCCGAGCTTTCTCTTCCGGCGCCAAGTGTTCGTGACGAACTGGTACGAGCAGCTTCAAGGGGATGCTCCGTTCGAGAACACGATGTTCGAGACGGACTACCCGCACCCGACGAGCCTGATCGGCGATGAGATTCAGAACGCCATCCAGGACAACATGACCGTGCTCACCTCCGAACAGCGTGAGGACGTGCTGTGGCGCAACGCGCTGCGCTGCTTCAACCTCACGCCAGAGGATGTTGGAATCACTGAAGACATGCTCGGGGCGGATAGCAGCGATTCCTGATGCTTGCAATGTATTGCTAATTCTACGAAGGGAGGGTACTGATGGCTGAAACGGTTCCGGCTGCGGTGATGCGTGGCGCGGGGGCGCTAGAGATCGAAGATTTCCCCATGCCGTCGGTTGACGCGGATGCCGGGCTCCTTCGAGTGGAGGCCACCGGGCTGGTCGGGGCCGACTACGAGCTTTACAACGACTACGACAACGTACTGGGCCCCGCATACGGGTTTACGTTCCCCTTCATCCCCGGACACGTCGTCACTGGGAGAATTGAGAAGCTCGGCGCGATTGCACGGGAGCGATGGCAGATGAACGAGGGAGACCGAGTTCTTCTGCAGTACAACGTCCTCTGCAACTATTGCGCGCATTGCATTGTGGGGGAACTGCACGCATGTGAGAACTTGAAGGGTTACGGTCTCTGGAACGATTACACGTCGCCGCCCTACTTGTGGGGTGGGGCGGCAGAGTTTATGATGCTGCACCCCAATACCAAGATGGTGCGGATCCCCGAAGGTCCGGACGCCGCCTCGGTACTGTTGCTCGAACGTCTCGCTGACCAATCCCGCTGGTTACTCGAGCTCGGCCAGCTGAACGCAGAGCACGCGGTCGTAATAATGGGCACGGGCGCGCTGGCTCAAGCAGCTGTGACGGTCGCCAAAATGACCGGTGCTGCTCCCGTCATAGCAGTTGCGCGATCAAGCAGCGGTCGCATCGAGCAGATGCGAAACCTCGGGGCCGACTACGTGTTCACTGGGTCGCGGGATGAGGTTTCGTCGGCTGTCGCTGAGGTAACAAAGGGCAAGATGGCGTCGCTCGTCGTCGACCTCACTAGCCGGGACGCCTTGGATGCCACTGAGGTAGCCATGGGAGCGCTTGGCTTTAGGGGTCGTCTGGTTCAGGTGGCGTTCAAGGTGCCGGGGCCCATGCAAGGTATCGACACCGCGGACCTCCTGAACAAGGAAATCTCCATCATCGGGGCACACGGACACGAGCTTCAGCACCTGCAGTGGGCCGCCACCTGCCTTGACCGACCGGAGTGTGCGACGTATCTCGCTTCCAAAGTGGTTCGCTACGAGCTCAAGGACACCAAGGCTGCGCTCGATCGCCCACTCACCCTCGACGGCGCAACAATGGCCGTCATCTATCCTCACGGGATGCCGTAAGCCGGGAAGACCCCGGTTCAAGAGCCGCTTCAACTTGGTATCGAGCCCGTGCCCATTACCAGGGACCGTTGGGCGAAAGGAGGCTTCGAGGAATGTCGTTTCGCGAAATGCTGTCGGGAACTGACGTCATTCACGTTGGACTCGTAAGTGGACCTGCTGCGGCGCTTGCCGTGGAGGACCTCGGGTACGACGGTCTACAAGTCGGTGGAGGGGTCTCGGCGATGCATGAGTATGCCGTGCAGGATGGCTTGATCACGCCAGCTGAGGTGATCGAGCAGGTGCGGCGGGTGCGTGCCGCCACCGATATTCCGATCATGGCTGATCTGGATGACGTCGGAGGTGTTCCGCCGTATGTCCGACGCTACGTTCGTGCTGCTGAAGATGCCGGTGCGTCGGCGTTCGTCATGGAGGACATCGACTGTCTAGGTCGATGGCGCTGGTCCGGAGTGACGAACGGATGGGACTACCAGCATCAGCGAATGCGGGAGGCGGAAGCGCAGGCTGACCTCGTGAAAGCGGCTGTTGATGCGCGCCGAAATTCCGACACAGTCATCATCGCTCGCACCGACGCGTTCATCACCCAGTCAATGGATGAGGCGCTTCGCCGCTCCGAGCTCTATATCGCGGCCGGCGCAGACATGATAATGATCATCGGTATTGATGCGGACTCGGCCTCGCAAGCCGCGCATCTGAACGTTCCCTTGACCGGCCTCGTGGATCTCGAGGAGGGCAAGTACGACCCGGTAGAGCACGAACGTCTTCTCGCTAGCGGTTTGCGTTTACTTATCTATATGAAAGGGCTCGGCGATCAATATCAGGCAGCTATAGACGGGCTCGGACAAGCGTCCTCCTTGATCGGCCCACGACGGGCCGCTCCTGCCGCGAGTCTCTTCGCTCGCCTCGGCGTGCCTGAGATGGTGCACGACAAGCCCCCGAACGAGTGACGGTATCCATTGATCTCAGTGGACGCACCGCAATCGTGACCGGCGGCGCAAGCGGCATTGGCCGAGAGACCGCGCTGCAGTTAGCTCGCGCTGGGGCTCGGGTGTGCGTAGCGGATATTCACCAGCACGGAGCCGAGTCCGTATCCGCCGAGATACGGGCGATTGGAGCGGAGAGCTTTGCCACCGAGGTGGATATTCGAGACGCTGCGGCAGCTGAGAGAGCTGTGACGTCGACTGCTGACCGCTTTGGAAGCGTGGATATATTGGTGAACAGCGCCGCAGCTTGGACGGTCAAGCCATTCGACGAGCTGACGACCGAAGACTATGACCGCGACATTGGAGTGTCCCTTATCGGCACGATGACGATGTCTCGGGCAGCTTACGACATAATGCGCGCCCAACACCGCGGAGTCGTGGTCAACCTCATCTCCGACAGTGGACGCGTTGGCGAGCGGTACCTCGTCGCTTATGGGGCGGCGAAGGCCGGCGTCGTCGGATTTACAAAAGGCTTCGCGCTCGAGGCAGCGCGGTACGGCATCCGAGTGAACGCGGTATCGCCGGGCACAACGAAGACGCCTGGCGCCACACCCGTCATCGACCATTGGGGAGGTGAGGATCGGATCGTCAAGTCGTATCCGTTGCGGCGTCTCGGGGAACCAATCGATCAGGCAAACGCCATTCTCTTCCTGTGCTCGGACATGAGTGACTGGGTCACTGGACAAGTTCTGAGCGTCAACGGCGGCTTCACAATGGTCGATTGACTACGTGCCTTGACAGCGCTCACGGAGCAAGGTAAAACTGGGACTGGATCCGGTATCCAGAAATGAAATGGGGGGGTGGAGTGTCTGTGAATTTGATTCTTAGGCTGGGCAATCAGGTCTAGGTCAGAGGCGAACAAGAGATCGTGGACCGCGAAGGCTTCCATCCAAAAGAGCCCAAATTTTATGGGCAAACGTCCCCGCCAGGACCTCGGTAAGCACATGCGGAGAACGCTCATAGCTCGCAGAAAGCAATCTGTGTCGAAGACCGAGACTGCTAGTGGCGGACCCCTCCATGAGTTCGCTACTTCTTCTTCCGTCGACGCGTTAGGCCAGCCGGATTTGCAGAGTTCCATGATTGAGGTGATTCAACAACCGATCCTACGGGTGGAGAACCTCTCGAAGACGTTCGTGGGTACTCGAGCCTTATCGAACGTGGACATAGACGTTCGCGGGGGAGAATTGCACGCGTTGGTTGGCGCGAACGGGTCGGGCAAGTCGACCCTGATCAAAATTCTTTCGGGATATCACTCTCCTGACGAGGGCGCAAGGTTTTGGCTTGATGGCCGCGAGGTGAAGCAGACAGAACTCAGTCGCGATACGAGCGGCGGGCTAGGGCGGCTCAGCTTTGTCCATCAGGATCCAGGTCTGATCATGGAGTTCAACGCAATCGACAACCTTGCGATGCGAAAGCACCAGGATGGGATGCTGTTGAGCAAGACTCGACGACGCCAACAGGCCGAACAGACGAAGGAACTGACCCGACCCTTCGCAGCTGCCTTGGATTTGACGATTCCCGTCTCGCGGCTCTCATCGGTTGAACGAACAATTGTTGCAATCGCTGCCGCGCTCCAGGATTGGGACAGCGAACGTGGCGTGCTCGTACTCGATGAACCGACCGCCACTCTGCCGCCAACCGAGGTGGACCGACTATTCGAGACGATCCATGTGTTGCTGCAGCGCGGGGCTGGGATCCTTTACGTGTCGCACCGTCTCGAAGAGATCTTTTCTCTCGCCCACCGAGTCACCGTGCTTCGCAATGGGGAGTGTCTGGGGACCTCCTCTATGGAAGACGTCACGCGAGACTCGGTTATCAGATTGATGTTGGGCGGTGAGGGTATGGCAGCGCTGACCCCAGCCAGTTCGGGTCCGCAGTCAGACAGCGACACAGCACTGGAGATACGAGATCTCGCTGGCCTCGATCTTCGAGGGATCTGCTTTGCCCTAGGAAAGGGAGAGGTCATCGGCGTCGCTGGCTATCCAGATTCAGGCCGCGACGAATTGCCGAGGATTCTTACCGATCGTCGACGAGATGCTGTCTCAGGCGAATTTAGGACGGGCGGCAGTGGAAAGTGGCAGCAAATCGCCCGCTGGAAGGGAAATGAGATGGTGCTCATCCCTCCGGACCGCCTTCGCGAGGGAGTCATAGGGCCGATGACGGTCGAGGAAAATCTGAACCTCGCCTCGATGGGTGCGTCGAAGTCGCGGTTCTTCCTACACAAGAAAGCCCTCGAGCAATCAGCGCAACATTGGATTGAGCATCTCGATATTCGCTGTGCAGGTCCCCACGCTCCGCTACAGACGCTCAGTGGTGGGAATCAGCAGAAGGTGCTGATCGCGCGCGCTATCGCTATGGGCCCCGAGGTTCTCGTCATGTGCGAGCCGACAGCCGGCGTCGACGTTGGTGCGCGTCAACTCATTTATGAGATGGTTCGAAGCGTTGCGCGCGACGGCTTGGCTGTTCTCATTGTGTCGTCGGACATGGATGATCTCGTTGCACTGTGTACGAGAGTGATGGTTCTACACAATGGTTTGATCGTCGATGAGCTGAGTGGAGAGGCTCTCAACGAATACAACCTCGTTCAGGCGATGGCAAAAGACGGCGGGGGAGTTCAGCGTGCCAGTTGAACAGGCAGCCCGGCAGCCTTCAGGGGCGGGGACGATGCTTTCGGACGATAACGCCCCGGTCCGGTCCAAGTGGAGCCACATATACTCCGTCCTCTCGCCAGGGCGGATCGGAGCTGTCTATGTCCTCATAGCGGTTTGCATCGTCTTCTCCATTTGGGTTCCGCAAACCTTTCCCAAGTGGGCGACAGCGAAACAGGTTTTTGAAAGCAACTCCGTGACGGCGATGGCCGCCCTAACGCTGGTCATACCCCTGGCATCTGGGGTCTTTGACATCTCCGTGCCATACACGATGACCCTTTCGGGGATCTTTACCACGTATTTGATTGTGAACTCGGGTTGGCCAGTGGTGCCGTCAATAATATTGGCGATCGTCGTAGCGATGCTGGTCGGCGTTGTAAACGGAATTGTCGTTGTGGTGGCCAAGATCGACGCGTTGATCGGAACGCTCGCCACTGGGTTCGTTATTCAAGCTGTAATACTCTGGCGCAGCCAAGACCAACTCATCAGTGGTTCCCAGCTGACTTCACTCAACAAGATCGCCGACAATCAGTGGTTGTTTGGCCTGACCCTTCCCGTGTTTTACTGCGTCGTGTTGGCCTTCGTCATATGGCTGTTGCTCGAACGAACCTCGACCGGGCGGCGCATGTACGCTACTGGCTTCAACGTTGATGCCGCCCGACTCGCAGGAGTCAGAACGCCACGAGTCCGGTTTCTGGCACTTGTCGCATGCGCCACTCTCGCCGGGATCGTGGGGGTTGTCCTTGCGGCACAGATCGGGTCGGGCTCTCCCACCGCTGGTAGCCCGTATCTGCTGCCCGCGTTCGCCGCGGTATTCGTTGGGGCCACGCAGTTCAAGCCGGGCCACTTCAATGCTTGGGGCACGATTTTAGCGACCGTCCTATTGGGGACCATCATCACAGGCTTGGGACTTGCCGGCTCACCACAGTGGGTCCAGCAGTTGGTCTCGGGAATCGTGCTGATAGCAGCCTTGGGGTTGACCGGTCTCGAAGTTCGCCGAGCGGGAACCCGCAAAAGACCGACCGGTGGTCAGGGTGACATCGAATCGGCGCCAGATGAACGTAGTGAAAGGAACGATATAGCCGCTACATCAGTCGCAACCTAAGCACGTACAGGGGGGACCTCATGAAACCAGAAACGAGAGGGGGGACCTCATGAAACCAGAAAGGACAACATGAAAACGGTGAAAAGCAGGGGAAGGCGAACCGCCCGCGTTGCAGTTGCGAGCGCAGCCTTCATCGCTATGGCATGTACAGCTGTAGTGGGGGGCATTGGCCAGGCCGGAGCTTCAACGCAGGCTGAAAGAGCATCGGGCGCAGCCGCATGCAATGGGAAGTCCGCAACGAGCATTTCGAACTTCGTCAAGGCTGCAGAAAAAGAGCCTAAGAAGCTGCTTTATGCCAAGTCGATCAACAAGAAGATCCCGACCGGGTTGACCATAGACACGATTACCTCGGGCACACCCAACGATCAGGTTTACATTTCATTTTACAAGCAGGCTGCAAAAGCCTTGGGCTGGCATCTCGACGTTCTGTCTACCGACGGCACTGCTCAACAGCTTCAGAATGCCTGGGAGCAAATACTCCGGCAAAAGCCAGCGGGGGTCATGATCGAGCCGATTCTTCCGTACTCGGACTTCTCGACCTACGTGAACCAGGCGAAGGCCCAAGGCACAGTCACGGCTGCGGCGACGGGAACACTGTACCCGGGTCTCATCTACATAGCGCCGGCGGCACAAACCGATGCTCTTATTGGCAAGGCTGACGCCTACTGGGTTGCGAATAACATCAATACGACTGGTCAGACGAACGCGGGTTCGGTGTTCCTAGACGTACCCGAGATACCCGAGTTCGCCACCGAATACAACGCGTACCAGTCGACGCTGAAGTCGCTGTGCCCCGGCATAAACGCAGGGACTCTCAACGTCTCGGTGGCCAGTCTCCAACAGGCACCTACGCAGACCATTAGTTACCTCCGGGCGAATCCCAATACGAAGTACGTCATGTACGCGACCGATGGTTTCTTTGTAGGTTTGGCGCAAGCCATCAAGAGTGCCGGTCTGACGGTGGATACCGTGGGCGACGCACCTACATCTGCCAACGTCACCGATATCCAGTCCGGCGTCCAGACAGCGTCGATCGCCAACGACTATGGGCAACAGGCGCTCTCACTCGTCGACTCCATTGTACGACATGTCGCTAAGGTACGGGTGCCTGCGCCCTCGGTGTATCCAAGTTGGATCATCACCCAAAAGAACGTCGGTCAGTACAAGAACCTGTCTGTAGTTCCGAATCCCATCAAGGATTACAAGATTCTGTGGGGCAAGGGCTGAGATACCCGCATAGTTAGCTGTTGGGCCCGAGCCCGTTCGGGGCTCGGGCCCAACCTGCTGCACTCGACCTTGCTCAGCTTGTGGGCACAGCAGGGGACTATCGACTGCGGCGACAGTGACACGCCAGAGCTCACCAGGAGCCGAAAGTTCATCTACGAGCAAAGTTTGAGACAAAGGCAGGGTAAGTATTGATATGCCCCGCGTCAGAGAATCATCTCCGGAACGTACGAGCCTCTGTTTGGAACATCTCCTTACCCGTGCCTAAGAGTCCTTGCCAATCGTGCCCTTGCTAGCAGTTATGCTCGAGAAGCTTCATTCCGCTCTCCAAACTGATCGAATCCTGAGCAATCGTCTGCTTGAACTCGTACGATTGCGAATTGCTTTTTGGAATCAGTGCCGCGCGTGTATGGCGGCTCGCGAGTTGCCGACCCTCGCGGACGGGTTGACTGAAAAGTTGGTATGCTCGCTCGAACGACCTCAGGAAGCGCAGGATCTTACGCGCGCAGAACGTGTCGCTATCGCATATGCAGATCTCATGGCAACCGATCACCTGTCGATCGACGACGAGACCTATGACGCTCTGCGAGAGTGCTTTACAGAGGAAGAGATCACCGAACTCGCTATCAATGTGGCATGGTGGGTGGGGTTCGGCCGATTGGCAGCGACCCTGAATTTGTATGACAACGACGACTTCCAAGTCACGGGCCAGCGTGTTACGGCTTGGAGTCACATGAGTTGATCACAGCAAGCAATATGTTTACGTCGCCGTGGTTCTCGACATCTCGGGAGAACGGCTTGACGATCCTGCGTAACGTATCCTCTAGTCGAAGTTTCCAGCGGAAGGAAGACGCCCTAACCAAGTCTGTTGCAAATCTTCGCTCCAACTTCGATCCGCTGTGTCCTATTTGCCTGGATGACCAGCATAAGGCTCCGCATCGTCATCTCTAAGCGTGACTACCGCGTTGACTGGCGGTTCATCTCTCTGCGCATGCTCAATGCCCACGTCGACTACGACACTCCCTTCCCTGCCTGGTATGAATCCAGACATAATGGCGGCCCTGCGCCTGCTACGCGTCGCCGCTCGATCCTGGGGCGATTACGGTCGTGAGGCCGACGGCCCGCGCCGCAACGGAACTCTGGGACCGTGTTATCGGGCTTGCCGCCTTTCCCGGCTTTGCCGAGCTCAAGCGCAGCCTAAGGGAGCGCCCCAGTTGGCTAGCTTCGGCCTCCAACCTGACTGGATCGGTATCCAAGAAGACTGGCACGCCGGTAGCCGTCGATTGAAGAAGTGATATATCGAAGCCTTGAGGGATCAGCCGAACGGGTAGCTTGGGCAAATGCCTACGGGCCCCGAGATGCGGCAGCATTTTGCTTTGACCTGAAGCAAGGGGACTGAGTTCGTCAGGGTTGATGGAGAAGTCGCTCGGGTCGAATGGAGGGATTATGCAAGATGACGACTGGGGGACGGAGTGGGATGAGGTTGTTGATGTCATAGTTGTGGGTAGCGGGGCAGCAGGGTTAGCGGCGGCGTTGGCGGCATCGAGAGAGGGCTTGAAGGTAACCGTTTTGGAGCGAGCGGATACCCTCGGTGGGACGACAGCCAAATCGGGTGGTGGCGTGTGGGTTCCGAACAATTCGCTCATGCGGGCTGCAGGGCTCAGCGATTGTCGAGATGACGCTCTTCGGTATCTCGCACGACTCGGTTATCCTACGAGGTATAACCCCGAGACGACAAACCTGGGGCTCTCGTCGAACGAGTATGAGCTGCTCACAACATTCTACGACAAGGGACCTGGAGTTTTAGACGAGCTCAGTGGCCTCGGAGCAATCTATCCCGAGCTTGTCGGAGGCAGTGAGGGCATGCCTGACTACCACGCGGATCTTCCCGAAAATGCGGGCATACAGGGTCGAAGCCTCCGACCAACCGTTCCACCAGGGGAGCAAGCACCTTCCGAGCTTATGGGTGGTGGCCGCAATGACTATGTAGGAGGCTTGATCCTCGTTGACTTCATGCGCCGTGCCGCCGAGCGCCAGCTCGTCAACATGCGCCTTGGTCATCGCGTAGTCCACCTCCTCCGAAACGAAAATAATGAGGTTGTTGGGGTCCAGGCTGAGACGGGATTACGAACCGTCCTGATTGGGTCGCGTCGCGGCGTGATATTCGGTTCCGGGGGATTCCTGAATAACCGGGATCGAGCGCGACAGTTCCTGCGAGGTCCGGTTTTTGGGGGCACAGCTGTCGAGACTAATAGTGGTGATCTTATTGATATTGCCGGTGAGGTTGGTGCGCAGCTGGCCAATATGGGGCAGGCATGGTGGGACCAGTGCGTTGTCGAAGTGGCGATAAGAGTTCCATCCACTGCGGAGGATATCTTCTTCCCCTTCGGTGACAGCATGATACAGGTCAACAAATACGGCCTGCGAGTTGTGAATGAGAAGCAGGTCTATAACGAAAGAGGCCAGGTTCATTTTCATTGGAATGCTGACAAGAAGGAATATTCGAACCTTCTGCTCTTCCAAATTTGGGATGAAGCAGTGGCAGCGAACACCGATTCATCAATATTTCGACGTCTAATGCCGAGGCCAGGAGAACATGCAGATTATGTGATTGAGGCTGAGAACCTGGAGGATTTAGCCGCAAAGATCGACAGTCGTCTGAAGACGCTGGCTCCCGTTACGGGTGGCTTTCACCTCGATCAGAATTTCATATCAAACGCTCGCGAAACCGTTGCTCGGTTCAACCGCTATGCCGAAGCTGGCCAGGACCCAGAGTTCGGCAGAGGTGAGAGTCCCATCCAGCGTGTTTGGCAAGGTCCATCAAGACCGGGATTGAAGAACCCCTGTATGGCCCCGATCGACATTTCGGGCCCCCTCTACGCGATGATCTTAGGGGCTGGAGCTCTTGATACCAATGGTGGGCCACGCATCAACGCTTGCGGACAGATCCTAAATGGTGCTGGAAGTCCCATACCTGGCCTGTATGGGGCAGGTAATTGCATCGCCTCCCCCCTGGGTCAGGCTTATCCAGGGGGAGGCGGCACGCTGGGTCTTGCGCTGGTTTTCGGCTACCTGGCAGGACGCTGCGCCGCAGGGGAGGGGATCAAGCGTCCAATAAATGTCAGGGTCTGACTTGAACTTCACGGGGGTTGTGGCCACATCCTCGCGTGGAATTGCCCGTTGCAACTTCTCGCTCGGGGATTCGCTCCCGCCATCGCGACTGGAAATTGTTCTGTCGTCAAGCCAGCGGACGAAACACCCCGAACCGCGGTACGTGTAGCACAATCGGCCGTTCAGGCTGGTATTCCGGCCGGGGTCCTCAACGTCGTGAGGGGCTTAGGACCGGGGGCCGGGACTGCCCTTGCCGTCCACCCAGATGTCGATCATCTGGGATTTATAGGCTCAACACATGTGGGGAGCCTTATAGCGACAGCTGCTGCGCGACGCGTGTCGCCAGTCGTCCTCGAACTTGGTGGCAAATCTGCTCGGGTGGTCTTCGAAGACGCTGACATGGAGAAGGTGGCGACGGCAGCGGCGAGTGCCATCCTTCAGAACGCCGGCCAGACCTTTTCGGCAGGACCACGACTACTCGTTCATGAGAGCATGCTGCATGAACTCATCGAGCGAATCGCTGAAATTATTGCGACCGTGTCAATTGGCCCGGGCATCGATGATCATGACCTTGGACCGTTGATCTCTCGCAAGCAGCAGCAACGAGTCAGGCATTATGTGGAAACGATTACATCCGGAGAAATTGTGTTCGGTGGCAACATTGCCGAGCCCGCCGGTATCTCAGGAGGTGGGTATTTTGAGCTCGCTCTCATAACCGGAGTCCAACCAACATCGCCAATTGCTCGAGAGGACGTCTTCGGTCCCGTACTCGCAGTGGTGCCCTTCAACACCGAGGATGAGGCAATTCTCATAGCTAACGGCACGGACTATGCGCTTCTCGCGGCAGAGTGGACTAGTGATCTCTCTCGGGCCCATCGCTTAGCGAAGGAAAATTCCGCCTCCCAAGTCTACGTGAACACCTACGGTGCGGGTGGCAGTGTCGAGCTGCCCTTCGGAGGCTTCCGGTCGGGATATGGGCGGGAGAAGGGGTATCGAGGCGCTAGATTCCTACACGGCTACCAAGACGGTCATAGTGCAGTTATGCCAGTGTGTGCGGTCAGCTCGAGTGATTTTGACCGATGCCTGCCACTGCTCACATCAGGCAGGTACCCGCGCACACGAGCTAATCACCTGTCCCAGTCCACCGATCGGAGCTGCATGCGCGGAACGCCGCGTATTCCGCGACTTCGCGGACTTACAAGGTTATCCGAGGAGATTGTAAGTCAGATCGGCCGTGCCTTGAAAGAGCGATTCACGTTCGGCAGGTGCATACTTGAGGGTCATTTTCTTAAACGCATTCCAGATAGTGACGTAGTCGAATGACTGTCGATCGACAGGGAAATTTGATTCGAACATGCAGCGGTTCGGCCCAAATGTATCGATGACGAATCGCACGGTGTCGGACATGATGTACGCGATGTCATTCGACGAGACGGCAGGTGTTTCCGGCCATTCATATATGATCCGTCGCATTCCGAGTCCACCAAGTTTGATGACAACGTTGGAGGTGCTGGACAGTTCGGTTATTGACCCTCGCCAAATGCGAAGTACCTCGGTTTGATGATCCCCAGCCCCATAACTGCCTACTCCAAGGGGACATCCGAGGTGGTTGATCACAATCGTCGTGTTGGGTACGGCCCGTGCCAGCCCAAGGACATCTTGGAGCTGGAGATGATAAGCAAATACGTCAAGACTGAGGCCGCGTTGGCCCAATGTACGGACGCCAGCGCGGAATCGCTCATCAGCGAGTTGGTCTGGGATGTATCTCTCACCGTATCCGGCCGGAACAGTGCCGGTCGGGTCATAGCCCACCCGAACTCGGACCCCGCGCAGGCTCCCAGCTGCGGCTAATGCGTGCATATCGATTGCCTCGTCGAGGCTGTCACCAAGACGAAGATCAACAGATGCCACGATGCCCGCAATAGTCGGTCCGCCGAGAGCCGTGCTCCGTGGGGCAAGACGTGCTATGCGCTCGGTCTCTCCAACGGACTTCAGAAAATCTGGGCCTTCCGTGCGGTACGAGTCTCCACACTCCACAAACACGCTTCGTACGATGTTGTGGCCCCGATTGGCATCAGCGACGAAATCCTCGACGAAATATGGAGAATCATACAACGGGTCGTACCATAGGTGGTGATGTGCATCGGATATTGGAAGCTCGGGTTCTATGGCTCCCTCCATGACAGTGGGCGGGTGCTGGTTTAGGACTCTATGCGTCCATTTGCGCCAACGAGAGGAAAAGCTCCGCTTTCTCTGAAGGGGCGCCCCGAAGCCAACTCAAATGTGTCGAAGTGCGGATGGCTCATACCCGTGTAGACCGTGTCAGTCCGGACGTAACGGAGACTGTAGGCCTCGCGCACGGTATCGCTCTTGTTCGGTCCTGCGCCGTGAATCGTGAGGTCCCAGTGAACTCGGGCATCGCCGGCAGAAAGTGGTATTCCTCCGACAACCCTTCGGTTTCGAAGTTGAGGATACGTCTCTAGGATGTCTCTTCCGTCGTCGAATCCCAGAGGACCCTCTAGGTGTGAACCTTCGAGGTAGCGCAAGGGTCCCATGTCTTCCGACACGTCGACCAATGCAACCCACACGGTGATCGTGCCCTTACGGTCGAATGGCCAGTAGGAGTAATCCTGGTGGTAACCCGACAGCGAACCATGGGCCGGCTTGAAGAAACTCAAGTCCTGCACGAAGAGAACCGTCTCTTGTTTCATGAGCCGGGTGGCCGCGCTCGCTATGCGCCGTGACGTCGCGATGTCGCGGAAAACTGGATCACGCCACGCCATGGCTTCATGGTTGTAGTTTGGGTTCTCAGGGCCATCACTGGGGCCGCTATTGCGCCCTCGAAGCTCCTGCGCGGCGAGGCGACTGCGTATAGTTTCGACTGCATCTTTAGTGAGCAGGTTGGGTAGCGACGCCCAACCCTGCTCGTGGAGACTCGCCACCTGTTCATCGGTGACGGGATACTCATCTTCCAGCCCAAACGGTTGCTCACCCATGGGACGCACTTCCTCCCCGTCTGCGGTCTTGATTGCCTTCGATCCCAGTCTATTCGTGGTGAGGCATGTCTGCATACCGACTGGCCGGAACGTAGAGCTCTTCGAGGAGATGTCAAGCGGGGAGAGGCCTTCGCTGAATGCCGAAATGCCTGCAAAAGTCCAGCAAGCAGAGTTGATATCCAGCAGCGCCGTGGCGTACCAACCGGTCGGACCTCGTTATACTGCCTTTGTCATGGCTACTGGTACTCCGACTGGGCGGCGGAGCTACAACGGGAACAATCGCGAGACTCAGGAGCCGAGCGAGTGGTCGCCAGCGAAGCTGGCGATTTTACGACGCGGCATTGGAACTGTTCACGCGCAACGGATACGCCGAGACCTCAGTGGCGGATGTTGTTGCGATGGCAGGATTGACCAAGGGCGCGTTCTACCACTATTTACCGTCCAAGGCATACCTATTACGCGTGTGTACCAGTCGCGCACTCGATTTAACCATTCCTCCTGCTCGCTACATTGCCGGGCTTGATATCTCCGCGACTGAAGCGATCACCAGAATCTTTCGCGAGGTCGTGCGAAACGTCGAAGTCTTTCGACGGGAGGTAAACCTATTCCTCGACGAATGGCATCGCGGTGAAAGCCCTGAACTACTTCCTGCTCAAAGACGTCGCGATGAGTACGAACAGATCATTGAAGGAATAATTGAAAGAGGCATCCGGGCGGGTGAGTTTCGTCCAATCGCTTCTCCACGCATCCTTGCCTTCTCCATTTTCGGATTGGCGACCCATCCCAGAGTCTGGTGGCGGCCGAACGAGCCAATGTCGGCCGACGAACTGGGCTCCTGCTTCGCGAGCATCTTCCTTGATGGTCTTCGGGTCGACCGCGATGCTGCGATTCGGAACGAGTGAGGACCGGGGGAATGCGTTCCCCGGTAAGCACCCCAGGTGACGTCAGAGGCCCGGGGTGCCAATGAAATCGGTTCTCCTCTCAAGCCGATTGACAGCCGATCGAATCGGGCGATATATTCCGACTGGTCGGTATGACAATGGGTCAGCAAGAGTCTCAGAATGCGTGAGGGGTAGGAGGAAGGCGACGGCACCTCCAGAGTCGAGAATGTCCAACGTCTCTTCCGTTGAGCGAGTGTCCAGGGTTCGTGAGGGTGGGGAGCAATGGTCCTAGACCTCGAGTATCAGCTGAATGATCGATTCAAGCGAGAAGAGGGGAGGGTCTACCTCACTGGTACGGATGCCCTCGTACGTCTTTGTCTTGAGCAAGGCAGGTGCGACCAGCGCTCCGGCGCCAACACAGCAGGTTTTGTTACGGGGTATCGAGGATCACCACTCGGCACGTTCGATTTAGCATTGTCGCGAGCGCGCCACGAAATCGAGCGAGCGAATGTTCAGTTCGAACCGGGCCTCAACGAGGATCTCGCGGCTACCGCACTGTGGGGCACTCAGCAGTCGTCTCTGATGCCTGACGCGACCGTGGCTGGCGTATTTGGGCTCTGGTATGGAAAGGGTCCAGGCGTAGATCGATCCACGGATGCCTTGAAGCACGCAAATTTTGCGGGAGTGGCTCCCCGAGGTGGCATCGTTCTTATAGCAGGCGATGATCCCGGGGCAAAGTCGTCGTCACTCGCACACCAGAGTGAACCTGTACTCGCGCATTGTGGGATTCCCGTCTTCAGTCCTTCAAGCCACCAGGAGTTCATTACCTTCGGCCTGGCCGGTTGGGCTGCATCCCGGTATTCCGGATCATGGATCTCTTTGCGTTGTCCGACAGACCTTGTCGACAGCGCTGGCACTGTTGACTTGGACGCGGTCACTCGGAGGTGGAAAATCCCCGAGGAGCAACTCGACGAGGATCGCTTCATTTCCTGGGCGAGACCAGCGCTCGAACAGGAGCGGCTTGTGGTGGACGTTCGACTGCCTGCCGTCCAGTCATTCGTTCGAGCAAATCATCTCGACTCAGTTGTCTTCGGTGCAACCTCGGGACGCTATGGAATCGTCACCGGAGGGAAGAGCTACCTTGATGTGTGTGACGCTCTTCATGACCTAGGGATCGATCAAGCGCAGGCCCAATCCATCGGTCTTGGCGTTTATAAAGTCGCCCTGGCGTGGCCGCTCGAACCCACCGGTATCGTCGAGTTCGGGCGGTCGTTCGAGCGCTTGCTGGTGGTTGAAGAAAAACGTCCGCTGATCGAGCACCAAATGGCGGCCTTGCTCTATGGCAGGCCATCAGCGCCTCTCCTCGAAGGAAAGTCTCGAAGCGATGGGACTCCCTTCCTGCCGTCGATTGGGGAGTTGACCAGCGCCTCACTCGGCCCGAAGCTCGCCGAATGGCTTGGCATCGCGAGGGCCGATAATCAGAAGCGGCCCAGAGCGCGGATCGCATTGCATTCGCTTGTGCGGAAGCCGGCATTCTGTTCGGGTTGTCCCCACAATGCTTCGACCGTTGTCCCTGAAGGCAGCTTTGCTTTAGGCGGAATTGGATGCCACGGAATGGCGACCTATATGCCAGAGCGCAATACCCTGGCCTTGACGCATATGGGTGCAGAGGGTGCTAACTGGATTGGTATCGACCCGTTCACCGAGACGGACCATGTGTATCAGAACATGGGAGACGGTACGTACTTCCATTCTGGAATCCTGGCCATTCGAGCGGCAGTCGTTGCGAAGGTCAACATTACGTACAAACTCTTGGTCAATGGTGCGGTTGCCATGACCGGTGGGCAATCGATCGAGGGTCACTCCGTAGAGGCCACGCATCTTGTCCGAGACATTGTGCAGCAGGTTCTTGCTGAGGGTGTGACCGAAGTTGTGGTCATGAGCGACAAGCCTCGGGCGTACAAACGCAAGGACTTGCCCCGATCCGTGCGCGTTCTCGATCGAGTTCACTTGGCGGCGGAGCAACAGCGTGTGAGCACCACCCCCGGGGTGTCGGTACTCGTGTATGACCAGACCTGTGCGGCAGAGGCCCGCCGACTTCGGAAACGATCCGAATTTACGGATCCTGACCGGCGGATCCTTATCAACGAGTTGGTCTGCGAGGGATGTGGTGACTGCAACGTCGTTTCAAACTGCATCGCCATTGAACCACTGGAAACCGAGTTTGGACGCAAGCGCGAGATCAATCAGAACGCCTGCAACAAGGACTTCTCGTGCCTAAAAGGGTATTGCCCAAGTTTTGCCGTGGTCAGTGGGGGGCAACTCCGTCGACGTGATCGCGTGTTGCCGTCCGCTGATGCCATAGCCTCGTTGCCTACGCCGATAATCGCTCCGATCCGCGACATCTACAACATTTTGGTGGGGGGCATTGGTGGAACTGGAGTCGCGACCGTTGGCTCGATCATCGCGATGGCCGCACATCTTGACGGAAAGTCGGTCACACAACTCGACGTCACCGGTCTCGCTCAGAAGAACGGGTCAGTGACTAGCCACCTTCGCGTATCGGCTCATTCCACAAGTCGGACACCCCGTATTTCCACGCCGGTACTCGATCTCCTGATCGGCGCCGACATTGTGGTTGCGACGGAACAGCGACATTTGGACACGTTTAATGCGTCGCGAACGAAGGCGGTAATCAATCTAGACGTTGTACCGACAGCTGACTTCGCACTAGACCCCTCGCTGCGGTTCGACGCGGAGCCGTTGCTGGCTCAGCTAACGAGGTATCTCCGTGACGAAAGTGTAAACGCAGTGCACGCGCGTCAACTCGCGCAGGAGTTCCTGGCTGATGAGGTGGGAACCAATCTATTGCTCGTTGGGTATGCCGCTCAGAAGGGACTCCTTCCCGTCTCTATTGCTGCCATCGAGAGGGCGATAGCCTTGAATGGCGTGGCAGTAGAGCTGAATCTCGCAGCACTCCAGTGGGGACGGATCGCGGCATTCGACCCGCACTTGGTCCTTGATGCGGCACACCGCTCTACAGATGAGAGTGAACGCGGCAACGATCCTTTGCAAAAGCGCATTGAGTTCCTAAGGCATTTTCAAAATGACGCGTATGCCCGGAGGTACGAAGCGGCAGTATCGAACGTGAAAATGGCTGAGAGAGGCCTCATGGACAGTTTCGTTCTGTCGGACACTGTCATCGAGAATCTCTTCAAATTGATGGCATACAAGGATGAGTACGAAGTGGCGCGTCTGTACACAGACGGAACTTTCTCTCGACAAGTGGAGTCATTGTTTGAAGGCGACTATTCGGTAAGGCTTAGTCTGGCGCCGCAGCGCTTCTCGCCTCGCGATCCGCTCACTGGGCGACCTAGAAAGATTCTCTTTGGACCTAGTGTGATTCTCCTACTCCGGATCTTGAAGAGATTGAAATTCCTACGTGGGCACTGGTATGACCCGTTCGGACGCACCGCCCATCGCAAACGTGAGCGACTCTTGATTGATGAGTACCTATCGGACATTGTGAGTGAGTGTGATCGATTGACACCTGAGCGATACGAAATTGTGGTTCGACTCGCCGCTGTTCCGCAAGAGATCAGAGGTTTCGGAGACGTGAAGGACAAGAGCATCGAACGGGCCGCTCGAATAAGGGCCCAGATAAAAGAGGAGCTTCTCGTAAAGGACTCGGCAACAGCACTCGCGCCCTCGAGTCCGCTTTCTTAGATTTACGACCCCGTAGCGCCAATAGATGGGAGTTCTATGACCGTCCAGATTAAGCATATTGCTATGTTCGTCAAGGATGTCGATGCAACAGCGGATTTCTATGGTCGAGTGTTTGGCTTGAAGCGCGTTGTGGAGGTTGAGCCTCCAGCTGAATTCAAAATGCGAGCTGTCAATGTCACCGACGACGCTGGGCATGCCATCACAATGATTCAGCCTGATGACGTAGACCGGTACCGAGAGTGGCGCTATGAAACTTGGGGCGTCAACCATATCGGCTTCGCGGTTGATGATCTCGAGGTCACGCTCGCTCAACTAAGGGAAGAGGGTGTCGAGGGCATCGAGGTCGTGGAGGTTGAAGGCCAACCAGTAGCAAAATTCCGGGATCTGAATGGAACTGAGATAGACGTCGCCGACGCCCGATATCTGGTTTGGAATATGGATCACCATCTTTCGTGAGCGCATTCATTCAGAGCGGACGATTTCTCGTGTGTCACCCCCTGATGCCGCCCTTCGCTGCCGTACGAAGTCGAACTGTCAGTGAGAGCAAGTGAGCATTCTGAGTATCGCCACATTGAGCAGAGAGGACCAATCAGCATGACGGATCCACGAATACCTCCACTTCCCCCGGATTCTCCGGCGGTTGGGGCAATCGGTCCCATAGCAGCCAAGGGTGCCAAAGGCATCAATCTGATGGCCACGATGCTCCAGAATCCGTCCGTCTATGAGGCTTGGAGGCCTCTCGCTCGGTACCTGAATTCTTCTGAAACGATCTCGCTACGCGATCGGGAACTCGTAATTCTGAGGACAGCGTGGTTGACGCAAAGTGAATATGAGTGGGGAAATCATGCGTTAGTGGTGGAATCGAGTGGGGTGCTGGAAGATCAGGAGTTACTTTCCATACGATTGGGATCAACTGCTCCAACTTGGACCGCAACAGAGGCGGCCCTACTTCGAGCGACAGAAGAATTCGGAAGCGAAGGTGCCATCAGTGATTCGACATGGCACATTCTGCGTGAATCATATTCAGACGCGGAGCTGGTTGAGATTGTCGTGTTGGTTGGCTTCTACTGGATGTTGGCCTATTTCGCCAGGTCTCTCAACATTCAGCCGGAAGGCGAGCTCATCTCGATGTTCGACTACGCCTCTCTATTCGTCCCCTCTCAGCGCGGGACCGGGTCCGGAGCGAGGGAAATTGACCGGGAATAGCCTCGATGCGCAGACGTGCGTGAACCGGTAACCCGAGCGAAGCTCGTGTGCGACTGCATTTCGAGCGATCTCATAACCTCTCGTAAGGGAGCAGATGACAGTCGTCCCAACGTCTCGGAAGAGAATGCTCTGCCTTATCGCTATGCGCATCTTGCGGTCACCTCGCCCACGGTTTGCAGGACCTAATGGAGCGCGGGTCAAGCTGTACGTTCCGACTAGTTGGTAAGCACCTCGAACAACCAGAGGCGGACGCCCGAGTGAGGTGTGCTTTACTCCGTCCGGGTTCACCGAAAGGAGCCTTGTCATGGCTAGGACTTACTTTGTCAATGCGAATCTGCTCGACGGGGAGAACCCGATCAAGCCGGCCTCCGCCATCACCATTGAAGGGAATCGGATCGTCTCGATTACCAATGGACCCGTGGCACCTGCGCCCGGTGACCAGGTGATCGACTGCGGGCAACGCACCCTCATGCCGGGAATGGTGTCGGGACACTTTCACCCGACGTATAGAAATGTGGGCAATTCGCTGATGCCGCCACTGGGGATGGAGCGGGCACCCGCAATGCACGCCTATGTTGCCGCCTACCACGCCGGCATCGCCATTCAGTCAGGGGTGACTTCGGTAGTTGGTGCCAACTCGCCATTTGACATAGATCCCTCCTTGCGCGACGCAATCCTGGAGGGTTTGATCGTCGGACCTCGCGTCGTGCCTGGGAGCCGTGACTTAATCACAACAGCCGACAGCAATGACACAACACCGTGGTACTGGGATTCGAATGTTCTCGCCGGCGTGCGACTTTGTGACGGCCCAAAGGAGTTCCGCAAGGCAGTGCGTGACGAGATTCGACGAGGGGCTGAGATCGTCAAGCTGTTTGCCACTGGCGGGCATGGAATCCGCTTGTCGGGCACCACTATGAGTATGACCAAAGCGGAATTGTCTGCTGCGGTGGAGGCTGCTCACGGATTAGGCATGAGGGCCCGTGCGCACGTTGCCTCCAAGGCCGGAATAATGCGCTGCATCGAGGCGGGTGTGGACGTGCTCGACCACGGCGACGGAATGGATGAGGAGTGTGTCCAGGCGATTGCTGAAGTTGGAGCCATCCTTATCCCAAGCCTCCACGGGCCCTATCACATGATTAAGACGCTCCGGGCAATGCGAAGAGAGGGTGATGACAACACGGAGCTTGACCGGAAGGTCGAGCAGAGAGTAGATGCCATGCGCCGGATGTGCGAGATGCTTCCTGCAGCGGTTGAGGCCGGAGTGTGCATATGCCTTGGCGATGACTACGGAAGTGACGTTCTCCCACATGGCATGTACGGCGATGAGCCAGCGCTGTATATCGAGCATGCCTCAATACCAACTCTCGAGGTTCTTCGTTGGGCAACGGTCAATGGTGGAGTCCTTGTAGGCCTGAGCGATCTGGGTCGGATTGAAGAGGGGTATTTGGCTGACCTTGTTGTCGTTGACGGTGATCCGTCGACGGATATTACGGTTCTGGGCAGCACCGAAGGGATCTGTGCGGTGATGCGCGACGGCGAACTCTTGATCAACAATCTCTGACGGGTGGTCGGACGAGCCCGACGAGGCGGTGTTCGCGCCAGTGATCGTTGGTGCTCGATCCTGGCTCATGCGTAGCGCTGAACCCCCGAAGTAGCTGAACCCAAGACTGCAGCCGAGCGGGTGATCGAGGACTACCGCCACCAGTGGTCGAGCGGGCCTTACCGCAGCCGTGGTTCGCAACACCCGGGTGGCCGCTGAGCTACTGGCCGCTTGCCAATAACCGGCTGGGCTCGACCTGGGCACCCCTACGGCGCCCGGTGTTACCGAGCACGTGGTCGACGGGTGCCGCAGGCGCTCGGCTGGCACGGCCAAGTCATTCGTCACCGCACTTCGCTTGACCTGCGGCTACACACGAGGTATCAATAGGTATCCAGTATGCAGAATTCTGAAGGAACGAAGTCTTGGTGACATCAGCGACGAGAACGTCACCTTAGGGAGCAGTCCAGTTGGCCAATACACCCGGCTTGTTGCAAATCAGTTTCTGTCTCACTACTGAAGTGTGGCAGCCAATTTCCGATCGATTTCCTGATGGGCGAGAAGGGAACGAAGCGATATGAGTCGAATCATTCTGACCCATGCCAACCTTCTTGATGGCGAGCACCCAGCGAAACCCGATTCGACGGTTGTAATCGAGGAGGGCCGCATCAGTGGGGTGGACCCGGTATTAATAGAGCAAGCTGCGGACGATCAAGTCATTGATTGCACGGGGCGCAGCGTGATGCCCGGAATGGTTCAGGGCCACTATCACTCGACGTACAGGGGTGTCACTGCTCAGTTGACGCCCCCGCTCGGCCTTGAGAATCCTCCCGCATATCAGGCATACGTCGCCGCAGAAAACGTCCGGATTGCGCTTGTCTGTGGCTTCACGTCGGTAGTGGGAGCAAACGAAGCCTGGGACATCGACCCCTCATTGGCTCGAGCGGTTGAGGAGCGCCTGGTCCTTGGTCCTCGTGTGGTGGCCGGAAGCAGAGAACTGATCACCTCAGCCGACAGCAATGACATCGTTCCCTGGTGGTATGAAGCACGTGCATTGGGCGGTGTACGAATCTGCAACGGGCCTGACGAGTTTCGTAGAGCTGTGCGCGAAGAGGTGAAACGCGGCGCGGAAATCATCAAGATGTTTGCAACGGGTGGACATGGCGTTCGGTTGTCCTCCGATACCTCGAGCATTACGCGAAGTGAGTTCCAAGCTGCTGTAGAGGCAGCCCACTCGTTGGGTAAGCGGGTGCGAGCCCATGTTGCTTCAAAACGAGCGATTATGACCTGTTTAGAAGTCGGGGTCGATGTCCTCGACCATGCTGACGGACTCGATGAGGAGTGCCTCCGGGCGTGTGCCGAGGCGGGAACCATCGTAATCCCCAGCCTGTTTTCCCACTATCTGCTGGTCAACAGCGCTGATGCTACAGACCCGGTACTTGGGACGAGCTCTGAACTTGCTCGAAACCTGAAGTCCATGATTGACGTACTTCCCACAGCTGTTGAAGCAGGTGTGCGCGTCTGCCTTGGCGACGACTACGGTTCCTTTCTCATTCCGCACGGGGAGTATGGCCGCGAGTTGCAGGTCTACGTTGAGGCGGCGTCGATTCCGGCCCTCGAGGTGTTGCGCTGGGCAACGGTAAATGGAGGAGCGCTCGTTGGCCTGGACAACTTGGGTCGTATCGAAGAAGGGGCAATCGCCGATGTTCTCGTTGTCCAGGGCGACCCGTCCACGGATATTTCTGTCCTCGCTGACAGAAGAAACATTCACGTTGTCATAAGCAATGGCGAAGTACTCGTATCACAAGACACGATCTAGGCCTAGGCGAACTGCGGACCACAGCTTCGGTCATTCGAAAGCTGTATCACTCAAGGATGTTTGATGACGCAAAGTGGATCAACAATCAGGAGCACACGTCCCTTGGCCGTAGCTGCAGTAGCGCTTGCGCCGAACTTCCTTCCGATGAGCGCTGCCAGCGTTCGCGAGGTCGTTGATGCTGCGTCGGCCGCTGGCTTTGACGGCCTATCGATCTCGATTGATCAGCACGACTGGGCGGTCGCCGATGATATGACGTCCGATTCCTTCCTTGAGTACCATCACGAACGCGGTCTGGCGATCCCTGCCGCCGAGGTGATTCTTGGGTGGACGAACGCGGATCGAGAAGCCGTCGAGGAAGCCAACATCCATGTATTGGACATAGCGGCACGTTCGGGCGCTCGCACCGTGATCACCGCCACCCTCGCGTCCGGATTGCCGCCATTGAGCGAGGCAGCGATTTGGTTGCAACACCTTTGCGATTTGGCTGCTGACCGGGGACTATTGATTAGTTTCGAATTCTTGCCGTGGACGGCGGTACCCACCGTGGCAAGTGCAGTGCGGCTTATCGATGCTGTCGATCGCGACAATCTGGGTCTGGTGATTGATGCGTGGCACTGGTTCCGCCAACCCGGAGGACCGGACCTTGCCACGCTGCGAAGCGTCCCCCCTGAGCGGATCCATGTTCTGCATCTCGACGATGCCTCTTCTGAACCCCCGCCGGACCTCATGATGGAGTCCGGTACGGCTCGCTTGCTTCCCGGGGAGGGAGCGGTCGACATTGTCGATCTTGTCAACTTGATTGACGACATCGGCGCGACACCAATGGTTGCTTCCGAA
This sequence comes from Acidimicrobiaceae bacterium, assembly GCA_003160635.1. Taxonomy (GTDB): domain Bacteria; phylum Actinomycetota; class Acidimicrobiia; order Acidimicrobiales; family RAAP-2; genus Bog-473. The sequence goes on along the minus strand of PMLV01000325.1, from coordinate 42,492 downwards.
GTGTTCTCCTCTTCTTTGAGAACCCTCGGGGCATTCGAGAACGCGCGGCGACAATACGTCGCCGCTCAAGACGTCTTACTGCGAAGTCGACAGGAGTCACCCCCCGCTAGCACTAATAATCCGACCTGAAGGATATCGACCTGAAGCGTCGTCGATGTTGAGGTACTCGGAGCGAAGCCGGTGCGTCGCCGGCTTCGAGACTTGAGTTCTTCGATCTCATTCTGTGACTTGCCAGCTAACGCAAAGCACAGTCAGGTGTTGCATCTGATCCGGTAGGATCGGACCAGCCGGAATGGCCGGTTCACCAGGACATACCCGAAATGTGAGGAACCCCGTGACGACAGACGAACCGCTCCTGGTGACCAGTGACGGATCCACCAGAATCGTGACCATGAACCGGCCCGACAAACTCAACGCCATCAGTGAAGAACTGCATGCAGCTCTCACTGGCATCTGGGCCCGGCTGATGCGGGACCCGGAGGCGCGGGCCGTAATCGTGACCGGCTCTGGCCGAGCCTTCAGCGCAGGCGGCGATGCGGAATGGCTTGAACAAATCGCTACTGATCCTGAGGTGCGCTGGAGAGCGATCGATGAAGGTGGGCGCCTGGCGCGGGAGATGCTCCGCTTCCCGCTTCCAGTTGTTGCTGCGGTCAACGGGCCCGCAGTCGGACTTGGCGCCAGTATCGCATCGCTGTGCGACATGGTTGTTATGTCAGAGGAGGCCTTCTTCTCCGATACGCACACAATGCTCGGTGTAGCAGCTGGAGACGGTGTTGCTGCAACTTGGCCCGGCACGATCGGGATGCAACGGGCCAAGGAATATATCTTGCTCGGCGATCGGATTCCCGCGGACGAGGCGTACCGATTGGGGCTGGTCAACCGTGTTGTGTCTCCGGAGAATATCATGACCGAAGCTGCTGCGCTCGCACAGAGGCTTGGCGCACTACCGAAGTATGCATTCCGGGCGACCAAAAAGACTCTGAACCTTCAAGTCGAGAGGTCGGCAGTCGGGATTATCGACTTCGCACTCGCGGCCGAGAGCGAACATTTCTCAATGCCAGAGATGGTGGAAAAGATCCGAGGAATGCGTGGCTAGGCCCACAAGTACTACATCAATCGGCCGTACCGATCACAGATGTTCCAAAAGCGTTCCGGTGCCGAGTCCGCCTCCACAGCACATTGCAACTAAAGCAAAGCGCCCCCCCGTCCGCTCTAACTCGTATACCGCTTTAGTTACGAGGAGGCATCCAGTGGCGCCCAGTGGGTGACCGAGTGCAATGGCGCCGCCGTTAGGGTTTACCCGCCCCATGTCAGGCTTTAGCGACTGGGCGAACGCCAATACCACGGAAGCAAAAGCCTCGTTGATCTCAACGACGTCGACGTCGTCCATCGATAGCCCCACTTGAGACAGCACTTTGTGGGCGGCAGGAATTGGCCCCTCTAGCATCAACACTGGGTCGCAACCAACCAACGCCGTCCCGACGATACGCGCCAGGGGCGTAACACCGAGATCCTGCGCCCGATCTGCCGACATGAGCAGAACCGCGGCTGCGGCGTCAGCAATCTGAGATGACGAGCCAGCGGTGTGCACACCGTCGGGCCGAGCCACGGGCTTCAGTTGAGCAAGTTTGTCAAGCGAGGTGTTCCGGGGGACCTCGTCGCGCGTTACCGTTACCTGCTCCCCTGTGCGCGTACCGTCGTTGTCAAAGATATCGACGGAAACTGGAATCATCTGACTCTCGAATCGGCCTTCCGCGATAGCTCGCGCCGCTCGAAGTTGCGACTCCAGACCCAACGCATCAGTTTCAGCGCGGGTGATCCCGTACTTGACGGCGATGCGCTCCGCTCCCTCGAATTGCGACGCCCACTCGTAGTATTGGAAGTAACTACGCGAAACCGGCTTCCCCAGGCCAGAAGCCGCTCCGGCCGTGGCGTCAGAACCAATCGGCAATCGGCTCATGTTCTCCACGCCGCACGCCAGGACCACGTCCTCAGCTCCTGATGCGATGAGACTTGCTGCAAGGTTCACTGCGTACTGAGAGGAACCGCATTGCGAGTCGACGGTGGAGCATGCCACCTCGGGTGGACCGCCGTGCGACAGCCATGCGGTTCGAGTGACATTCATCGCCTGGGCGCCGATCTTGTTGATGCAACCACCCACCACCTGGTCCACTGCTCCAGGCTCGACTCCCGCGCGTCGAATGACTTCCATCTGGACTGGTCCAAGGACATCCGCCGGATGAGCGGCTGCCAGAGACCCGTTCTTTCGCCCGATCGGCGACCGTCCTGCCATCACAACCACTACGTCACGGGCGAACACGCGATCCTCCTGTTCGGACGCTCAAACCGGCTCGGATGTTCAATCGAAAGTCGAGCTTCGCTTTTCGAGGAAGGCAGAGAACCCTTCGGCGGCATCCGGACTAAAGAAGGTCAGCATTTCGAGAGCCAGCGATGCCTCGAAAATGGGCTGTGCGTTTCGAATCCAGTGGTTCAGCGAGCGTTTGGTCCATTCGATCGCGAACCGAGGCCCGATAGCGAGCCGATCCGCAATTTCCATCGCGTGAGGGACAACCTGGTCCTGTGGAAGTGCCTTCGTGACGAGCCCTATTCGTTCGGCTTCGCGGCCGTCGAGGAAGTCTCCCGTCATCAAATAGTACTTCGCCTTGGCGATCCCACAGAGCAATGGCCACAGGATCGTGGCGTGGTCGCCTGCCGCTAGGCCGATTCGGGCGTGTCCGTCCGTCAGTCGTACGTCCTCGCCGATAATGCTGATGTCTGCCAAAAGGGCGACCGCCAATCCGGCTCCGACCGCAACTCCATTGATCGCCGAGATGATTGCCTTGTCGCAGGCCAGGATGTTGCTGACGAGTTCTCGTGCCTCCTGCATGACAGACGTGATTTTGGAAAAATCACCGAGGGCTTGACGATCCAGTTCCATGTCACCGCCGGCTGAGAACGCTTTGCCCGCACCGGTAATGACCACCACGCGTGTTTGGTCGTCTCGCTGGATATCGGCCCACACTTCTGTGAATTCTCTAAGCATGTCCGCATCGGCAGCATTCAGCTTCTCTGGACGGTTGATGGTGACAAGCAGCACTCCGTTATCACGCCGTTCAAACAGGAGCCTCTTGTAGTCGGAATAGTCCATAGTCCTCTCACGCGTCACTCAATCAAGGCCCCCCCTTTTCAACTGATGGACGAGCACACCATTGCATTGTGGATTCCGTATACTGTCATCCAGTGGCTGGGTTGGCAAGTGGTGCAGAACGGCGCGTCGATGCCGGATCCAAGGTGATGACGCTGGTCGAGGCTGTCTCGCAGTACATCGAACCCTCGTCTTCCATTCACGTCGCATACTCAGATGCTCGGCCGAATGCGGCACTTCTCGAGATCGTGCGACAGTTTGTCGGCCGCTCGCCCAACTTCACTCTGTCGACCGCTGGACTGGTCAGCGTCCAACATGCACTGGTGGCCAAGGGATTGGTCCGTCGTCTCATTGCATCGTTTGTTGGTGACAACTACCCTTCGCCCGCGCCGCACGAAGCCTTTCGGCGCGCGATTGGCAACAAGGAGCTTGAAGTCGAGAGCTGGTCGATGTATAGCCTCATCGCCCGTCTGATGGCTGGAGCGCTCGGTGTGGACTTCTTTCCAGTCCGTTCCTTGGCCGGAAGTGACATGGCAAAGGATCTTCAGCCGAACGGGTTTGCGGAAGTCCAGAACCCCTTTGGTGACGGACTCGTGGGAGTTGTGCGGGCGCTTCGCCCCGATGTGACCTTGCTCCAGGGCGTGGCGGCTGATCCAGCGGGCAATGTTGTGCTCGCACCACCGTACGGCGAGGGAGTTTGGGGATCGCTTGCGGCCAAGAAAGGAGTTATCGCCAGTGTTGAGCGAGTGCTGAGTTCGGACGAACTGATTGCTCTCAACCACTTGGTAAAGGTACCAAGCCATGTCGTTCTCGCTGTTTGCGAGGTGCCGTTTGGCTCGCATCCGTATGGGCTGTACAACCCTGGTGTGCCGGGAGTGTCAAGCTACGCCGCGGACCACGATTTTTTAGTGGATGTCCGGAAAAGATCTTCTAGTTCGGATGCGTTCAACGAGTGGATAGACGAGTGGGTCTTGGAGCTGCAAGATCACGAGGCCTATCTAAGACGAGTGGGGTATCGAACGCTTTCGCGTTTGCGGTCGGAAGCCGATCCGGCTTACTGGGAAGTTGAGTTGTTGAAGGAGGAACCACAGGCTCCAGAATCACCATTCGATACGGAGAGGATGGTCATCGCAGCGGCGGAGGAGCTCGTCGACCGCATCAACGTGGGAGGGCTCGAAGCGATTCTGGCGGGAGTCGGTTATGCCAATTTGGCTGCCTGGCTAGCCGAGCGGCACCTGAATACCGCCGGACACCAGGTCGCGCTGATGGCGGAGATCGGCATGTTCGGCTACACGCCTCGTCCGGGGGATCCGTTCATTTTTTCCATTCGGAATTTTCCCACGTGTATCGAACTGACTGATGTTCTGAGTGTTCTTGGAACATTCGTGAGCGGTCCTGCTACCCGATGTATCGGTGTCTTGGGCGCGGGCCAGGTGGATCGGCAGGGAAACCTGAACTCCACGTGGACGCCGGATGGAGACTACATAGTCGGATCCGGGGGTGCCAACGACATCGCGACGGCAGCCGACGAAGTGTTGGTGACGGTAAAGCATGACGCCGAGCGGCTTGTCGAAAGGGTGACGTACATAACCTGCCCTGGCTCGAACGTATCGACGATCGTGACAACCGAAGGAGTACTAAGGCGAATTAACAACGAGTTCGTGCTGGTCGGCTATTTCGAGAAGGGGGCGGAATCCAGTGAGGAGGCTGTTAGGAGGATTCGCTCCGTGACGGGATGGGGCCTCGAGGCACTTGACTCTCCGGTGCGGATCCCGGCACCATCGAAAGCCGATCTCGCAACCATTCGAAGCTTCGATCCTCGGCGGACCTTCTTAAGGTGATGGGTGGCTAATGACCGGAGTCAGCGAATTCGTGCGCAGTAGGTGGCGAGCCAGATGTCACTAGGACGCAGAGAGCGAGGGAGCATCTCGGTCATGCTGAGCTTCCATCTGGCGGATCAGGTCGTGTCCAGCCTTAACGATATGGTCCTTCATCAAATTCTCCGCTGCGGCCCCATCCCGTCGCGCGAACGCTTCGAGTAACTCGGCATGTTCGTGATTGGCGGGCGCCGCCCACTCCGGAAACTCATCCAGAAATGACCGGGGCATTATCGAGGTGTGGGCACGCAGGACCGCCATTATCCGCTGTGATTTCGCTAATTGATTGATACGGCGGTGAAAGAGCCAATTCGCCTCGGACATTTCCGCCATATCGGCCCGAACTGCAGCATCGCACATGCGTTCATGCAGAACGTGAAGCTCAGATAGTTCATGGCGGTCGATCTGGGTCGCCGCCCGATTGGCGGCCAGTCCACACACCATTCCTGCGATCAAATAGATCTCCTCAAGGATTTCCTTGGTGACTGGCGCAACGATTGCATGTCCCTTGCCGTCGTCAATCAAGAAGCCCTCGTAGGTGAGCTGCCGCAAGGCGTCACGGACGGGCATCCGGCTCGTGCCGAATCGCTCGCAGAGTTCGATTTGGCTGAGGCGCTTGCCTGACTCAACACGGCCGAAAAGGATGTCGCTCCGCAGGGCCTCCGCGATCTGGGCGCCGAAGCGCGCGCGGGTAAGCTTGGTCACCTCACTTTGGTGGTGCTGCACCAATCTACCTCACAATGGTCATGGGCTTGGATACAGAATATGAGCCTAATCGCTCGAAGTGGTGTCGAGCCTTGAGGGTTGACGCACGCCCCGCGCTGCAATCTCAATTGCCAGGTACGGGATACAGGATACACTATTCGAATGACCCACGATGCTCAAGGGGCTCGACCCGTCTATGTCCTCGGAGTTGGGATGACGGCCTTCGGGAAGTTCCACAATGAGCGCCTTCAATCCCTAGGGCGAAAGGCTGCAAAGGCTGCGCTGGCGGATGCAGGGATAGCCGCCTCTGACGTGGAGTTGCTTGCGTGCGGGTCGGCGAGAAGCGGCATACTGCAAGGTCGAGAGAGCGGGGTCGGACAGATCATCGGCTGGGAACTCGGTATCGACGGAATACCGATCTACAACGAGAAGGCCTACTGCGCATCGGGAACTCTGGCCTTTAATGTGGCATACATGGCGGTTGCAGGCGGCTTCCACGATGTAGCGCTGGTTGTTGGCGTTGAACAAATGTCACGTCGTCGTGGCAAGGGTCAGGCGCTGATCTCAGACGGCATGGAGCTTGAGACACTGTATGGATTTGCACCGCCTGTCTTCTATTCGATGGCCGCCCAGCGACACGTCGAGGAGTATGGCACGACACGACAGCAGATCGCACAGGTGGCGGTCAAGAACCGTCAAGCGGCTGTTCTGAATCCGGTAGCTCAATACCGGAATCCGATCACGATCGACGACGTCCTGAATTCTCGGCCAGTCGCAGGGATGCTTAACCTGCTCGACTGTTGTCCTACCGGTGACGGAGGTGCCGCTGCGGTGATCGCGAGTGAGGAGGGCGCGCGCAGGTTCGGAAGCTCGCCACAGGTTCGTATCGCGGCCTCCATGGTCGGAAGCGGCAGACATCGAGATCCCATGCCGTCGCTTACGTCCTTCGAACTGGACGTTGTCACAGCCAACCGTGCATACGAGCGTTCGGGCATTGGTCCGTCGGACATAGACGTCGCCGAGGTACATGATTCATTTTCGATCGCCGAGATCATCCACTACGAAGATCTTGGTTTCTGTCGTCCAGGCGAGGGCGGCCGACTCGTCGAGGATGGGACGACGGCCTTAGGAGGGCGTCTTCCCGTATGTCCCAGTGGCGGCCTGCTGACGAGAGGGCACCCGCTGGGTGCGACAGGTGTGGCCCAGATCGTCGAGCTTACGGATCAACTCAGGGGGCGGTGCGGGCCGCGACAGGTACAAGATCCACGCGTGGCTCTTGCCCAGATCTCGGGTGGGTTTCAGAACAGTGGATTTGCCACGAGTGCCATAACCGTCCTCGTACGAGTAGATAGCCCCACCTGAATGGCGACAGAGGCGCCTCCTAACGGCTATTCGCAGAGTCGAGACTTCTCCCTCCTTGGCGAGGACGTAACACTTCTACCGATCTTCTGGGTCGGCGAAACAGGATCGCCTGTTCTGGTAGCCAGTCGATGCCCATCGTGTGGCGATCTCCGATTTCCCCCTCAGGAACTCTGTCCCATAGACAATGAGACAGCGATGTGTGCGCGATTGGGCGGACGTGGTCGGATCTACGAAGTTGTCCGAGTCGCGCTCGGTCCCCCAGGCTTTCCCACGCCGTACTGGGTCGGGTACGTAGATCTAGATGAAGGCATCCGCATATTCGGACGGATCGAAACGGAGCGTGCCGGATCGCGCGATCCTGCACACGGTGATGTGGTGGTGTTGGAATTCACAGAGCTCAGTGCCCAGGCGGGCAATGAGAAGCGCGTTCTGGCACCTGTATTTCGACAGCAACTATAAATCGTCAAAAGAATGGGTTGCCTGATCCTTCAGTAACCCAAGATCGGAGTGGTTTCACATGCGATGCGATGGGAAGACGGTCCTTGTCATTGGGGCGGGAAGCGGCATTGGGAGATCCACCGTGGAAGTCTTTGCCGAGAACGGAGCGCAGGCAATCGTCGCGGCTGACATCAATGCAGACGGAGCCGAGGAGACCGTCAACAGGGTCGTCGGCACTGGAGCCAACTGTGTGGCGCGACCAGTAGACATCACGGACATCGACGCTACGAGATCCCTGATCGATAACGTGGTTCACGAGTACGGCCAGCTGGACGCGCTGGTCTCGACCGTGGGTTGGACCGACATCTCATTCTTCGCTGAAGAGACTCCTGAATACTGGCGAAAAGTCTTAGACCTCAATCTCTTTGCGGCTTTTACTCTGGTGCATGCGGCATTACCGCACATGTCGTCTCGTAAGACAGGCTCAATTGTGCTCACCAGTTCCGATGCAGGAAAGGTTGGGACGATGGGTGAGACGGTCTACGCAGCAGCGAAGGCAGGAATCATTGGTTTCGTGAAGTCGATCGCACGTGAGACGGCGCGAGACAACATCCGCGTGAATGCCGTTTCGCCCGGTCCTACTGACACACCACTTCTCCAAGGGCAGATGGACGATATGGTGGTCGAGCGTATGGTTAAAGCCGTGCCGATGAAGCGAATCGGCACACCCCGTGAACAAGCGAACGTCGCTGTCTTCCTGGCGTCCGATGCGTCGAGTTTCATAACAGGTCAGACAATCAGCGTCAGCGGTGGCCTGACGATGTCCTCCTAGTCGGGAAGGGTCAGAGCGGTGCCAATCCTTGGAGTCACGACGGAGGTCTAATGGCTCGTCTCGCTGGGAAAGTAGCCGTAGTAACGGGCGCAGGATCGATCGGAAACGGGTGGGGTAATGGAAAGGCGTGCGCGGTGGTCTACGCCCGTGAGGGGGCTCAGGTCGTGCTGGTGGATCGAAACGAGGAGGTGGTCGCACAAACGAGTGACTTCATAGAGCAAGAGGGGGGTAGCGCGATCTCCGTAGTTGTCGACGTTTCAACGGAGCTTGGAGTCGAGACCTACGTCGAAGCGGCGCTCAGGCACTACGGCACAATCGATATTCTCCACAACAATGTTGGGATCGGAATCCCTCGTAACTTTGTCGAGATAACCGAAAGTGAGTGGGATCTCATTTATCGAGTGAACCTCAAAAGCGTGTTCTTGGGTTGTCGTCAAGTTCTACCGATAATGAGGTCGCGCGGAGGTGGGTCGATCATCAACATCTCCTCGATAGCATCGCATCGATGGACTGGTACGTCACTCGCGGCATATGCATCAAGCAAAGCTGCGATTAACCAACTAACTCAGGCCATCGCAATTGAGTACGCAAAGGAACGGATCCGTTGCAATGCCGTAGTCCTCGGGTTCATCGACACTCCGACGGTATTCGCCGGCCTTTCGGCGGGAGCGACGGAAGCCGAGCGGCAATTGCTGGCCGCCCAACGCGACGCCGCCTGCCCGATGGGGCGGATGGGAACAGTTTGGGAAGTTGCATCAGCCTGCGTCTTTCTTGCTAGCGACGAGGCGAGTTACGTCACGGGTACCGAGCTTGTCGTTGACGGAGGACTCTCCGCGACTGTGCCCGCGGGGTGACGGGTACTGTGCCTCCGTTGCAACTGACAGAGTCCTTACTGTTTGAATCTCATGGCCATATCGCGGTCGTCACTATCGACCGACCCGACGCACGTAATGCGGTCAACGGGGACGTGGCGAGAGGCCTGGAAATGGCCGTCGACCGTCTCGAGTCCGACGAAGAGTTATGGGTAGGGATCCTCGCGGGTTCGCCTCCTGTCTTTTGCGCGGGTGCCGACCTCAAGTTGATTAACGAAGGTCGAGCGAGCGAATTCGAGACCGAGCGGGGCGGTTTTGCGGGATTCGTCCAGAGAGAACGTGAAAAGCCGATTATTGCGGCCGTCGAAGGTGCCGCTCTCGCGGGCGGACTGGAGATCTGTCTGGCCTGTGACTTGATTGTCGCCTCAACCGTGGCCAAGTTCGGGATTCCGGAAGTTAAGCGAAACCTCGTCGCAGCCGCTGGAGGTCTCTTCCGCCTCGGGAGGAAGGTGCCCTTGAGCGTTGCGATGGAGAGCGCTTTGACCGGCGACCCCTTGTCAGCCGACCGAGCCCTGTTACACGGATTGGTGTGTGAGCTCTGTGAACCTGGTCAGGCCGTGTCCAGCGCGAGGGCACTTGCAGAGCGGATATGCGCGAATGGGCCGATGGCCGTTAGAGCGTCTCGACAGATCGTTCTGCATGCCACATTCGAGTCTGATTACGTTGGATGGCAGATGTCAGCTGAGGGAACCGCTCGTATGATGGACTCGGAGGACATCCACGAAGGTCTAGCTGCGTTCATCGAGAAGCGAGCCCCGCGGTGGTCAGGTCGGTGATGGCCCGATGTGGTTCACGACGTTAAGAAGGAATTCCGTATGGCCATGAGCTCGTCCGCTATTAGTCGCGCATCGGCTCTTCGGGATCTCGTTTACCTGGACCTGTCGCCAGACGACATCGCTATCAGGGATCTGGCGCGAGAGATTGTCGACAAGGAGATTGCTCCAATCGCTCGACGCATAGACGAGGATGAAGAGTTTCCTCGAACCGCGCTGCACACTCTCGGATCCACGGGTCTGATAGGCCTGCTCGTGCCAGAGCAATATGGTGGCTCTGGCGGAACGATGCTGCAGTATTGCCTAGTACTCGAAGAGATAGCGAGTGCGTGTGGTGCCACCGCGGCAACCTATATGACACAGGTCCATGGCATGTTGCCGCTGTTGCAGGTGGGCAGTGAGACGCAGAAGGAACGATGGCTCCCTGCCTCTGCTCTTGGAGATCGCGTCATGAGTATTGCCCTTACGGAACCTTCAGCAGGATCAGATCTCGCATCGATACGAACGCGGGCCAAGAGGGTTGATGGGGGTTACCTCATCAATGGTAGCAAGATCTTCATCACGAACGGCAATGAATCGGACATCATGTCCGTGTTCGTCCGCACGAGTGACGAACGCCACAAGGGAATGACGATCCTCTTAGTTGAGTCATCCGCTCCTGGCCTATCGTTCGGTAAGCCTCTCGAGAAGATGGGAATCCGAGGCTCCGACACGGCCGAGATCTTCTTTTCCAACGTGTTCGTGCCCGATGAGCAACGTATTGGACAAGAAGGTGAAGGGTTCAAGGTGGTGATGGGTGCACTTGGCGACGCCAGGATTAGCACCGCGGCCCAGGCCTGTGGTTTGGGCCGCGGTGCGTGGGCTCGAGCCTACGAATACGCGCTTCGCCGGGAACAGTTTGGTCAGCGGATTTTCGAATTTCAGGCGATACAACTTCGTCTGATGACGATGCTGTCCAAGGTGACGAGCGCGCAGGTACTTCTGTATCAAGTCGCACGCATGATTGACCAAGGTACTCGTCCGGAGTATTCGATTGAATCAGCAATGGCAAAGTCATACTGTTCGGACCTCGCTATGGAAGTGACTACCGGATGTGTGGACGTACTCGGTGGCTACGGGTACACGCGTGAATATGAAGTGGAGCGGTTCATGCGCGATGCCAAGGTGACTCAGATCTACGATGGGACGAACGATGTCAATCGGTTGGTGATGGCTCGCCAGTTGGAGCGTCGTCGGCTCGCGGGCACTGAGACGCCGTCGTCGAGTACCGCTTGAACCGCAGGCACCGCCCCCGCGCACCGGTGCTATTATGGATCCTGTATCCAAAAGACGTGCTGTGTTGCGTCTCTGGGGCCACAGTTCGACGCCTAGGGAGAGCGATAAGGGAGAGAAATGCGTGAAGTGGTCATTGTCGATGCCATCCGCAGTCCAATCGGGCGAAGGGGTGGTGGCTTCTCGGCGTCCCACAGCGTCGACGTACTAGCTCAGATTCAACGGGCACTCTTCGATCGAAGCGGTCTCGACCCATCCGAGGTCGGACAAGTTGTCGGCGGCTGTGTGGGCCAGGTCGGGATGCAGGCCATGAATGTCACCCGGAATGCATGGCTCACCGCCGGACTCCCGACTAGGGTGGCGGCGTCGACGATTGACGCGCAGTGCGGTTCGGCCCAGCACGCCGTCAACCTCGCCTACTCTTTGGTCGCCAGCGGTGTGGTCGATATGGCTGTCGGCTGTGGCGTCGAACTTATGACCCGCGTTCCAATGGGGTCGAGTATTCCTCGTGATCCCAACGTCGGTAAGTCGATCAACAAGAACTATTGGGCTCAACACGAGTTCACCACGCAGTTCGAAGCGGCCGAACGGATGGCCGATCGTTGGGCCTTATCACGATCGGACGCGGATGCCTTCGGCATGCGTTCTCAAAAGCGTGCAGCGGTCGCTGTGAAGGAGGGAAGATTCGAAGGACAGATAGTTTCGATCGAAGTGCCTGTATTGGGTGAAGACTCCAACACTTCGAAAGAGACCGTAATTCTCACTACCGACGAGTGTCCGCGTGAGACAACGCTAGAAGGCTTGGCAAGCCTAAAGCCAACCGGTCGGCCCGATGGAGTTCACACCGCTGGCACTTCCTCACAAATCTCGGATGGGGCGTCCGCGGTGTTGTTGATGACGAAGGAAAAGGCACAAGAGTTGGGTGTGACTCCCATGGCCCAGATTGTTGATGTGTGTCTTGTCGGCTGTGACCCAGTGATAATGCTAGAGGGTCCTATCCCGGCCACGCAGAAATTGCTGAATGGCAACGGCCTCATCATCGACGACATCGACGTGATCGAGGTCAACGAGGCATTCGCAGCGGTGGTGCTCGCGTTCGAGTCGGAGATAAAGCCTGATCCGGCGCGGGTCAATCCCAACGGAGGGGCAATAGCCCTCGGACATCCACTCGGTGCCACCGGGGCAGCACTAATCACCAAGGCTTGCCACGAACTCGAGCGGATTGATGGCGAACACGCGATCGTCACCATGTGCTGCGGCGGCGGGCTCGGCACTGGCACTCTCATTCGGCGGATTTGACTATGGACATAGAAGGATGTTCAGCATTGGTCACCGGAGGGGCGTCAGGCATAGGGGAAGCGTCGGCGCGACTGCTTTCTCAAAGAGGTACCCGCTGCATCATCGCAGATCGAAACGAAGAACGTGGGCCAGAAGTGGCCGAGGAACTGGGGGGAATCTTCGTCAAGACCGATGTCACCGACGAAACCGATGTCGAGACAGCGGTAGGGGCGGCAGTAGAAGCCGGACCATTGCGAGTCCTGATAAATGCAGCAGGCATTGGCAATCCCGGCCGCACCGTCGACCGGGATGGGAACCCGCTACCGCTCGGAAAGTTTCTGCGAGTCATCCAGATCAATTTGGTCGGTACGTTCAACTGCGTTCGACTGGTTGCGGCCGCCATGGCGAAAACCTATCCCACACAGCCCGATGGTCAGCGAGGAGCCATTGTTAACATGGCTTCGGTAGCGGCATTTGATGGGCAAATCGGGCAAGCTTCATACGCTGCCTCCAAAGGCGGCATCGTGAGCATGACACTGCCTTTGGCCCGCGACCTGGCTTCCATCGGTGTTCGAGTGAACACGATTGCCCCTGGCCTCATAGACACGCCCATCTACGGGGAGGGTGAGCGCGCAGAACAGTTCAAGGCCAATCTGGCGTCCAATGTCCTCTTTCCTCGTCGGCTTGGTTCGGCGGCCGAGTTGGCGTCGATGGTTGTCGAACTGGTAACCAACGACTACATGAACGGCGAAACCGTGCGGGTCGACGGAGGTATCCGGATGCCGCCAAAGTGATAGAGGAAAGTTCCGCCGGAGTGGCGACCCGGGGTAGCCATAAGCCTGATTGTGACCGGAACGCCTGCCCAGGACTACAGAGGGAGCACGGCTTTGTTCCGGCCTTCAGCGCCAGCGCGGGCGCGCTCGTGTGGCGGTGATCGCGGTCCTCATGATGCCCACTCGCAGCCGACCCCCCCTTTCCCTTAGCGGGTCGCTCTCGGCACTGACCTCCGGAGTCGAGGAGGTTGTTGGAGCCAGCTACGTTGCGGACAATTGAAATGGAGGGGAGGAGCGTCTATGAAGTACGAGGGGTGACTGGGCTGAGGCCGTTGAGACGGGATGCCGAACTAAATCTGGGCCGGATCCTCGTGGCGGCCCGTGACGTCTTCGCTGAGCACGGCTACGACGCGTCGATGGAACAGGTAGCCGCCCGGGCAGAGGTCGGCATTGGGACCCTCTACCGGCGCTTCCCGAACAAGGCCGATCTGTTCGCTGCCGTGGTCGACGCGGCGACGGATCGAAACCGCCAGATCGCCAAAGACGTCCTTTCGGAAGTTGCTCCTGGCGAGGCGGTCTTCGAATTCGTTCGACGATGTGTGGATACCCCGAGCTGTTGGCGGGCCGCTACATCGCGGCGACCCTGGAGCGGGGGAAAGGCCGACCAGGCTCTAGGTTCGTTGATGCCTCTTATCGGTCGTATCCTCGAGGCCAGCCAGCGGGCGGGAACGGTCCGGCCCGACATCGCTCCCACCGATCTCGTCATAGTCTTGATGTCGGTGCGGGGTCTCGGTGACCTCTGCGACGCCGACGCCCCGTGTGCTTCTCGGCGGTTTCTAGAGCTCGCCCTCGATGGCCTGCGGCATCGCCACCAGAAGCTGGCGCATCCCCCAATGTCGATGAAGCAGTTGGGTCGCGTGCTCACCGACGGGTGATCAAGTGTGCCCGGAGCAGAAGCGATATGCCCCTGCTCCAGGGCCGGCGCGACTTGGTCGTCGAACCGGTCCTCGGCGAGCTACTCACGCTCTGGGACTACGGTTCTGCCCCGGTTGTGGCGGCCGAGGTTCCAACGGGTCTTGGGACTATGCGCAAGTGCCCAACCGGTCAGCGAGCGCAGATAGCGCGACGTCGAGCTATGCAGCGAAGGTCGATAAGCCCCGCTGACATCGCTGATGGGCGTCCGAGAACCTCTTGAGATCTCCCGAAAGTCACAATAGTAGTCACGTTTGGGCTCGAGCGCCCCCCTTGTGCACACGATGGCTGAGCCACGCCGGCCGTTGACGGGCGTTCACGTCATTGACGCCGCCACGCTGGCTGCTGGGCCGATGGTGGCCACGGCACTGGGCGAGTTCGGCGCCGACGTCATCAAAGTCGAGCAGCCGGTCGTCGGTGATCCCTTGCGCACATGGGGCGCGCTCAAAGATCGCATCGGCCTTTTTTGGAACAGTATGAGCCGCAACAAGCGCTGTGTCACGCTTGACCTCAGAAACCCTGACGGGTCAGGAGCTATTCCACCAACTGCTCGCAATCAGTGACGTGCTCGTGGTGAACAACCGCCCAAGTGCCCTCGCCAAGTGGGGCCTCCACTACGAATCGGTGCACAAGGCTCATCCGAGCCTTGTGATGCTTCATATCAGCGGCTTCGGCCGAGGAGGGCCGGCGAGCGACCGCCCGGGGTTCGGCACCCTGGCCGAGGCTATGAGCGGGTTCGCCCACATCACCGGTCAGCCGGATGGGCCGCCCACGCTTCCACCCTTCTTCCTGGCCGACGGCGTGGCGGAACAGTCCGCTACGTTCGCCGTCATGATCACACTCTACGACCGCGATCTCAACGGCGGGTCCGGGCAGCTCGTCGACGTCAATCTGGTGGGTTTCGGACCACAGGCCAGCGCGATTCCAACACCTGGATTCCTTGGCTGCGGTCAAACGCCGAAAGCACAACATGTTCGTTCGGCAAGTCAATGCTCCTCAATGGGTGCTCGTAAAGTAGGGTAAGCGACTCGGACCCGTAGACAACCAGCGACTTGCTTTCATCATGGATCTTCTCGATTGCCTAGGCGATGACCGGTACGCTGTGCGCCTGTGCTGCCACGTAGGAGCGGCCTATGGTTTCGCCATCGAGATCAAGAACGGGAATACCCCCTCGAGACAGGATAATTTGCATCCTCGACGAGGCGCCGACGTGTGAGATCTCCTGACCTGCCGGTTGCCAGCGGACTACTTCGCATCGCCGGTGCGAATTCAGCGAGCCAATAGGCGTATTGGAATAGGGACAGCCATAAGCGCGGGCAGCGTCATCTTGCTGACGAATTCCTGCACCGAGTCCCGCGCCGGGAGCTGACCCGCAGCCTGCGTTCAGGGCGCACGGCCCGTAGGCACCAGGGACGGGCCATACGCGGAGCGCGGATCACCGACATGGTCATGTTGAGCGAACGGCCGGCCGAAGCCGAAGACCGGGCAGTGCCGGGACACTGGGAAGGAGACCTCATCGTTGGGCCCAACAGCCGCTCTGCGGTCGGGACATTGGTCGAGCGTTCAACCCGCCTCGTACTGCTCTTGCACCTCCCGAATGGTCAGGGCGCCAAGAATGTAGAAGTCGCCATGTCTAAAGCCATCGCCACCCTTCCGAGCGAGCTCGCCCGCTCGGTCACCTGGGACCAAGGAACCGAGATGGCCACCCACGCGAGCTTCATGGTGGCAACCGGCGTCCCGGTCTATTTTTGTGATCCTCACTCGCCTTGGCAACGAGGTTCGAATGAGAACACCAACGGTCTCTTACGCCAATACATGCCCAAGTACACCGACCTCTCGACCTACACGGCGAGGGACTTGGCGCGAATCCAACGGAGCCTCAACGGTCGACCACGCAAGACACTTGGTTACATAACACCATTGGAGAAGTTCGCCGAGTTCGTTGCGCTCATCCCTTGAATCCGCCCAATGTTCGCGGGCCTTATTGACTCGCAGGGCCGAAATGTGTCATCCGCGCCAGCGTATGAAACGACAGCGGTTACCAACGACCGAGCAATGTGAAGGAGCGCCTTCCCCAGCGAGTCAGCGAGCCATTTCACGCGAAGGCTCGGATACTTCCTCCGGCACCCGGAGTTCGTTTAGTACGCGCTTCATAGCGGATGCGACTCATCAGACCTTGTATGGGGTTCGCTGAAGCGCACCTCGCTTGTTCCACAAGGCGGGGCTTTTATCGATCAATACCAATACGAGTTGTACGCATCAACTTGTTATGTTAATTTTCGGCCCATCACCGACGAGATACTTGATGCGGAGAGTGAAGCGCCAGACCGGTGCAACTCAAACTGCTGGATCTTAATACTAGGGGTTACTGACTGGCTGAGAAGTTCCCGCCACGGTGATGCGGGGTGCCGGCGTGCTAGAGATCGAGGATTTCCCTATGCCATCGGTGGATGCGGATGCTGGGTTTCTCCGGGTCGAGGCCACCGGGCCGTGGGGAGGACAGCATGTCCGCGCTCGACAGCTCGCTGAGCCTGGACGGGGCGATAATGGCAGTTGTCTATCCAAACGGCAAGCGCTGACCCGCGAAAGTCCGGTGTCAAGAGACCCGGTTCAAGGTGGCATCGAACACCCCTGTCAGGTTACCGAGGACCGCATGATGCGGAGGAAGGCTTGCACGATGTCTTATCGCGATTTGTTGTCTGGGACTGACGTCATCCACGTGGGACTCGTCAGTGGGCCTGCTGAGGCGCTTGCTGCCGAAGACCTCGGTTACGACGGTGTGCAGGTTGGTGGCGGAGTCTCGGCGTTGCACGAGTATGCCGTACAGGACGGCTTGATCACGCCGGCCGAAGTGATTGAGCAGGTGCGGCGCGTGCGTGCGACCACCGATATGCCGATCATGGCCGATCTCGATGACATGTTGGGTGTTCCGCCCTACGTCCGACGTTACGTCCGCTCCGCCGAGGACGCTGGCGCATCGGCCTTCGTAATGGAGGACATCGATTGCCTGGGCCGCTGGCGCTGGTCGGGCACGACGGTCGGATGGGACTACCAGCACCAGCGGATGCGGGAGGCGGAAGCGCAGGCCGACCTCGTGAAGGCGGCAGTCGACGCGCGGCGAAATCCCGACACCGTCGTAATTGCCCGAACCGACGCGTACATCACGCAATCGATGGATGAGGCACTTCGCCGATCCGAGCTCTATGTCGCGGCCGGCGCGGACATGGTGATGATCATCGGGATCGATGCGGACACAGCATCGCAAGCCGCCGGGCTCGATGTGCCGCTGACCGGTCTCGTCGATTTCGAAGAGGGCCGGTACGACCCTGTGGAACATAAGCGACTCGTCGAAAGCGGCTTGCGATTACTCATCTACATGAACGGCCTCGGCTCTGGATACGATGGGTATGCGGCAGCGATTCGCGGGCTCGGACAAGCGTGCGCCCAGATTGGTGGACCATCGGTCCCTCATGCCACGAGCATTTTTGCTCGACTTGACGTGCCGGAGATGGTGATGGTGCACGAGAAGCCCTGAACAGCTGACGTGGAAGAGGCTTCACTTTGCGTCTTCCGGGACGCGCTTCTAGTGAGGGGCATCAAGGCGTAGCAGCCGCCACCCCGACGTCAAGGTCGTTCGTCCTCGCTTCGCTCCGGGCGCTGCTACACCTTGACGTCGGGGACCCCGTCGCCTGCCAACACGTCCATGCGCCGAACCTCTGGTTCGACGCGTCCAAAAGGAACCTGGTTGTACCTACTTGACATGCCGTTCCACATCAATTGCGGAAGAGCACATGCCATGTTAACTTTTGTGACGGTTCATTCAAAAAGACTCGTTCAGTATTGGTTCGCCGTTAGCGAATGGGGGTTCCACATCGAACGTCATCGTCGATGCACATGAGCACATATGCAAGGCACGCGACATGTTCACCGAGCAGATGCATTTCACGCTGCGCTTCAACCTCGCACCAGAGAAGGTCGGAATAACGGGCGACATGCCGGCGGCGGAGAGCGGTGATGCCTGAGGCTCGCGATATCGGCGTGCTGCTGTTTCAACTTATGGGAGGGTACTGATGGCTGAGATGGTTCCGGCTGCACTCATGCGGGCCCCGGGTGTACTGGAGATCGATGAGTTCCCCATGCCGTCGGTCGATGCCGATGCTGGGCTCCTTCGAGTCGAGGCGACTGGGTTGGTCGGGGCAGATTACGAGTTCTACACTGACTACGATGGCGCCTTCGCCGAGGCAGTCCGCATCTCCTATCCCTTCATTCCTGGGCACATCGTCACAGGGAGAATTGACAAGCTCGGGTCGATCGCACACGAGCGTTGGAAGCTGCAGGAGGGAGACCGAGTTCTTCTGCAGTACAACGTCCTGTGTAACTACTGCGCGGAATGCATGAGGGGGGAGTTGCACGCCTGTGAGAACCTTAAGGGCTACGGTCTTTGGTTCGACTTTGGCTCGCCTCCCTACCTCTGGGGTGGAGCGGCGAAGTTCATGATGCTGCACCCCAACACCAAGATGGTGCGGATTCCGGAGGGCCCAGATGCCGCCTCGGTGCTGCTGCTCGAGCGTTTCGCGGACGCCGCCAACTGGCTGCTTGAGCTCGGCCAGCTGACCGTACGGGATCGAATCGTGATTATGGGCACGGGTGCGCTCGCTCAGGCAGCCGTGACGGTCGCGAAAATGGCTGGTGCTTATCCCGTCATAGCGGTCGCGCGCTCAAGCAGTGGACGGATCGAACAGATGCGACACCTCGGGGCTGACCACGTGTTCACTGGTTCACAGGATGAAGTTGCGTCTGCTGTCGCTGAAGTCACAAATGGCAGGATGGCGTCTGTCGTCGTCGATGTCACACGGCGTGACGCTTTGGACGTCACTGCGCTGGCTATGGAAGTTCTTGCCTACAGGGGCCGCCTGGTTCAAGTGGCGCTGAAGGTGCCCGGGCCTATGCAAGGCATCGACAACATGATGACTAAGGAAGTCTCCATCATCGGAGCCCAAGGGCATGAGTTTCAGCACCTTGAGTGGGCGGCTACCTGCCTTGACCGACCGGAATGTGCGACGTACCTTGCGTCCAAGGTGACCAGCTACGCGCTTGAGGACACCAAGGCTGCGCTAGACCGCCCACTTACCCTCGACGGCGCGACGATGGCAGTCGTCTATCCTAACGGCATGCCGTAGACTCAGCAAGATCGGTAGTGGGTCAGTTTGAATCTACGGATGGCCGGTATACGAATTCAGATTCGTATGCAATATCGGGCGAGGGAGGCAAGGATCAGATCTGGTCTGCGGTCTTGATCCATTCCTTGATGTCGCGTTCGAGTTCGAAACCGAGCGATGCGATCCGTGCTTGATCTTCTTGGTCGTCAACTCAGAGTGGGGACGAAGTGCAGTTGGAATCTTGGGTGACGCGCCAGGCAGCGCTTGATCGCGGGGTCTTGTGGGTGCCGTAGTTGTCGGCGATGAGATGGATGTCCAAGGCCCCGAACACGCCCACGAACAACTCGGCCATGAGGCCACCTCGCCGGATCGCCCGGTCGTAGATGGGGAGCCGCTGGCCGGGGAAGTCGACGAAGAGCTTCTCGCCGGCGCGGTCCTCTTGACGCGTGATCACGTCGAGGGGTGGCCCTCGGTGGGCGGTGCGGGCAACTTGGCCAAAAGCAGGGCCTTGAGGGCGGCGTCGAGCCCCTCGGGAAGCGGCCAGATCGGCCCAGCCGCCTTGGCCCGGCGCAGGTGGTCGGCCACCGTGATGAAGGGGATGCCGAGCGCCTGGCCCACCCGGCGGCGTGAAAGTCCCTGCTCCTCGGCCAGTCGCAGGATGTCTCGGACCTTTCGTATGGCGAGACGGGGTCTGGGCACTGCACCTCCTCGGAGTCGGGCTCCGAGGGAGGGTGACCGGCCAACTCAGCTCACGCGCGGACCTTACTGGGTGTACGAAAACCTCAGTAGCCGGTTCGCCGATTCTGGCGGGTAGCCGATGGGCAGGGGGCGGCGGCGCTGGTGTGCTGGTACCGCTGATCGTCGGGGACGATGCGCGCTGAGTCGATCTGCTCATTGGTGATGTCGACAACGGCTTCGCGCCGCGTCGGCCAGCTGCCAACAGTGCCCAGCGCAAGGTGGCGCTCCTCGTCGAGGACGAGACAACAAACGTGGTCCGCGTCGAAGGACCTCCTGGGACGGGCAAAAGCCTAACCATCGCCAATCTGGCCTCTCATCTGGCCGCATCGGGCAAGACGGTGCTGATCACCTCTCAGAAGGACAAGGCCCTCGAGGTGACGAGACCCTGCGCAAGCTGAATCTGGCTGAGTTGCCCATGACCTGCGCCGGGACAAGGAGTCCAAGGGAGAGCTTCTCGGACGTCTCGAACGGGTCGACAAGCGTCGGGCGATCGCTGAGGCGGAGGAACTGGAGGTCAGGGAGGTAGTCGCCGTTGGCGTCAACCAAGCCCAGGGTTGTTGCCGTCGAACGAGCGGCCATTCTCGAGGCGTACCGTGGCCAGGGTCCACGGCCGCACGTTGGCACTCGCCAGACAGTCTCGGACCGTAACACGCCAACCCTCGAGATCCGCGATGTTGGTGAGGTCGATCAGGGTCTGCACTTGGGTCTCCTTCTTGGTGAGCTACTGCATTCTCGGGGAGAGGAGGCCTTGGCTCTCACGAGCTACTCAGACCCTCAGCGCTGCGCCCAGCCGTCGCTTCGGCTGACCCACCAACATTTTAGACAAAAAGCGCACCCGCCGGGCGGCTCCAAGAGCCCTCGTGCGGGCCCGACGAACCTATTGAGGGACCGCTGGCGGTGCGACATAGGTCACGAACTCGACATGGGGCTCCCATCGGGCCAAGTGGGACCGTGCCGCATTGCGGAGCCATTCGCGGTGTGCGGGTGCCGGCACAATGAAGAAGTAGCGGGTGCTGCCTCGCCGGGCGATCACCGAACCCAGGGGTTCTATGGCGGTGCCGAGGGCGAGCTCGTCGAGTCGCCGAGGTACCTGAGCAGCGACTCCACCGGCACTGCGGTCGGCGTGGTGGTAGATCACGAGGCTCTGTCCCCGGGCGCTGTAGTCGGCCAGTTCGTCGAGGAACACGAACTTGGACGGCTTAGTGCCCGAACGGGAGCTACGGATCCCGTTGTCGGGGTCGACGAAGACCACGTCAGCATCACCGAGGGCCTCGAGTGCACCGAGTGCCACGTTCGACGCCCGGTCTCCCGCATGTCGTCAAGCAGCCTGGCGGCAATAGGTCAGCGACCCTTCAGGCAACACGCCGGAACTTTCGAGAGCGGCCACCGAGCGGTCGGTTCTCACCACCTGCCCGAGTCGTCCCATCAGATCGGCATCGCAGGACCGTAGTGAGGCGTGGTGCGTCGTCCAAGGGTCGAGGTAGCCTATGTGCTTGCCATCGGCGTTGTGGGAATCATCCCCAGTCAGGTACCAGTTCACCCCAAGCCGGAGTGATGGATCACCGGCCACGAGGGCCCGCAAGAGCCCGAACTTCATGAAGTCTCCAACGTCGCCGGCATAGCGGTCTTGCACCGCCGCCACGATGGTGTTCACCCCAACACATTGTCAACTGCCCCTCACGCCCTCACGCCCTCCCGCCCTCCCACCCTCACGCCCTCACGCCCTCCCGGACAACGTCCACAAAAGGAGTCACACATTTGCATGGTTCCATGCACGGCAACCCCGCCGGCTTCCCGGGAGTCCCCGCAGGGGGAGGCTCGACGCGGAACCGGCCGCTTGAAAATGGACAATGCGCATCCAGGCCGGCCGTTACCGGCCGGCCCAATCCATTGTGTCTCCGGGGCGGGTCCGGACCGTCAAGGCACGGTGGGCACACGTGCCCCCCTCGGCTGCGCCGGCCTTGACTGTCCTGGCCTCGATGTTCCGAGAAATTCTTTTGCGCAATGTCCACGCCGATGTCCACGCGGGTCGTCGCAAGCCCGCTGAACTGGGACGTTGGTCGGCGATGCGTCACGCAGCATCTTGGTGCTCGAGCCCTGATTCGGTTCGCAGTGGACATTGGCGTGGACATTTCTGTGGACGTCGCCCGTGCACCATGCTGCCATGCACACGACCGATACACCCAATCCCCGCTCCATCTCCGACCAACTTGGCGACGACCGGCTGGTGCTCAGTGTCGCCGAAGCCGGTGCGCTCCTCGGCCTCTCCCGAGCCTTCGCCTACGAGCTTGTCGCCCGGGGGGAGTTGCCCGTGGTTCGTTTCGGGCGCCGCATCGTCGTCCCCAAGGCCGCTCTCCTCGAAATGCTCTCCTCTGCCCCCTCGGGCAGATAAGTCGTCCACGCCGATGCTGTCCATTGGCAAGCTGGTCGCCGGGGCCGAGGACTACTACCTCTCCATGGTGGCCGAGGGCCAAGAGGAGTACTACAGCGGAGCCGGCGAGTCACCGGGCACCTGGCTCGGGGGTGGGACCGACGATCTCGGCCTGGCCGGGCCGGTCAGCCCCGAGGCCTTGGCCGCCATCTTGGCCGGCCTCTCGCCGCGCACCGGAACCGATCTCGGCTTGCCGCGGCGATCGGGCACCCGGGTGGGTGGCTTCGACCTGACCTTCTCGTCTCCCAAATCCGTCTCCCTCCTCTATGCGCTCGGATCCCCGGTGCACTCCGGAGCGGTCCGGGCCGCCCACGACCAGGCCGTGACCGAGGGCGTGGCCTACCTCGAGCGCCACGCCCTCTTCGCCCGCCGGGGCACCGACGGCCTGCGCCGGATCCGCACTGGTGGGTTGGTGGCCGCTGCCTTCGTGCATCGCACCTCTCGCAACGGCGATCCCCAACTCCACACCCACGTCCTGGCGGCCAATGCCGTGCTCGGCGAGGACGGCCGCTGGTCGGCCCCCGACGCTCGCGGACTCTACGCCCACGCCCGGACCGCCGGCTTCGTCTACCAGGCGTCTTTGCGGGCCGGTCTGGTCGAGTCCCTCGGCGTCGCCTTCGGTCCCGTCCACCGCGGTGCAGCCGAGATCGACGGCGTCGACGCTGCGGTGCTGCGCCGCTTCTCCACCCGCCGGGCCGAGATCGAGGAGTACCTCTTTGCCCATGGTGGGCCCTCGTCGGGGCGCACGGCAGAACTGGCGGCGCTGGCCACCCGGACGCCCAAGCAACCACGGTCGGGCACAGACGAACACGTCGTCGACCTGCGGGCCCAGTGGCGGCTCATGGCCACCGAGCACGGCGTGGATGTCGATCTCCTCTTTCCCGACTTCGGGCCGGCCCGAGCCGTGTCCCTCGGCGATCGCTCGAGCGGTCTGCTGTCGAGGGCACTGCTCGGGTCGACTGGGCTCACGGCCGACGACTCGAGCTTCTCGCGCCGCGACGCCGTCCGTGCCGTCGCCGAGAGGCTCCTCGACGGCGCCCATCTCGACGCCATCGAGGCGGTGGTCGAGAAGACCCTCGACCGACCCGAGACTGTCTCGCTCGGGGGCACGGATCGGGCCGGCGAGTCCTTGTACTCGACCAGTGAGCTCCTGGGCATCGAGGCGAACCTCCTCGAGCGTGCCGCGGCCCCGAGCCCAACCTCAGCCGCCGTCACCCCGGCGCGGGCCGAGGAGGTTCTGGTCCGACGAGCCGAGCTGTCGGTTGAACAGCGCGCCATGGTCGGATCCTTGGTCTGCTCGGGACGCCCCATCGAGGTCGTCGTGGGAAAGGCCGGAGCGGGCAAGACCACGGCGCTGTCGCTGGCCCGGGAGATCTTCGAAGGGGCGGGGTTCGAGGTCTCGAGCACCGCCCTGTCGGCCCGGGCGGCCGAGGAGCTCGAGGCGAGCGCGGGCATTGCTTCGGCGACCTTGACCCGGTTCATGGGCGAGCTCGAGTCGGGGCGCCGGACCTTGTCCGCAAGTGACGTCGTGGTGGTCGACGAGGCCGGGATGGTTGGGACACGGACCCTGGCCCGACTGGTGGAGGTGGCGCAAGCGTCGGGAGCCAAGCTGGTGTTGGTGGGCGATCCCCGCCAGCTCCCCGAGATCGCAGCCGGCGGCACTTTCGCGGCCCTGGCGGCGCGCCCCGGAGTCCTCGAGCTCACCGAGAACCGCCGACAGCGCGAGCTGTGGGAACGGACTGCTCTCGACCAGCTGCGCTCGGGCGATGTCGCAAGTGCCCTGGGCGCCTACGGTCAGCACGGACGAATCCACATCTCCGACACCATGGCCGGCGCGCGGAGCGACCTGGTCGGTCGCTGGCTGGCGGCCCGCGAGGAGGGGGCTGACGCCCTCATGCTGGCGGTCAACCGGCGCGATGTCAGCGCCCTCAACCACCAGGCCCGTGCCGTACTGCAAAGTCGCGGCACGGTGGCGGCAGATCTGCTGGACGCAAACGGAAGGGCGTTCGCGCCCGGGGACGAGGTGGTATGCCTGCGCAACGCGCGCCGGCTCGGTGTGATCAACGGCACCCGGGGCACCGTCGTCCGGCTCGACGGTACGGACCTCGTCTTTTGCGTCGGAGACGCTCATCGGAGGTTGCCCAAGGAGTACCTGTGCGCCGGCCACCTCGACTATGGCTACGCCACTACCGTCCACAAGGCCCAGGGGGCGACCTATGACCGGGCGTTCGTGTTGGCGACCGAGTCATTGACCAAAGAGGCCGGGTATGTGGCGATGAGTCGGGCCCGGATCAGCACCGAGCTGTTCGTCGGCGGGGGCTCCTTCGAGCAGGGTCTCGGCCCCGAGGTCGCAGAGGTCGAGCCGCTCTCGCACACAGCCGGCCGCCTGGCCGTCTCGCGCGCCAAGGTTCTGGCCTCTAGCCACCTCGAGGAGGGGTCGTTGCCGGCAGGCGACCTTTCGACCATCGCGACCCCCGCTGATCAGAGGTGGAACGCCGCGAACGGCTTGCCTCACGCTCGGGCCGCCGGGCCCGCCGATGCGCTAGCTGCGAGCCCGACCATGGTCATCTTCAGCGGGACCGACTTCACCGCCACCGACTTCACCGGGCCGGAACCCCCGGCCCACATCGTCGCCGCCCTCGGCCCCCGCCCGTTCTTCGTCGACGAGCAGGGTCGCTACGATCAGCTCACGCAGTCCATCAACCGCTACCGGGCGCTCCATTTCGTCGAAGGGGACGACCCGCTCGGGCCACGACCCTTCGAGACATTCCCGCGCCTGGCCTACGACGCGGTGGCAGCCGAGATCGCCCGCTACGAGCGCCGTCGCTGGCGCGAGCTAGAGGGGCCTGAGCTCGGGATGGGGCGATGAGGCGAAGAGGAAAGGGCAAGGCCGCCGACAGTTCGGCGTCGCCGTCGAGCTCGTCACCTCTCTCGCCAATGCCGCCGGGCACCTCCGGGCGTCCCTGGTGGGGCTGCTCGGTCGGCGAGCACCCGGGCGGGCAGGATCCCCTCTCCGAGAACGGATACCGCTCCACCGCGCCCGTCTACGCCGGGGCCGAGAACGCCGTGCTGGTCATCGGCCCGCCCCGTTCGGGCAAGACCTCGACCGTCGTCATCCCGACCGTCCTCGATGCACCCGCCGCCACGGTCTCCACCTCCACCAAGCCCGATGTGCTCACCGCCACCGCCGCGCACCGGGGTCGCCTCGGCCGGTGCTTCCTCTTCGACCCCTTCGAGACGATCGAGCGGCCCTGGTTCATGCACGAGCTGCGCTGGTCACCGGTGCTCGGGTGCCAGTCTTTCGACCGGGCCAGCGCGGTTTCCTACGCCCTGGCCTCCGCGGCCCGGCCGGGGTCAGCCGGCACGGATTCGGCGCACTGGGTGGAGCGGGCCCAGGCCCTGCTCGCCCCGTTGCTCTTCGCCGCGGCCTCCAGGGATCTCGACATGCGGTCGGTCTTCCGCTGGGTCCTCGCCCGTGACCTGCGGGAGCCGCTGGCTATCGTCGAGGCCAGCGGCCAGGAGATGGCTGGCGCAACGCTGACCGGCTTGGCCGTCACCGACGAGCGGGAGCTCTCGGGTGTCTTTTCCACCGCTGCGGGGCTGCTCGCCGCCTATCGCTCCGAGAAGGTCCTGGCCTCTACCAGCCGGCCGAACTTCGACCCCGCCGCCTTCGTGGCCTCGACCGACAGCCTGTACATCTGCGCCCCGGCGGAGCACCAGAACCAGCTGGCTCCCCTCGTCGTGGCCCTCCTCGACCAGATCAGCTCGGCCGCCTTCGCCCGGCCGAGCTTTGCCGCCCCGGTCGTCTTCGCCCTCGACGAGGTGGCCAACATCGCGCCGCTGCCCGGCCTTCCCGCCTTGGCGTCCGAAGGGGGCGGCCAGGGAGTGGTGACGCTCGCCTGCCTACAGGACCTCTCCCAGGCCCGGGCCCGCTGGGGTTCGGCCGCCGACGGCTTCTTCACCCTCTTCGGGGTCAAGGTGATCTTTCCCGGGATAGCCGACCAGCGCACGCTCGAGCTGATCAGCGCGCTCGGTGGCAAGGTCGAGGTGCCGACGACCACGGTCGGTAAGTACGTGGGCGAGTGGGGTCGCATCCACGCCTCGTCCTCGGTGAGCACCGTGTTCTTGCCCCGCTATCCGGTCGATGCCATCGCCCGGGGCCGGCCCGGCCACGGGCTCTTGATCAACGGTTCCCACATCGGCGAGGTCTGGCTTCGCCCGTGGTGGGAGCGCACGGATCTGAGGGAACTGGCTCTCCCTCCCGACTCGGTGCGCGAAGAGCTGCTCCGCTTCGCCCCGCTCGATTAGTCCAAGCCCAACCGCTCGGCCAGGTCGCGCAAGGCTGTCGGATCCTCACCGAGCGTTGCCTGCGCCTCGCGCCAGGTGCGGACCAGCTCGTCATGGTCGAAGGCGGCAGCTGCCTCCATGGCCATCTCCCACAGGCCGATGTCGTAGGGACAGGCGAGAGCGGCGCGCCGGCCGGCGAAGTAGGCGATGCCCTCGAGATTCCGCTTAGAGGCCATGGCGATCTTGCCCAATCGACGTGCGGCGTCGCTGATCGCCACCTCCATCTCAGAGACCAACAGCTCAGAGTTAACCCACGCGTAATCGGTACCGGCAAAGGGGCGACCGCGCACCAGGTTCAGCGCGTCGATGAGCGCCTGCACCTGGTCGTCGAATTCCGTGGGTCTTAGCGCCACGAGGGACCGGAACACGTCCCAGTCGGTGCTCACCGAATCGGCCAGGCGATAGCCCGATCCACGGGCCGACGGAACGTGCTCCGCCCCCAATGACCGGCGGAGCTCGGACATGTAGGTGCGCACGCTCTTCGCACTCGTCTCGGGAGCGTCGTCGCCGTCACTGGAAAGGGCGATCTGGAGCTCCTCCATGGTCATCGGTCGTTTGCGGTGGAGGGCCAAGAAGCACAGTGCCTCGGTGACCTTGTGGCGCGTCGGCGGGTCTACCCACGACTCGATCTCCAAGGGACCGATGACGTTGACACGGACCCCATGGTCCGCCGGTGTCTCCTCGGGGAGTGGCGACGAGGGCTCTCCTTCAGACGGCGGCGCGGTTGCCTCTTCGAAAAGGACGGCGGAATCCGACCCGTTCTCGTTCGTGGCTGAATCGTGCTGCCGATGTGATGGTTTGTCGGACCGGTCTTCTGGTAACGGCTGCCCGATCCCGGGGGCGACCCAGACCCAGCCGCCCGTCCCGCGCCCACCGCGACCGACGATGCGGGGGCCGGGATAGTCGTCACTGTCCATGTCCGAGCCTACGGGGCTTCATGGTAGATCCACCACAGTGTGCCTGATGGGGGTGGGCACCCGGACACATTGACGGTGGAACACATGCGAGCGCGTACTACCTTAGGAATGTGACCAGCGTCGTGTTCAGTGCCGACGCTGCTGACCTCCGCAACGACGTCCTGACCGCGCTTTGTCGGGACACGTTCGCTGTGTCGCTCGTCGCTCAGAGTGGTCAGCGGTTCGGGGCAGTCCTTATTTCGCACAACGGGACGACGATCGTCTATGAGCGGTGGGACGATGGTGAAGAAGCTCCCGCCGGGGAACCGATGACAATCGACATATCAGACATCGCCGAGATTTACGTTTACTGAACTGCCGTATCGTCCATAGTCGAGGAACTGCCGTCGTTGTGGACAGTGCTGAGACGTCGAAAAGCAAATGTGTGATTACCTCTGTGGACATCTCCGGCACGACTCTGGGTCCACCACGTCCCTAGAACTGCACCGCCGAGGCAGCGCCCGTCGGCGACCGTTCGTGAAGATCTCGGACTTCAGTGCGGTGACCGGACTCGATCCGGTCTCGGTGTCGGCCCTGATCAATGCGCGGCTACTGGTCCGATCCCGCAATGGACAACTCACCCCGAATCAGTGGAGCGTTGGGCTGCCGCCTATCGGCCGGACGTGCTCACCTCGGTGACGCTCTCCCCGATGTGCCCGTGACCCTCCACGACTTCGGGCTTTCGCTGACCGATCCCGTCCCAGACGCCCCGCTGGTGACGCCCCCATGACTGCGATGGAACACGGAGCCCATACGATTCGGGGGTGACCATCGGACCCGTGAACTGGGGTTCTTACCCGGGTGAGACGCTCGAGCTGGTGATGGCGGTCCTACTCCACCAGGAGCGGCCGAACTCGTGGCGGCGGGCGGCCTCGCAGGGCGACGGCGGGGTCGACGTCGTGGATCCCGTCGAGGGGGGCTACCACGTCTTCCAGATCAAGAAGTTCTCCGAGCGCCTCACCCCCGACCAGAAGCGGCAGATCAAAGGGTCCTTCGAGGAGGTGTGCACGGCCCCACGGCTCGACAGACCAGTCGTCGCCTGGTCCCTTGTCCTTCCACTGGATCGGACCGATACGGAGGAGCAGTGGTTCAACGCGCTGACCGCGTCTGCTCTGTTTCCTTGCGACTGGCGCGGGCGCGTGTTCTGGGATTCGGAGGCTTCGAAATATCCCGGGGTTATCGATTACTACCTCAGGGATGAGAAGGCCCGTCTGCTCGGCCGGGTTAGGACCCTTTCCCAACTGCTCGCAGATCCGGAAACCCCGCCAAGGCCCGCTGACGCCGCCGCCAGCATCCTCGAGCTGCGATCCGAGGTCAACGACGCGGACCCCCACTACAGGTACGACATCGCCGTGACGGGGGAGCCGCCCGACTCACCCAATCCGAGGTCCATCCTCAGTCAGACGCGTGGCTTCGACGGCGTGGGATTCGTCACGATCGACGTCTTCGCCCGCTACCCCCAGGCGCTGCTCGATCGTCCGATCAGCGGCTCGTTTTCAGTCGTCGTCGTCGACGAAGAGCGCGGGGTGAACATCCTCGACGCGTACCGGGATCATGTCGACTACGGGCGCGCGTTGGAAGTGCCCGAGGGTGCGCTCGGGGGCTTCAAGATCAATGCACCCGGCGGTCTGAGTGGCGACCACAAGGGCGGGAGAGCGCGTCTCGGTCCTCGTACCGTGCCGGCCGGGGCCCCCGACAGAGTCGAGATCTCCCTGATGTCGCCTCAGGATCTGAAGATCGCTCAGGTGACGGTGCGCGTGACCGATGTGACAGTCGGGAACAGGGGAATCGAACTGTCAGGGCGGGAGGCGGCCGGTGCCTTCGAGTACGAACTCCGGATCGACAAGCCCGATGGCGCAGGCCCCCAAGCTCCCGCGACCTGGGGGGTCAGTCGGCAGACGTTCGCAGGAAAAGCGGCCGCATCGGTACTCCAGGCGGCCAGATTCCTCCACGGGCTCAGGGCGCCGAACAGGATTCTCGTGACGCTCTACCGTGGCCCCGCCGTGTGGGCACGGGCAGAGGAGGTGCTTGACGAGACCGAGGAGCCGGCGGATGACCTGTCGCTCCAATTCGTCGAGCTGTTGGCCGAGCTGCAGCCTTACACCTCGGTACCCCTGATACTCCCTGAGAGCGTTTCGGCCGAACTGATGGAGGACTGCCATCGGGTGCTCCGACTCCTGCGTGGTGAGGTGCTGGGATTCGAGCGGATCGAGGTGGAGTTGACGACGTCGTCCGAGCAGCTGGCAGTGGTCCAGCAGATTGTGGCTAGCGGAGACCCGATGCGATCCGTAGCGCCGCTCTTTTTGACGATCGCCGGAGTCGATGCCCCCTTCGGATCACTCAGTGATGAGATCAGCGGGCTGGAGATCACTCGATCGGAATCGGCGGAAGACCGGGTGAGAGTCACGCTGTCCGCGGCGCGCTGCAAGGAATCTCTGTACGTACCCGACCGGTAGTCGCACGGAGTTCCATAGCTGCCCGACTTTGTGGCGCGGCGTGCAAGGTCCTCTGAATGTGGGCACACTGGATGAGTGACCCACCGGTGGCCAACCTTCGCTCGTTGGCTCGAACCTTCGTCCCCCAGCCACCCCTGCGCTTCCTGATCGACCACTCAGAAGTTGCCTCGCAAGCGGTCGGCGACACCTATGAGGAGATGCTCAGCTACTTGGATGAGCTCAATCCCAATCGCCTCGACCGCAGGCGCAGGGACTTCTGGGCCGACGAAGGCGGCGTCATCGAGCTGCGGACCGAGCTCCTGGCTGGCTATCGCCTTGGCAAGGGCGGCGTGTGCTTCGAGTTCAATTAGTTCAATGATTCGTCGCGCTGCACTACGCATGCCCCACGCGGTGCCCTACTCAGCTTCTACGGCGCGAAGACGTGCCGATCTCTGCGTTTTGGGATGGCCCTTGGGTCCGTGGCCGGACACCGTCGGGAGATCCGACGTAGGGGTAGGAGGATGGAGGTATCGCTCGTCGCTCACGATCTTATTGCCCGGTCCCGAGCGGTGGCGGCGGCCGTCCGGAGTTTGCCACAAGGCGGTTTCACTCCATGACGAGGATTGTGATCCCGCTCTACGAGGAAACTCCGTTCATACCCGACATCCAGGTGGTGTACTGGGTCGACACGACGCTCCTGCTACCCGACGACCCGGAGGAGCAGCGGCCGGTCGTGGTGATGGCGGTACCTGAGACCACCGCCGGGACGGTGCGAGTAGCCACGCGCTCGAGCACGGAGCGCTGGGGCATCTCTCACCCGCCGTCGGAGAACCTCGGTTTGAGCAAGGAGGGGTGGTTCTCACGTCGAGCGAACGTCCTTTGCGAGCTTTGGACGCTCGGTAACGTGACATCGACCGGCCTGCTCGACGACGACACCTTCGTAGCTGTCTGCGCGAGGTTCCTGTGACTCCCCTCGACGAACTCAGAGGTGGATCGATCGGCGACGAGTTCGTTTTGCTGCTGCATAAGACGATCAGGGCCGTGGCCGTCACCCGGAACTTCCCCCCACCTGACGGCCTCACGAAGTGGGACGGTGAAGCTGTCGGCCGGATTGTTTCGGAGTTCGTCGCCGATCCGCAGACACCACGTCGCCTTGTGGACCTCGCCACCACCTGCAGCAGTGATCAAGCCCTGAAAGCCAGACTCCAGGGAACTGTCAGGAACTTTCTCGCCGACCTCGGCCGGCGGACGCCTATTGGCAAGCTGGTGGTCCGCCTCAATGATGTGCTCGGTAAGCGTGCCGAATTCGTCCGCATGGACGGTCGCTGGTCGCTCGCCGACGGCCCGAACGCTCCTGGGCTTGCCGACTTAGATCGTCTGGCCGAAGGGATTCGTCCCCACGAGATCCTGACGCCGAAGTGGGGTCATGACGCTCGTCGTGACGCGCCGGTCGCTGATGCGGAAACGATTGCACTTCTCTGCAAAGCATTGCTCGAGGTAGCCGGCGGCTCGCTCACGTCTAGGATGATGGCTTCCGCAATCGGGGTTCGACTCGGGCTCGGCCAAGCCCCTGTGTCCCTGGACGCGACCTCGTTGGATGGTGCATGGTCGCCGGTTTCATCAATGATTGATGGGACCGCGGACGAGGCACTTCGAGAAACCAGGGCCACGGAGATCTTTGCGCTCCTCAACGACCGCGAACGCCTTGCCCTTGCGTGGTTGGAATACCCCGTACGCGAGCTGGCGCCGCTACTCGGCGTTGGGCCGTCACAGGCGCACGTCATCCGGAAAGGGGCGACGGAGCTCCTAAAGATAGAGCTCGTCGATGATTCCGACGGCGAAGCCGTCGCAGCACAAGTCCTTGAACTTGCTCGATTATGGACTGAACAGTGGACAGACAGTGGAGGTCCGACGTAATGACAGCGCGATGAGGTACGGATTCAAACACCCTCTTGATGTAGATCTCGCTGACTTCGCTAGCGGGCTGATCGACGATGAGCAGAGGGATGAGCTGGAGCAACATCTCCGTGAGTGTCTCCTGTGCCGGATCAAACTACGCCGGTTGCGCAATACGCTCAGCGAAGAAGTGAGCCCAGGCGGCCCAAAGGGAATCGTTTCGGCGGCTGCCGAGAAGGTCGGAGACTGGCCGCGACTCGATTTCCCTACGCCGAGGGTAGCGACCGTGGATGTCGATCGATTGCTGCCTGGCCAACTTTGGGCGACCGGCGACGAGGAGCGGATCCTGCTCCTTGTTGTCCGGCTGACGGAGGATCGGGTCTTCGTGGCGCCAGTCACCTTTGACGCTCTCTCTGCTGACGACGAGACAGTGGTGATCGATGAAGCGATATCACCGTTCGACATATCGCTTGCCGTCTACCCGATGCTTGCGGTGGAGCTGCCAGAGTCAGTGCTTGCTGTCTTCTTTGCCGAGCTGGTCATGCCCGCCGAGGTCGATCTGCTACTCGCAGGCTCGCTTTCTGGCACGTCGCGTGGCGAACCCATTAACGGACCGACCGACCCGCGGCTGGAATTTCGCCAGATCCTCGCGGACAGCCTTGCTGTCCTGGAAGAGGTCAGTCCCGACCCAGATACCGCCGCTGATGCGCCATCGCCTCAACCTGAGCGTCTGGCGCAAGATCTCGCGACGGAGCTTCGTGATCGACGTGGCGAAGTCTGCAAGGTCCACAGGCTCGGTTCATGGGAGGAGCACACTCTCGCCTATTCGAAGGGTTGGTCACCGATCGCCAGGGTCGATGAATTCGGAACGATCCTTGTTGTGTTCGATACCTTGTCTGGACTCGTGAATGACGCCGATTTCAACGCTGCACTGTCGGTACTGACACGCTTCAATGCTTCGGCGCTCGTGGTGCTAGTGACCGGGCTAAGCCCTAGCGCGGAAGTCTTTGATGCCGCTTCTCTTAACTACGGAATTGGTGTGCCATCGGGTGAGACAAGTCCGCCGAGCCCCATGGTCTCTGGTTTGGCGCCGGTCGATGCGATCTCGAAGTTCCTTGACCAAAATTCAGCATGGTCGGAGACCGCATGGACGACACGCGGTTCTGCATCTCCCTCCGACGTCCTTGCCACCCTCTCACGGTCCGCAGCCTCAGCGCTGGAAGAAGTGGCGCGGCAAGGGCGGCGAGCCAGGATCGCGTCGAAGATCGCCGGCTACGAATCGGCTGAGCACCTCGGCCATGAGTTGAACGACGTGTTGAGAGGCGCTCTCGCTGGCGAGTCGGTCGCGGAGCGGATTGCCAACCTCGCTGATCGGAACGACTCATGATCCGCCGGGTCCGCCTTGAGAACTGGCGAGCGTATCGGCACCTGGACTTGCACGTCGATCCTGGCGTTACATTCCTGGTCGCCCCAAATGGCGTAGGAAAGAGCTCACTCCTCGAAGCCGTCCGGTGGGCGCTTGCGCCGGGACCAATGGCCGATGACCCAACAGTGGTACGTAATGGTCATACTGCGGCCGCTGCAACGGTGACTCTGACCAGCGAACGTGGTGAGCTCGAAGTCCGGCGCGAGATCACACTGCGCGGCGCTCGCTCTACCTCGAAATTCAGTGCTGTCCTCGACGGCCAAACGCTGCAGGAGGAGGAGGTCCGCGGCATCCTTTCTGAAGCCTGGTCCGCCGACTTGCGCTTCGTGTCCAGGACCGCATTTCTCACTGAAGACCTGCGCGTTGAGGAGGACGAACCCGACCTCAGATCTCATCTTTGCAGCGTCTATTCGCTCGACGAGTTACAGCGAGCCCTCGAGGAAATCGGGCCCGCGCTTAGGCGAGCCAATCGTGGCGTCAGCGCGGCACGAGCAGAACTAACGGCCACTAGTGAGCAACTCATCACCGCACGGGACGAAAGGGCAGCGGTCGAGAACCGCCTCGAATCAGCTCGATCCGCAGTGTCTGCGGCTCGTCAAAGGCTTGCAGACTCCCAAGGAGCCTCGGAACGTGCCTCAGCAGCGGCTCGCCTCCAAGCGGCTGCTGCCATTTGGGACGATCGCAACGTCGCGTTTCGTCGCGAGGTCGAGGAAGTGGTTGGCATGCCGCCGCAAGACGCACCGCTGGAACAGGTGCTTAACCAAGTCAAGCAGTCGGTGCGCGACGGCGTGGAGTCGGCAAGAGCAGAGCAGGCTCAGCTCAAGGCACGATTGGAGGCTGTCGAGGAGGCGATCGCGAGGCTGCACGAAGCTGGAGGGGAGTGCCCCGTCTGCTTACGCGAGCTGGACGACGAGAGCCGAGGGAGGGCTGAGCATCTCCACTTGCAGGACCTCGCGGATGTCCGTCAACGGCTTGAAGTCATAGACCCCCACCCCCTCGTGCAGCGTCTCAACGACGTTGAGACGCTGGAGCGGCGTGTCGCGGCCCTCGGCGAGAGACCAAGCGTGGAATCTGTTGAGGAATCCGACCTTCTCGGTATCGATGCAGCCACTGCGCTGGCGGACCTTGAACGTGCAGCGGCCGCGCTTCGCGAGCTGGAAATTGCTGCCCAACGCGCCGAAGAGAGGATCGAGCAGATCTCGGGCGAACTGGAGGAAGCGGAACTCCTCAAGCGGCGCTATCGCGAGGTGGCGCTTCTCGATGCTGCCGAGAAGGCCCTCAACTCCACGATCAGCTCTGTCCTAGGTGAGCAACTCGCTCCGTTGACATCGGAGGTCAACCGTCGCTGGCAGTCGGTGTTTCCGGATCGGCCGAATCTCAATGTGCTGCCAGACGGCACCATGTCACGAGACGCAGGTGGAGCCGTCCTCGCCTTTGCCGCGTTCAGTGCGGGCGAAAAGATGGTCGCCAAGCTCATGATGCGGTTGACGACGCTCCTCGTCACGACAAAGGTGCCCTTCTGTTGGGTCGATGAGCCCCTTGAGCATCTCGATCCTCCTAGTCGCCACCTTGTCGGCTCGATGCTGGCGCACCTCAGCACAGCGTCGGGACTGGAGCAGATCTTTGTCACCACCTACGAGGAGCCTCTTGCCCGCCGCCTCGCCGAGTTCCAGCCGGGCCGCGTCCGGG
This sequence comes from Acidimicrobiaceae bacterium, assembly GCA_003160635.1. Classification (GTDB taxonomy): domain Bacteria; phylum Actinomycetota; class Acidimicrobiia; order Acidimicrobiales; family RAAP-2; genus Bog-473. The sequence goes on along the minus strand of PMLV01000325.1, from coordinate 7,116 downwards.
TCGAGTACCTCCGGACCGAGCACGTGAGCTGAGAGCGCGTAGTTCAGCCATCTTTCTTGGCAGATCGTCCTCTGGAATCCACTTCGAGCGGACGCGCGATGTCGGTCCGACGTACGAAGAGGGCACAGGCGCAGTTGGCCCTCCAGCCGTGCCGGCAACCACAGAAAGGAGCTTTGTCATGAGCGAAGCCGCTACCTCGACGCCCGAGGATGAAGCCCGCCACACTGAGTACGCCATCGTCATCAATGGCGAGTTGGCGGTCGTTCCGCACCAGGAAGTGTCGTACACCGAAGTCGTCGCTATCGCTTACCCGACTCGACCCGACCAAGGGACGACCTACACCGTGACTTACCGCAACGCCGAAGCCCCCAAGCATGAAGGGATCCTCGTCGAGGGGGAACTTGTCACCGTCAAGCAGGAAGGCACGACCTTCAATGTCACGCCAACTGGTAAGTCATAGCCTCGACCTCCAACGCCTTCAGGACGAGGGCTATGACATCGAGATCCGCTCGAACTATCTCCTTGTCAAGCGGGTCCCCTACGTGACCTCGGCCAGTCAGGTGGCGTACGGGACCATTGTCTCCGAGCTTTCGACGAGCGGCACCACCACGGTCAGACCGAGCACTCACGTGGTGTCGTTCGCTGGAGGCATCCCTTGCGACAACCGAGGGTCTGAGCTCACGAACATCATCAACAGTAAGGGTCGGACGCCAGTCGCCGAGGGGCTCATCGCCGACTGTGTCTTTTCGAGCAAGCCGCCTGAGGGCTACCCGGACTACCACGCAAAGATCACGGCCTACGTGAATATGGTCTCCGGCTGGGCGCAGGCTATTGACCCTGCGGCAACGGCAAAGATCTTCCCAGTCATGCCTGCCAGCGAAGAAGATTCGGTCTTCCGCTATCTAGACACAGCGTCGAGCCGGGCCCAGATCAGCCACCTAACCAGCAAGCTGGCCCTGACCAAAGTGGCGATTGTCGGTCTCGGCGGCACCGGCTCCTACATCCTCGACCTCATTGCCAAGACCCCGATCGAAGAGATCCATCTCTACGACGGAGACACGCTGTTTACTCACAATGCGTTCCGGGCCCCTGGTGCCGCCTCGCTCGAAGAGCTGCAAACCTCACCGTCAAAAGCGGAGTACTTCCAGCGCAAATACGATGCAATGCGTCGTGGCATCGTCGCCCACTCGGTGAACATTGACGAGACCAACGTCGCCCAGTTGAAGGAAATGACGTTCGTCTTTTTGGCGATGGACTCAGGTCCGTCGAAAAAGCTCGTCGTCGAGAAGCTCGAGGAGTATGACCTTCCGTTCATCGATGCCGGTATGGGCGTATACAGAACCGGTGACGCGCTGGCTGGCATCGTGCGAGTAACTTCCAGCATCCCGTCCCACCGACGACACATCTGGGAGGGTCAACGGCTGTCCTTCGCCGATGCTGAAGGCGACGAGTACGACAGCAACATCCAAATCGCAGATCTAAACGCCCTTAATGCGGTTCTTGCGGTACTCAAATGGAAGAAGCTGTATGGCTTCTACGCCGATTTTGAGCACGAGCTGTTCTCGGTCTACACCATCGACGGGAACCACCTCCTTAATGATGACAGGGCGTCGTGAAACGTACCTCGATCAAGCACGAATTCGTGAAGTACGTGCCGTCCGAGCTTGCCGAGGGTGTTCTCTATGTCTCCATTCCCTTCGCAACAGCGGTGCACCGATGCGCTTGCGGATGTGGAAACAAAGTGGTTACCCCGATTACGCCGGCCGACTGGCACCTGGTGTTCGACGGAGACACGGTGTCGCTAACACCTTCGATAGGAAACTGGGGCTTCCCTTGCAGGTCTCATTACTGGATCAAGCGAGATAAGATTCGGTGGTCCGGCGCTTGGACCGACGAGCAGGTTGTCGCCGGCCGTAAGCGTGACGACCGCGGCCGCGAGGCCTACTTCACTCAGCGAGAAGAGGCCGAAGCTGGAGTAGCGGCGTCGGTGTGCCGACCCGTCCGCCGTCGGCTCCGGGGGTGGCTCAGGCTCTAAGCAGGGGACAGCTCTGCGGGCCCGCACTCAGCACTCAGTACGGACGTCGCGTAGTCTCATGATAGGCGCTAGGCGCGAGGGTGGGCTTGCTCGCTGGCGACAACGAGGGGCCCCGGTAATGGAGTGGTTTCGGAGAATCGGTTACATGCCCTGGATCACCTACACCGAGGCGGCCGCCGGGGGGAAACACAACGAGTCCCTAATCTAGTCGAACATATGTTTGGCTAAACCCAAGCTGTCGGTCGGTTAGTAGCGAGAACGAGCGATACTTATCGCAGGCGACCTATCTCGAGCGGCGGGAAATTCAAACTCGCGAGCGCTGGCGCTGTGACTCATTCACCGAAGAGTCGCACCGCAGTCAGCCAGACAATGTAGGGACTGATCCGGTGGGGGTACCGCTCAACCATCCCACTGAAGAATTCCTGACGGGACGGTGCTCCATCTCGTCACGTCTATAGCCCTGGAGGCGATGGTAGGGATGGAGTCGGCCAACGTCCTACTCGACCGCTCTGGCGTCGTGCTAACCGAGGGACCCTTTGGACCGCCGACGTTTCGATATGGAGACTTGATTAAGTGGATGGAGGATCATCGCGTCGAATTCAATCTGTGGCTTGAAGAGTTCGACCCTGTACTGAAGCGGCCGCCCGGTCAGGCGGACATATCGACGGTTTAGCTCTCGGTTGATCCGTCGTTCGTAGAGGGTGACTAGATGTAGTGCCCTGAAACGTTACAGAGCTGAGGTCGCGTGAGCACCCACCCCCGTAGGCGAAGTCGGCTACCCAGGAGCAATTGGTCGACCGTAGTTGCTGTTGGGCTGGGCAGCTACCTTACTGATCTCGCTGGGACTTACTAACGCGAAACGGCGGGAACCATCGCCGCTGAGCTGCACGCGCACTGACACCGGCCGTGCTCCAATCGTCATCGGCAATCGGGCGATGCGAAGAGTTGAACTCCGTTGCAGTACCTCTCCGCATGAGTCAGAGGTAAAGATACGATTTTTCAAGTTTGAAGGAAAAGCTGTGATTCCTGAAATAATCCAACGTCGTTCCTGCTTGAGGAACTCGAACGTCAGTAAGCCGGAACGCCACTCGCAGAGATTTCGAACCCGGATCAGTGCAGCCGACATACTCACTCCTGCGGCGTGTGAAAGATGCCGGAGTTGGCCAATGTCCTCAAAATAGGGGCGGCATATCCTTTCAACCAACGATCGGGGCATTAGAAGCTCTGCCGCAAAGTCATTGCACCACAATTCCTCGTCGTCCTGAGTCACGCCGTGGGTAGCAAGAAGGAGGTGCGCGATCTCATGAGCGAGAGTGAAAGTTTGACGTGATCTTGGACGGCGGGGGTTGACTGACACCCTCCAACCATCCCCGTCGAGATCTAGGCGGCCGTCCTCGATCAGGGTTGGGTCCAAGCAAACCCGATGATGGCGTTCAATAACACCTACAAGCAGCTCAGGTGACAACGGCGGGCGCAGTGAGTGTCGGTTAGCGAACCCAGCGGCCGCTGCCTCGGACCACTCAGGAAGAGTCATGAAGCTTTGAGGCGCCGGTACATCTCGATCCAGAATTGAAAGTTCTCAGGTTCGAATCGCTGTTTTCCTGACACCAGCACCCCACGGCCAATTCGGGCTATCTCGGGAGTCAGAGATGTGTCCCATCCGAGTTCGAACTCCGCTCGATAGAGGGCACGCAGCTCATCAAATGTCAGTTCCGGCAAAGGTACGTTGTCATCCACAAGGTCCATCAAGACCCGGTATTCCCGATGGCTCATCCCGTCGAAGAGGTCGGCATCTGAAATGAGCTGCCTGAATCGTTCTCTTGCCATGCGCACCTTCCTGTGTCGCTCTAGCTGTTCAATCGACAGACCTGCCAGGCGATCTCTGTAGGCATTGAGCTCCACTCTTGCGCGCCGCTGAGCTTCCCGACGTTCAAGGGACTCGTGTCGTAGCCCGATCATGTTAGATGACAGGTATTCCTTGAACTCAGATGTCGCATCGGGTCCGAGCGCGATTTGAAATGGAGGCGGGACACTTCCAACAATCATTGGAGAAATAGGAAGTCCTCCACTAACGAGCACTATGTGGGCTCCGTACTTCAATGCGAAGGAATCCACCACGCCAAGCCCATATGCGGGACGATCCGCAATGACGATGACCAGGTCGCATGACGCGATTTGGCGTTCATTTAGGGTTCTGTTGCTCGGATGATCAGCGGCCTCGCGATCTTTACGAGGGTCATGAGTGAGTAGCGGCTGATAGCAGAGTATTCCGGCTGCACTCAATATCCGAGCAAAGGAATCAGAAACGCCCAACAGCTGTTCGACTTCGTCATCGGGAGGATCGGACATGGCGCATGCGATGAAGGCCCGCACTGGCTCTGATTGAATTTCGACGCCCAGCACCTGTCCGAGGGATCCGCGATGCGGGTCCATCAACGCGTTTAGGACCCAATTCCCGACCCAGTCAAGGACCGGTGCTTCAGCGCAGCGCGGGGCGGGCGGAACTTGAGAGAGAACACATTCCAGATCTCGCATCTCTTGCCGAGATACTGAGAACCTCCAACCGATGTCGAGCTCGCCGAGCCAAACTTCGAGGAGATGTGGTCCTACCTTTAGGTTTCGATTCACATCGGAGGTCAAGTTGTACGCCGCCGTCCCAAGAAGTGCGTACTTTGCGGAGTTCCAAAGCTGTGACTCAAGGCGAGGCTCCGAAAAATTCGTGGAAGCCTTGATTCCGGTTCGAACGTACGCTGCGCTTGAGCGCTTGTCGTACAGATCGGCCGGGATCTGCCGATCCGGAAACGTTCGACGTACTGCCTCTTCGACTTGCTTCAGTGTTGGAGCAAAGATGTGAAACTGAGCAGACGTCATCGATGGTCATCCTTGTCTCGCGTGCCGAAGTAAAAGCCGACGGTGCTTCCCGTCACTGATGTAACCGCAGGCAGGATTGCGGCGGTCACTCCTTGAAGATGTGTCCATTGTTGATGGCCGAAACACACAGAACAGAGAACAATGAGAACTACCAGTGCGAACAACACGACTGACCCAAGTGCGACGATTCCCCTTACGCTCTCTCTCCGGGGCTCCGGATCGAATCGCACACCAAAAGTGGGTCGAAGCACGTTGGCGCTTGCGGGCCCCAGGCTCTCTGGAGGAAGGTCATCGTCGCCGGTGGTCACGGCGACGCCTTGTTTTGAATCGGAGTGTTGACTAACTCACGAATGCAACCTCCCGGACTTCTCCGTCCTCGCTCTGTACAAGAATCTTTCCGCCGCTGGCTATCACTCGCTGCACAAACGCCTCGGTGGCCAGTGCCTTCCGAATGGCATCGTTGCTGGAGAGGCGAGTTGATTCGGCCACTTCCTCGAGGTTCTGAACGTCTGGGTCGCGCAGGCTTGCGGTAACCCGCTTCGCGGTAGTGGTGGGACGTGCCATGGAATGAACTCCTCCAAATCGTGAGGCGATGGCCTCTCGTGGACTTTTGCCACAATCGTATGCTGTATGCGTTATTTACCTGGATAAACACTTCGTAAGTAAGCATTGACTGACTCCTGAAGTCGCTTGTCCATCACATAGTTGCATCATTTACGCGCATAGTCAAGCGGTTGACGTCGCGATTATGTGACCGCGCAATACCTTTTGCCTGGTCGCGGGTATTGTGCGCGGAAGCGAGATCTGACGCACTGATTCCGATACGGAGGCAGTCACACCATTGACTTGGTGCCAGGGAATCTGTATCTTTCCAAGTGGGATCAGCAGCTAGGGCCGGGACTTGCGTTAGGCAGTCCTCCTGGCTGCTTTCCTCTTTCTAGGGCTCGTGGACTTTGTACCTTCTCTACATAGACGAATCCGGACAAGCGAGAGGGACCAAGCCAGGATCGAGTAAGTACTTTGTGCTTTCCGGGGTGGCACTTCACGAGGAAGACTGTTTTCCACTCGCTAGGAGCCTTGAGTCGATTTGCCGACGGCATCTCCCGAGCGAGCCGGGTATCGAGATTCATGCTTCTCCGATGTGGTCTGGACGCAGTGAATGGGCCCGGATTCCGACTGCCAAGCGGCACGCATTACTCGGGGAGCTGTTCCGTCACCTTGGTACGTGGACTTCAGCTAGCGGAAGGGCTCCGCGATATTTCGCTGTCGCTGTACATAAGGACTCGCATAGGGGTCGGGACATTCTCGAGCTGGCCCATGAGGAGATTTTCGCCCGATTTGATACTTGCCTCACGCGGTTTCACCTCTCGGGCGATTCACATCGATCTCTTGTGATCGCAGACGAATCCAGCTACGAAAAGCTGGTCCAGACCCTTGTTCCTAAGTGGAAGACCACGGGATCGCGGATCGGGAAGCTGAACAGCCTTGTTGAGGTTCCGCTGTACGTTGACTCGAAAAACTCTCGCCTTGTTCAAGCGTCAGATCTCGTGGCATGGGCCACGTTTCAATATTACGAACATAAGAACCCCCGCTTCATCCAGACGATCAATGCGAGATTCGACTGTGACGGAGGGATTCAGCATGGACTCGCACATCTGAACAGGAGCCACCGCACGTGCCAGTGTGTCGCATGCGCGAGTCATCGGACATTGGTTGTCGCATCGACAGTGCCCGTCTTTTGATGCTCGTTGGGTCGAGCGGGATGCCTCTAAGGAGGGGTCGCACGTCACCAAACCAGAAATCGATGCTGTACCGCCGAGTTCTTCGAGCCGAAGAATCACAGAGCGGAACCCAAATAGAACGGACGGTCGCCTAAGCCGGTCGCGCGTCCCGGAGTCGCGGATCCATACGAAGACCTGGGTTCAATGCTGCTCATTTTGTTCGATGCAGCGTCGAGTACTCGATCGCGTAACCTGGCCGTTCAGTTAGCGACTACATCTTTTTTGATTACAGCCGTACTCCACTGCCACCTCACGAGCAGGACTTCTCATCATCGTTGTTGAGGATCGTAGAGAGGGCTGCTCTCAGCATTGCGCCTCCTCTCGGGGTGCGACAGCCCGTCAATCTGGAGCTAGGGCGCTTGTCCATGGCCACGAGAAAGTCCGCACTTATGGCCATGAGCGGCCCGCACTGGTGGCCACCAAAAGTCC
>PMLV01000142.1:3561-4547 GCA_003160635.1 Acidimicrobiaceae bacterium | reverse complement strand
GGGGTCCCGATCGGGCCATGGTCGTTATCACCCATCATCAGCGGCTCCTCGACTACATCGTCCCCGATCGGGTCCATGTCATGGCCGGGGGTCGGATTGTCCGCTCGGGCGACAAGGATCTGGCGCTCGAACTCGAAGAGCACGGCTACGCCGACCTCGGACCAGAGGTGACGTCGGACCGATCGGCATCGGTGGGAGCAACGCCGTGACCACCGCTACAGCTACGGCGAGAAAAGCGGCAACGGCAACGGTCGCCGAGCTGTTCTCGCGCCTCGGATTCGCGCCCCGTGGTCCGAGTCCTGCCTGGCTGACACCGGCTCGACAGGCGTCCGTCGAGTGGGCAACCGCGCGCGGATTTCCGACGCTCAAGGACGAGGACTGGAAGTACACGCGACTCGGAGCACTGTTGGACGTGCCGTTCGAGCGTGCTGGGGCCGGGGCCGCTCACCGGGTCTCGCCGACCATGATCGACGCGTTGAGCATCGATGCGACGAGCACCCGCTTAGTCTTCGTCAACGGCCTCATCGCCCCTGAGCTGTCGTTGTTGACCGAGCTGCCAGAAGGCGTCACGGTGACGAACCTGGCCTCGGTTCTGGCCGAGGGGGGCGCGGGTCTCGAGCCGTTCTTCTCACGCCCGTTCGGCGAATACGACCACGCCTTCACCGCGCTCAACATCGCCCTCGCCGAGGACGGGGCGTTCATTCAGGTTGCGGCCGACACCCTTGTCAGCGCACCCATCGAGTTGGTATTCCTCTCGGACGCCCAGGGGGTTCCCATCATTGCCAGCCCCCGTTCACTGATCCGGGCCGGTCCGGGCAGCCGGGTGGCAGTCGTCGAGACCTACGCCGGGACTACGAGCGACGCCACGTGCACCAACGCCGTGACCCAGGTGGTCCTCGACGAGGGAGCACAGGTCGAGCACTACAAGATCCAGGACGAGCCCGACACCGCGTTCCACCTCGCGCTGCTCGACGTCCGCCAGGGCC
>PMLV01000142.1:0-3552 GCA_003160635.1 Acidimicrobiaceae bacterium | reverse complement strand
CCCCGGTGCACCAGCCGCCAGCTCTACAAGGGAATCGTGGACGAACGCGGGCATGGAGTGTTCAACGGACGCATCATCGTGTGGCCAGGCGCGTCCGGTACGGATGCCAGCCAGACCAACAAGAACCTGCTGCTCTCCGACCATGCCGAGGTCGACACTCGGCCGCGACTCGAGATCTTCACCGACGACGTCAAGTGCACCCACGGCGCGGCCGTAGGCGCTCTCGATGAGGAAGCCTTGTTCTACCTGCGTTCGCGGGGAGTGCCCCACGAGGCGGCGAGGGCTCTGCTCACCTATGCCTTCGCCCGCGAAATTTTGGATTTGATCCCGTCCGAGTCGCTGCGCACCCACGTGGAAACCCTGGTCGCTGGCCGGCTCTCGACGGAGGGCGACGGGACAGGGGGCATACTCCGGTGAGTAGCGACCTGGTTGGCATGTACCAAGAGGTGATCATCGGCCACGGTCGCAGTCCCCACAACTTCCGCAAACTCGAGGATGCAACACGGACAGCGCAAGGAGTCAATCCTCTCTGTGGCAACGCGCTCACCGTCTATCTGGAACTCTCCGACGGTCGGATCAATGACGTCGCCTTCCAGGGTTCTAGAGGTGCCATCTCACAGACCTCCGTTTCGCTGCTGACCACAGTCCGTACCGGCAAGAGCGGTGAGGCAGCCCTCGCCCTTTTCGGAGACGTCCATGGCGTCTTGACCGAAGGATCCGACGGCGAGGTCGACTTGGCTGCCTCGGCTCACTCGCCGCGCTCTCCCCTATGTCGGAGTTCCCCGTGCGGGTCAAGTGCGTCACGCTCGCATGGCACACACTTCGGGGCGCCCTCGACGGCGATGGCGCCCCGAGGACCAGGGAGTAGTCGAGCATGAGCGCAACGGGATACACACCGGTCGAACTCGGACAGGACTGCGATGTCACGCTGATTCCGAGCGGCCAAAAGATGACGCTCCTAGCGGGCGAACAGGTGCTGATCACCCAGGCTCTCGGCGGCACATTCACCGTCCAGACCGAAGGGGGTCACCTGGTACGGATCTCCTCGGAGGATGCCCGCGCGCTCGGGCTCGACAACGAACCGGTCGGCGAGGAAGCTTCGCCATCGGGCCCCTTCGAACTCGAACGGGTGATCGAACAGCTGAAGACGGTCTTCGACCCGGAGATCCCCATCAACGTGGTTGACCTCGGGCTGATCTATGCGTGCGACGCTCATCTGCTGGCTGACGGTAGTCACCGGGTGGAGATCAAGATGTCGATGACCGCCCCGGGTTGCGGCATGGGCGACGTGCTGAAAGATGACGCCTGCGCTCGGGTGCAGACCGTCCCCGGCGTCAGCGAGGTCGATGTCGTACTGGTATGGGACCCGCCCTGGGACCAGAGCCGGATGACCGACGCCGCCCGCCTCGAACTCGGACTGTATTGACGGCACGAAGCCGAGTCCAGTGATGCCGACAAAGGAGGACACTTCATCATGAAGGTCTGGATCGATCAGGATCTGTGCACCGGCGATGGGCTCTGTGAAGAGATCGCCCCGGCAGTGTTCACGTTGCTCGACGATGGACTGGCCTATGTCAAAGAAGGCGCCGAGGTGAAGTCCGACCCTGGCGGTGCCGAAGGCTTGGCCCAAGTGCCCTCGGAGCTCGAAGACGCGGTCACCGAGGCTGCCGAGGAGTGCCCGGGGGAATGCATTTTCATCGAGTCATAGAGGCAGGCAGCGCGGATTCGCCCGTCGGGGTGCGGTAGAAAATCAGGGTAGAAGACGGCTAGTTGAAGTAGCAGCCGCATTCCGCTTGAAACTTGTGGCCGCTCACGAAATGGTCGATACGTTCGAGCACGTGCTTGGTGGCTTCCCCCGTCGTGGGCGAGCCGTATTTGCTTTTCGCGATGACCTCTGCGGCCACTGAATCGAAGTCAACACGACTGAGTCCGAGAAGAAACTCGTCAAGCTTCCCTTCGCTTCCAGCGGTCGCTATGTCGTCAATCAGGGCATGTGAGGCGTCACTCGTGCGGCCCTGGGTACTGAAATCGGCCTGCGCCATTTCGGGCGCAATGGTCGCCATCGCCGAATCGCCCATGAACTCCAGGGCTAGGGGATCTGGAATGAGATCGGGGACACCGAGGGATCTTCGGATCAGCTTTATCCAGTCATCTTTTTCCACGCCCGAACGCTACACCCGCACCTCCCGGCTTGAGTTGGCGCGCTCGGAGTTGCTGGGACGGCCGTACATAAGTGAACTCGACATCTGAACCACCCGGTCAGAGTGACACGCCTCTGGCCTTCGCTGGGGGCGTTTTGCATTACCGCCGCTTCCCGCTGAGTCCCAGGCCCCGCGGGATGCTCCCCAGGCCCGTGTTCGTCTTGCGGTACACCTTCTGGCGCGCTACCTGCTGGCCGTAACTCACGGGACCTTCCTCGGCCGCTTCGACGTTGCCGAGGTCGCGGGCGGCTCGGTAGAGCTGGCTACGAAGTGACTTGCGTGCCATCAGAATCCCCTCGCTCGAGTCGTCGTGCTCGACACTAAATGTATTACTGCATTGAATGACGTTTGCCCATCCGTCAGGCCGCTCGGAAGGATCGAGGCAGACGCGTCCACTCGGATCAATCGCGACGACGGAACGGCCGTATTTCCATATTCCGAACCGATCCGTCTCTTCTAGGGGCGATCTCCACTTGAGGTTTTCATCCACAACGACAACACACTCTTCACGACCATTGTGAATCCAGGTGGCCCGTATCGCTCGATTTTCGTCGCTCATGGCTCGTCCTTCGTCCACCACCAGTAAGCGGGTCTTGACCACCAGGGGGCGCAGAAGCGGGTGTTGGCCGGCAGGCATGCGCAGTTGGAGGAAATCCTGCCCACTGAAATGACCAGAACCCGGCTGACTTTGCCGAGCTGTTGGAGCGTTTCGCTGCCGATATGGACCGCTGGTCGCGCAGGGACACCGCGACTCTTGTTGGGACGCGCCGGGCGGAAGGCGCGGCCACAGTAGGTTCGGAAGGGGGGAGCGATGGGAAGACGCGGAAAAACGTGGGCGTGCCGTAGGGCCGTTGGCGACGCCGAGCGGATCCTCGCGGGTCGCTGTGTCGACCATTACCGCCAATACGGCATGTCGCCGCCTCCGTGGGCTGTGGTCAACGACCTTGCCCACGGCACCCTAGCGGCGCTCACCAAGCAAGCGACCGGGCGGATAATGTGGCGGCGGTCGCACCCATGGGAGAGCGCGGAACGGGACCTCGCTGCCGTCTTGGTCTCGACGGCCAGCCCAGAAGAGATCCTTTGTGTCCAACAAGAGGTCCTGGTGCCGCTGGAGCTGGCGCTGCTCGACAACCCAGGTGTCTACCCCGCCACACCAGCGGAATTAGTCGACATGGTGACTAAAGCGGTGGGTCGAGCCCGCAACGGCTACGGCTCCTGAGCCCACCGGCCTCCACACCCGACAGTTCAAGCCCGAAAATTCGGTCTGCGAATCATCCTCTGGCCAGGTCGAAGGCCCGGCGACGTGCTGCACTTTCCCACCACAGTAGGAGGGCTTTGGTCCAAACTGCAT
>PMLV01000339.1 GCA_003160635.1 Acidimicrobiaceae bacterium | reverse complement strand
TCGGTGCGGACCGTCCTCACCCATCGTTCCGCGAAAGCGTTGGCCCGAGGCGATCGGACTGGCGTCTTGATCACCCGGATTCCCTCGGAGCAGCCGACCGTGCATCGGAGTTTTCGGACCCTTCAAGTCAAGGTGGCCTGATCGCGCTCGACTACCAGCGCGCTGGGAGAAAGGACGCCCACGGTGATCTCGATGGCGTTCGCCCCACCTAACGACCAACGCTCATCTGGCGCATCCAGTGGACCGAGCCTGCCGCCAAACTGGTTGGAAGGTCTTGCCTCGGGCACTGACGAGCGGCGACGCTCGACTTCGGCCCTCAACTGGGACCAGCCCGAGTAGCCATACTCGCGGGCTACAGCCAGCTGGGCGACCGACAGGGTCATCTGCTCCGAGACAGCCCGTAATCGGCGAAGCGCACTCGGTTCGCCGTTCGTCGCACCTCGAAGCAGCTCGCGCGCCTGGCGACGAAGTTGGTCGAGGTCGGGCTTCTCGGGAAGTTCGGGCATGGCGTCTCCATCGCCGCCCAGGTTCGCGTTCGGGCTCGATGCGAAGACGATCTGCCGCTGAGCATCATCCAAGAACTGTTTATGAAGGTGGACTCCGTCCTTCCCGCGAACCCGGCGGCGCCCTCCAGCGCCGTTGATATAAGGGTACACCTGTGCCCGCTTCGGCCGTCTTGCGGAGTCCGAGTAGCAAGAGCGGTTCAGGGTTGACCTCGCGGACGAGCGGCTCATCCTTCGGGCCTGACTCCCTCCAACTGATCAGTACCTCGCCGAGCAGGCCGCGCCGTCCGCGTCGGCTACGCCCTGGTACCAGACGGTGATCGCGTGTTTCCGAGGTTCTCGAACCGGGTTAACCGGATTTCCCCGCCGGACGAGCGGGTTGCGGATGGACTTGGCGATCCTGAGCGTTGGTCGCTGATCACCGTAAGCCGATCCGGGCACGAGCACGCGGGTCGTTTCGATCGGACCATGTGGATCGATCAACGAGGGTCCGAGGTTTTGACCACACCCGAATGTCATCGGCTGCTGGCCGTCGCAGCGAAGAAGGGCCCTCCGGCTAGACGCTAAACCGCTGGTATCAGTGCGCTGTGCATATGCAGCCGCCAGGGCATCTGCATCCTCAATATCGCCGTCGGCGCTGATCTGGCCCCGAGCAATCCGGTGCACCTCGACCAGCGCAGGGTTCCCCGAAAGTAACGCCAGAACTTGGCAACTGGTTCGAAGCCAATCAGTTGCTCAGCGAGCGAATAGGCACTCGCTTCCCGGCCGGTTGAACCGCGTGCTGCAAGAAGTTGTCTCGGCCGTTGGCTAGCGACCGGTTACTTACCAAGCCCAGGTTCGCGCAGGTGCGGGTGGAACACGTTGTTGCCCTTGACGATAGCAACTTCGAATGATCTATATTTGGGGCTCAGTCAATTAGGGCGACAGCCGTAGCGTGACCCAGACCCCGTCGCGCGCCTCCCTTAGAGCAGCGAGTGCAGGAGTCTAATGGCGCGTCGAGCAGAGGGCTGGGTATGGCCGCGGCGGCACCGGTTGTTGCTGCCGGGGACGATCCGAGTGCCATTTGAGCATGGCGATGGTGGTTCGAGGTGATCGCAGCTGAGTTCGAGACAGCGTTCGAGCGCGCGGTGCGAGTTCAGATCGGTACTGGAGAGCCGCCGTGGCTGTCGTTGCCGCAACTGTGCGCGACGTGCGCAGAACTAACCTCGCTGCGCGCAGGGATCGTGTTAATGGCCTCTGGTCATCCGCAGATCGCGATGGCAGCCTCGGACGGGGCATCGGCTGTGGAGGATCTGCAGTTCAAACTGGGTGAGGGCCCAAGCGTCGATGCGTACGTCGAGGGTCACCCGGTGCTGGTTCAAGATCTATTCGCGGAAACGTCGCGATGGACACGCTTCGTGACCGAAGCGAGGGCGCTCGGCGTGCGAGCCGTGTTCGCCTTCCCGCTTCAAATGGGCGCGATCCGCACCGGAGTGCTGTCGCTGTACGCCGACCGTGCCAATTCCGTAGATGATGAACAGCTTCGGGACCTGGCGAAGTTGGCCAGCCTGGTGACCGGGGCCGTATTGGCGATGCAGTCCGGTATGACGCTTGATCAGTTGGGATGGTCGTTGGCGAATGCCGCCGAGCACAGGTCGGTGGTGCATCAGGCGATCGGCATGATCACCATACAACTGGAGTGCTCGGCACCGGACGCGTTCGTGCGGATGCAGGCGCGGGCGTTCTCAGACGGTACTGAGATGGAAGAGGTGGCACGACTGGTCGTGAATCGCATTTTGCGGTTCGAGCCATGACCTTTCACCAAATGAATGAATCTGTGCGCGGCCCCCGTTCCGGGGGGACAAGAGGGTCGTGATGAAGGACCGTGAGGAGTGGCTGGCGGACACGCTGGTCGAACTAGCAGACACATTGATTGATGAGTTCGATATCATCGAATTCCTCACGATGCTTGTTGGACATATCGTCGAGTTGCTCGGAGCCGTAGAGGTCGGCTTGTTGCTCGCGGACCCTCAGCAGCGTCTGCGGGTGATGGCCTCTTCGACGGAGCGGATGCGGCTAGTCGAACTTTTCGAGTCACAGACAAGTGAGGGACCCTGTTTTGACTGCTTCCGCAGCGGCGAGGTAGTCCGAAACGTTGACCTCGACACGGCGACGGAGCGGTGGCCCGTATTCGCCCCAATGGCTCGAAGCGCAGGAATCCGAGTAGTACACGCGTTGCCCATGCGGTTGCGCGGTCAGGTGATCGGTTCTGTCAATGTCTTCCATAGGGCGCTCGTAACCGTCAGCGACCGTGACATTCATTTGGCTCAAGCGCTTACCGATGTCGCCACGATCGGCCTGCTACAGGAGCGAGCGGTGCGCCAAGGGACCCACCTGATCGAGCAGCTCCAGCACGCCTTGAACTCGCGGGTTGTGATCGAGCAGGCAAAGGGGGCGTTGGCCGCACGGACTGGCGTCGATGTGGATACGGCGTTCGGATGGCTGCGGGCATACGCACGTCGGGAGAACCTGCACCTGATTGACGTCGCGCTCGCCATCATTGAACGCACATTACCTATCGAGGAGCTACGGGCCTCCTCGATAGGGTCGCCTGAACCTCGTGGGTTCGAACTCAGGATCGAGCCGAACCGCGCCACCAACGATTAGACGCAAGAGCGATTGACGGTCCGGCAGATCTCGGTTAGCTTGATGGACGGCAGCGTGGCTGGCAAGCGCCTCGCAAGTCCGTCGCTCGAGACCCCGGTGACGCCCCTTTCAGTTGGGTGAATCGGAGCGTGGAGCGTGTGGGTAGTGGCCTCGCCATCTGACTCCTTATGCGACCTGAGGAACTGCCGCGCGGTCCCAGATCTACCACGCCGCGCTGACTTCGAAGAGTGGGACGATCTCATGCGCTTTGTGAGCGATGACGATATGGATCCGCGATTGGAGATCTGGATTGACTGCAGCCGATCCCCAGTTGCCGTGCAATTGGCCGGTGTGCTCGATAGGACCACAAGAGCTGCGTTCCTCTCGTTAATGGATGAACTGATCCTCGAAGGTGTCCAGAACTTCGTGATGAACACTGGAGCAGCGGAGGTCGCTGACGCATCGGGCGCTGAGGCGCTGGTTCTCTGTCAACGTCGGGCACGAGAGGCGGGTCGGACCTTGATGTGGGGCGGAATCGATTTCAGCCCACCATCGAGTGGCTTGTCGAAGTACCCATCGATGCCGTATCGACATTCATCGACGCCAGTGAGATGATCTGATGCCCTATCACTCAATCGAAGACCCCACGACGCTGCGGCGGATACTCGATGCAACGTTGCTCATTGAGAGGGACCTCGAACTTCCGGCGCTCCTGCGCCATGTCGTAGAGGAAGCCCGCTCCATGACCGGGGCTCGCTACGGGGCGCTCGGGGTCCTCAACGAGGAGCGTTCCGCATTGGCCGAGTTCATCACCGTAGGACTCGACCCTGACGAGGAGAAGCTGATTGGGGCACGTCCGACCGGACGGGGAGTGCTGGGCCTCCTCGTCACCCATCCTGAGCCCCTTCGCTTGGGTCATCTTGGCTCGCACGAACAGAGCTACGGATTCCCCCCGGGCCACCCCCCTATGAACTCGTTCTTGGGTGTCCCCATCAAGGTGCGCGACGAGGTCTACGGCAACCTGTATCTGACGGACAAGGTTGGCTGGTCAGAGTTCACCCGTGAAGACGAAGCCCTAGTTGGGGCATTGGCTGTCGCCGCGGGGATCGCCATCGAGCACGCCCGACTGCACCAGCGCTCCCAAGAAGTCGCCGTGTACGACGAACGGGACCGAATGGCCCGGGACCTCCACGACACGGTCATACAGCGCCTCTTTGGTGCTGGTCTCAGGCTCCAAGGAATTGCCGGCGCCGTCCGTGAGGCCGACATCGCTCGGCGAATGGGCGCCGTCGTCACCGAGATTGACGAGTCGATCACGCAGCTCCGCTCCATCATCTATGCCTTGGGTCTTACTGGTGGAGAACAAGACATCCGGGCCCAGATCATCGCGCTCTTGCGGGACTTGGCCGAAGTGGTGGGATTCGAGGTGCGCAGTTCGTTTGATGGTCCGGTGGACTCGGCCATCTCCGAGCAGATCACCGAGCACCTGTTGATCATCGTCCGCGAAGCAGTCACCAATGTCGGTCGCCATGCTCATGCCACCGAGGCCGCAGTGCGGGTGAGCGTTGATGCCGGCCACTGCCAGCTCACCGTTACCGACAACGGCCTGGGCGTGGGCTCGGGCAAGACCACAGAGGACGGATTGGGCTTAGCCAACATGCGTCGTCGGGCTGAGAAACTCCGCGGTAGTTTCGATGTGGAGAGCCCCATTGCTGGAGGGACCACATTGACATGGCGGGTACCGATTGACAAGTAGGACGAGCGGCAACTCCTAGCGGCTCGTGGCGCACTCCTATCGCCCATGTCCTCAGGGATCTAGCGTTCGCACCCAAAGTCAAAATCGCGGGAGGTGAAGGGCACCAAAATCCCGATCGAACCGATCAGTCGCGACTCGAAGGACTTTCCGGCTGTGGGGATGACTTTGCTCGCGGATGACTATGTTCGCTCGCGGGTATTGGCGCACGATGTTCCAGACAGCGGAGGGGTGTTCATCAGTCCTCAGCAATATCGGCTTCTCGATGGACCCAACTTCGGTTCCGTTGCACGCTGAGTTCCGTCGTCCAGCAAATAGGGTCTGTTTACGCCGCCATCGGGCGGTACTCGTGAATGAGGCCGCCGAGCACGTCGTGGCGACGGACTTTGTAAGTCGGGTGAGTGGCGCTGGTCCCGTCGCCGGGGACCGGTACCTGAAGGTGGATTCCTCGATGAGGACGGTGGGAGTTGTAGTGCTCGACGTACTCGGCGAGCACGACTTCGAGGTGGCGCCGTCCCAGGACGAGCAACCGGTCCAGGCATTCGCGACGGACGGTACCTACCCATCGCTCGGCGTACGCGTTCGCGCGCGGTGCGCGGACAGGTGTTTTGAGTTGTTGGGTCCAAATACGCGATGCGCCGATTGACCTGCGGCTTCTCGGGAAAGAGGCGGCGCGGTAGCACCAAAGGTAGGCGCCTCGACGAGACCTCGATCCTCCCGTCTCACCGATGGTCGTACCCCACACACTGGCGCCGCGTGAAACTCCAGGTCAGGGGACTGAACGAATAAATGGACCCTTCACGTCATCGAGGGAGGATCCCCTGCGGGCACATCGGGATGCTGAGTCGATCGGTGCCGCAAGCCGGGGGGAACGTGACAGGGACAGAACGCCGACTCGGCGCTCCCTCAAACTCTCCGGGTCGCCTTCGAGGGGCGTCGTTCTGTCCGCCCCAGTGCTGGTGCGTTTAGGGGCAAAACGGGCCAGCGCCGGTTCTGGCGTGGCCGTCACTCACGCGTCAAGCGAAGTGTTATTCGCGTGCTTACGTCGGCAGCGGAAACAGGTTCCGGGCAGACTCTTGCTGTGCTGCGCTTAATTCTGCTTGCGTCGGCCGTCTTCGCGCTTACTCCCACCNNCCTCACGGTGCATCGGCTCTCAACTTGCTGTTGGTGAACCATCAATCCTGCCGATCAAGATTGTCCATCTCGGCAAGGGAGCGGTTGTGCTCGCCAATGTGTGCATCGAGGGAGCTGGACCATTCCCCTTCGTTGTCGACTCTGGCTCCGCCCTCTCGATCGTTGACACCCAGCTCTCACAGCGTTTCCACCTGCACCAGGTCGGTGCGCCCGAGCAGGCCGCAGGCATCGGTTGCAGCGCGACGGTCGTTCCCGAGCAAGTATCAAGCTGGTCAGTGGGCAGCCTCACGCTGAGGTCGCAGGCAGTCCTCAGCACCTCGCTGCCCAAGCTCGACGCGAGTCAGCCCTTGGACGGGGTGATCGGCTCGGACGTGCTCAGTCGGTTCGGTGCTGTCCGTATCGACTATCGAAGGCAGACGATGAGCCTGGGCGGTCGCGAAAGCCTGTCTCCGACAAACAACAGTGCCCCCCGAGGGCGCGCATCGATTCCAGCGCAGTTCCTCAAAGGGGTGCACGTCGATACCGCCCTCACGGTCGTGACCGAAAAGGGCGCAGTAGGGATATATGCGCCGGTCAGATTTGACGGTGCCGAGTCGCAGCTCTTCATTGTGGACACCGGCGCGGAAATCTCAATGGTGTCACCACTGCTCGCGCACACATTTCATCTGGTTACCTCGCATCAGAAAGTCACCCTTTCAGCGACAATCGGGTGCCCGGTGGAGCTGACCGAAGTGCAAAGCGGTCGCT
>PMLV01000105.1 GCA_003160635.1 Acidimicrobiaceae bacterium | reverse complement strand
AGGTTCGATCCCTGCCGGGCCCACCGATGAAACCACAGTTTCAGAGGGTACTTTTCGGACCCGATTCGCGAAGTCTCCAACCCAACAATCGCCCAACAACGTCTCGGAGATCTCCCGAATCCCCAGAATCCCAGGAGGACAAACCCGGAGAGTCCCGACGAATCCCGAAGGACGGATCCCGGTGTGAGGCGCTCGGAGCCGAGGACCTCTGTCCAGGACTCGAAGGGCAGATCGCCCGTCACCATAAGGCTCGTGCGTTCATAGGCCGTCGAGATGACGTCGAGGAGCAACTCGGCACCGACCTTGGAGGCCGGGACCAAACCGCCAATCTCTTCCTCCAGCTGGTGTCGTCGCGTTTCGAGCGAGCGTGACCGTGAGCTCCAATAAGGCCTTCGGCCGATGGGGCGAGGTCTTCGGTGACGACACTGTGGCCGCCATGATCGACCGCCTCGTCCATCACGCCGAGGTCATCAACCTAAAGGACGACAGCTACAGGTTCAAAGGCCGCGATCTCGGGAGGGTGCCCGGTGAGGACTACACCAGCGCAACTGTCGGCCATCGAGGAGGTGGCGCCTCTGGCCGAATGACCACCCAACGTGGCCGGTGGCCCCAAGCGGGGGGTCAATTTTCGCCCGGCGTTGACAATCGAAAACCTTCATCGGATGGAACTCGGAAATCGCAGGTTGTCTCACGAACTCAGCGCCTTCACCGGTGGGTCCGAGGCCGGAGTATCAAGCCAGAGGGGTGACCGCGACGACGCGACGGAGTCCAGACTTGTCTTGGGCAGCCTGATCCTTTGAATCGTTCGTGGTGTCTGTACCGATCGCTGTCACCAAACCGGGATGCTGCCTTCGCCGAGAACGATTTACCGCGGCCCTTAAGTATTTGCAGTAGCCAGTCGATAAATGAGGTCGTGAGGTCGTGCAGCGTCCTCGTGGCAAAGCCCCTCCGGTGGTTCTGGGCCACCGCCGCTACCCTCTTCGTCGCAGCAGCGATCTTCGGCGCATGGGTGGTCCTCGATCTTGGCGGCACGCGGACCACGAACGCCGTCGACAATCTCGGTCAGTTGCTCGCGCCACTGATCGCCACCGGCGCGTGCGGATGGGCCGCATGGCGCTCTGCAATAACTCGGAAGGCGTGGGTCTTCCTCGGGGCCTCAAGCCTTTCTTGGGCCGTCGGGCAGGCAATTTGGTGCTACTACTCGCTGATACGCGACGTCGCCGTACCATTCCCCTCCCTCGCTGACGCCGGGTATCTCTCCGCTGTCCCACTCGCTGTCGTGGGTCTGCTGGCGTTCCCGAGCAACCTTCGACGCGTGACTTCGCGACTGGGCGCACTCTTGGACGGCATGCTTATTGCTGGATCGCTGTTGTTCCTCAGCTGGGCCACGGTGCTGGGCCCGATCTACGGGTCCCACCAGGGCGACATCTTGAGACAGGTCCTCTCGATGGCCTATCCGGCGGGCGACGTAGTGCTCGTATCGCTCGTGGTAATCCTCGCCAGACACACTGCGCTCAGTAATCGCAGGAGCCTGCGTCTAGTCATGCTCGGCATCATCGCGTTTGCCGTCTCGGACAGCTCCTTCGCGTACTTCACCGAGGTCAACACGTACGGATCGGGCAGCGTTTTCGACATTGGATGGGTGGTCGGGTATCTGCTCGTGGCGTTAGGAGCCGGGTGGACCCTGGTTTCGGCGCCGAACGAGTCAGAGAGTTCGGAGTCCGAACTCGTCACGCTTATGTCTGTCTTAGTCCCTTATGCCCTGGTCGCCCTGGCGGGAGTTGCCGTAGCAATCCGTCTCGTCCAGGGACGCCACTTCGGTCTCTTCCTCGCTTCCGAGGGGTTCATCCTCCTCCTCGTGCTGGGGTTCAGACAGATCCTCACCCTCCTGGACAATCTGACGCTCAACCATCGCCTTCACACGAAGCTGGCGTTAGGTACCCAGGTTCTACGCGACCGGGAAGCGCGGTACTCGGCTCTTGTAGAGCATTCGTCAGACGCCATCACGATCCTCGGCGAGGATGCGACCGTCGTCTACCAGAGTCCCTCTCTTACCAATGTGCTCGGGTGGGAGCAGGCGAGAACCGCCGGTAAGAGCCTCCTCGACCTTCTCCACCCGGACGACCACAGCCGGTGGCAGGCAGTGGTAGGTCGCCTTAAGGCCGACCCGAACGACGAGGTGACTACCGAGTGGCGCATTCGCCACTTGGACGGCACGTGGCGCATATTTCAGTCGGTGGTAACCAATTTGCTGGACGAGCCAAGCGTCAATGGACTGGTGCTCAATAGCCGGGACGTGACCGATCAACGAGCTCTTGAGGATCAACTACGCCATCAAGCATTCCACGACCCTCTCACAGCCCTCGCCAACCGCGCACTCTTTGCGGAACATCTTGAACAGGCGGTCCGACGTCGTGCACGTAGCGGTGGCTCGCTCCATGTGATGTTCATCAACCTCGACGACTTCAAGGCGGTGAACGACCTTCGTGGCCGTGACCAGGGCGATGAGCTGATCCAGCAAGTGGCTATGCGCCTTCAGGCGACGTTTCGAGAAGCTGACGCCATAGCGCGTCTCGGAGGCGACGCGTTCGCAGTCCTGCTCGAGGGCGCTTTTGGGAGCGTCGACCCGAGTGCAGCAAGACGATTGATCGGGAGTTTCTCCTTGCCTTTTGAGCTCGATGGCGAGGCGGTGGTCGTGACTGCGAGCGTCGGCGTGGCTACCGACGCGAGCGGTGCGGAGACCGACGAGGAGCTGCTGCGCTACGCGGAGCTCGCCATGTATGCGGCGAAGGCACAGGGAAAGCGATGCTTCGTCGTCTACTCCCCGGACCTACATGGCTCGGTCCTCGAAGGAGCCAAGATCGGAACTGAGCTTCGGCGAGCAGTGGAGCAGAACGAGTTCGTTCTCTTCTATCAGCCGATCGTTGACCTCCAATCTGGCCGAGTTAGAGCCGTCGAGGCGCTCGTTCGTTGGAACCACCCCGAGCGAGGCTTGGTCTTTCCCAACGACTTCATTCCCGCAGCTGAAGCCTCAGGCTGGATCGTGCCCATCGGCGAATGGGTGCTCAACAGGGCTTGTCACGCTCTCCCGACGTGGAACCACATTGGCAACGAGCCGTTACGCATCAGCGTGAATGTGTCGCTCCGCCAGCTATTCGATCCGCGCTTTGTCACGGTGGTGCGCAAGGCCCTCGATGAGTCCAAGATCGACCCACAGCAGCTCACCCTTGAGGTGACTGAGAGCTTGTACTCCGAGGACTCGGCAGAAAGGACAGAAGTGCTCTCCGAGCTGAGGCGAATCGGCGTGAAAATCGCTATTGACGACTTCGGGACCGGTTACTCAGCGCTCAGCTCACTCCGTGACATGCCAGTCGACGTCCTCAAAATCGATAAATCGTTCGTCGATCACATCGCCGACAGCGCCGAGGCAGCACATCTAGTTCAGATGATCCTGCAACTTGCTCACGACTTCCGTATTTCAACCGTCGCCGAGGGAGCAGAGAACGTGCGCCAGGTCCAGATGCTTCGGGCTATGGGGTGCTCATTCGTGCAGGGCTATTACTTCTCGAAGCCGCTTCCGGAGTCAGAACTCGAGATCGTGCTCCAGCGGGACTTCCCAGTTCCCCCTCCCTTGAAGCCGACTGCGGGGCGGATACCGATCGGAGGGTGAGCAACACTCACACGCGCCCTCTCGACCCCACACGTGTTCGACTGCATGTCGGGATTGTGCAATGACGCGACATGCATAAGCGCGGCGAGCAAGGACGGTGGCGACCCGATGCGGTCCACCGCCAGCATCGCGCGGAAGCCAACGCCCGTATCGACGCAGGTGGAGGGGGCCAACCCGGCGCGCGACTGGGGCGACAGTAGGTACGCGCGTCCGGGCCGACAGGCACATCGCCGAAGTTCTCGGCGAGCACCAGCGCAGCCTCGCGGCTCAGGCGATCAACAGGCGCCAAGAACTCCCATTGGTCCGTGTAGCGCACGAGCGTCGATGGGTCGAGAAAGACGGTCGTTCCCTTGTTGCGACGGGAGAGCAATGAGGTTGCCGAAGCCTCACCTGGTGGGAAGTCCTGTGCCGGGAAAAGGCGGTCGTAGCTCACGAGGTCGATCTCCGCGCAAGCCGTCATGGCTTCGCGCAGGAGGTATGCGCCGATGCGTCGAGCTAAGCTGGCGGGCNNGTCAGGGGTCGATGGTCGAACAGTCGCAGACCCGACAGGGAGCTTTTGTCCTTGAGCGGAGAGGTGTCCGCGAATCATCTTTCCGGGACGATCAGTGTCGGTCTTTATCCCCCGATGGGTTACGATTCGTGCTTCTTGTTGGTGTGACGAGGGTCNNCGGCGGTTCAGATTTGGCAGCCGAAGGGCTAGAAGTCGGCTGGCTCCACCCAACATTCACCCAACATTGGGTTTCCCAAGTCGTCCGGTACCGTCCACAGGCGTCCCGATACGAGCCAGAATCGCCTATTCAAATGGCTGATCGAGGACGCCGGCAAACGCTGCGAGACGCCCCGACACACACAGGAGTCAACTCATAATCCCTTGGTCGTGGGTTCGATCCCCACCGGGCCCACCGATTAAGCCGCAGGTCAGAGCCTAATTATTAGACCGGATCCTCCATACCTCCAACCCAACATTCGCCCAACAAAGTCCCAGAGACCCCAGAATCCCCAGAGAACAGTCCCGACGAATCC
>PMLV01000042.1 GCA_003160635.1 Acidimicrobiaceae bacterium | reverse complement strand
TGCGATTACTTCAGCGCGCTCCTAGGAAGCTGGCGTCAGTCCAATCGATGAATTGATCGAGACGTTGAAGAGGAGCTCCGCACTGGCACGATCCCGCTCCGAATCCTCATGAGCTCGCACCGTTGAATTTGAGGGTGACGAGATTCTTTTTGTTGCAGTCGAACGTTCCGGCTTTGGTGGGAGATACACGCTTCCACTTATCGTTTACGACTTGAGCCAGGACGAAGCACGGGCTTGGTGCGTGAGTCGATACATCCGTTTGGCTCACGATCCAGTCCGCGTTGAAAGAAGTCTCGCCCGTGTTGAGCACCTTGAATAATGAAGCGCGAGTGAGAGTGCCGCCATTCGCCACTGCCTTCTCCACCGCGTTCTCGAACAAGAGTGCCTCTACGTATGAGGACATGGCGTTGCTGTCCATCTTGTTGGCCCCTCCGAGCGCCTGGGCGAGGGAGGACAGGGCAGGATTGGACTTGGACTCGCTCTAGAACGGAAGAGTATTGAGAATCTGATACGTGCCGTTCACCGCAGATCCCCCCTCCGGTATGAAGTAGGGGACGTAGCAGCCTGCGGCACACGCCCATACCTTCACGGTATTGACGCCTTGGATCAAAGCTTCTTTACGGAGAAGGATGTAATTGGGAGGTGGTAGCGCTTTGCGCAAACCACCGCATGTCCGCCTCGAGCCGCTGAGAACTAACTTTAGACCGACCGGACGGTACAGTGCAAGCCGTTTGCAGCTTCTCGACTACTGAGACCGCAAAGGCAAAGAAGACCAGCGAGGGTCCGGATGGAAGATGCCCGTGACGAGCGGCCGGCATCGTCCGACTTGTGCTGTCGGAGGAGCACGCTCCATTCCAGGTGCTCGCGAGGAGCTTCGGAATGAATCCAGCTAGACGGCGGCGAGCCGTCGCAGCGCCGTGGTGATGTCTTCGCGATCGGGCAACCACACCTTTTCGAGATTCGGCGCATAAGGAGGCGGCGTTGGCGCCGCACCGACGCGGACGATCGGCGCATCGAGGTCCCAGAATCCTTCTCGCGCCACGGTGGCGGCGATCTCCGCACCGATACCGAACGGCATGACCGCCTCGTGTGCGATCAAGAGACGGCTCGTCTTGCACACCGATTCGAGGATGGGCACCATATCGAGCGGAGCCACGGTTCTGAGGTCGATGACCTCTACTGAGACGCCTTCGCTGGCGACGACGTCGGCAGCCGCAAGGGCCTCGTGCACCATGCGCGATACTGAAACAACCGTTATGTCAGTGCCAGGGCGTACCACTGCCGACTTGCCGATGGGAAGGATGTAGTCCGAGGGTGGTTGGGGACCTTTCATGCCGTAGAGGAGCCGGTTCTCGATGAATACCACAGGATTGGGGTCTTGAATCGCTGCCCTCAGCAGGCCGTAAGTGTCGGCCGGAGTCGACGGCATCACGACGCTCAGCCCCGGAATATGGGCGAGAATTGCCTCAAGGCTTTGTGAATGCTGGCTGCCAGACGAGCGACCGGCACCGAATTGCGTGCGGACCGTGAGGGCCATCTCGGCCGCCCCCCCGGTCATGAATGGCATCTTTGCCGCCTGATTGAGGAGCTGGTCCAGGCACACGCCGATAAAGTCGAGGTACATCAATTCGACGACCGGTCGCATGCCGGCCATTGCTGCTCCGACGCCCAGGCCCATGATCGCCGTCTCCGAGATCGGGGTGTCGCGGACTCGGTCACCGAACTTGTCGTGGAGTCCCCGCATGAGTCCGAAGACGTTGCCCCCCTCGCCTACGTCGATGCCAGCGACGAATACCCGATCGTCATTTGCGAGCTCCAGCTCGAGGGCGGAGTGGATCGCGTCCATCGTGCGGAAAACCGGGGCATCGTCGGCCAGCGGCAGCGGTTCGGGGAACTCTGGCCGAGGGCGCGTCACGAAATGGCTGATCGTGCTGACGTCAGGTTGCTCGAACAGTCGGGCTGCCTCCACGGCTTCGTCGAGCTCCCGCCCTATTGACGATTCCAGGGACTCGATCTCCTCGACGCTGAATCCCGTCGCCTCGAGTCGTTTCGCATGGAGGACGATCGGGTCTCGATCCTTCCAGGCCTCCACCTCCGTCTGTGGTCGGTAACGCTGGGGATCCCCTTCATAGTGGCCGTGCCAGCGGTACGTGCTGGCCTCGACGATGATGGGACCTCTTCCCTCACGAACCGCTTCGACCGCACGCCCCATCACGGTGGCTGTTGCGGTGACGTCGTTGCCGTCCACTGCGACATAATCGACGCCGTACCCCGCAGCTCGACCCTCGAGGGTTCCTGCGTACTGTGTCGCTGCTGGCGAGAACTCGGCGTACCCGTTGTTCTCGCACCAGAAGACGACGGCGAGTTGCCACAGGGCGGCAAGGTTGACCGCTTCATGGAATGCGCCTTGTGACAATGCGCCGTCCCCGAAGAACGCCACTGCAACCCCACCGTCCAGTCGGAGCTGGGAAGCCGTCGATGCTCCTACGGCAATCGGAAGGCCGGCGGCAACAATTCCGTTCGCACCGAAGATCCCGATACTGGGGTCGGCAATGTGCATAGAGCCGCCGCGGCCGCGGTTCGTCCCCCGATCCTTGCCCATCAGTTCCGCGAACATGCCAAGCGGAGCGAGTCCCTTGGCGAGGCAATGTCCGTGACCGCGATGGGTCGATGTGATCACGTCAGTCGGCCGAAGGGGCCAGCACGCACCGACGGCAGAGGCCTCTTGGCCCGTCGACAAATGGACAAAACCCGGCACCTCGCCGTCGCGGTACAGCGCGGCCACCCGCTCCTCGAAGCCCCGGATGAGGAGCATACGGCGGTGCATCTCGATGAGGTCGTCGGCCGAGAAGTCGAACTTGAATGATTGGTCAAAGCCCATGATCGAACAGTGTACTGGTCAGTACAGCCTCCATACGAATGTGGAAGGGCGATGTCAGAACCGATAGAGATACCTGACGTGTTCCCCGGCGTGGGGGACGTCAGCGGCAAGCGTGTGGTGATCACCGGCGCCGGACGGGGGCTCGGCGAATTAGTCGCGCACGCGTTCTCGCGGAGTGGAGCCAAGGTGGCGCTAATGGCGCGGACCGAGCGCGACCTGTAGGGTCCATTTATTCGTTCAGTGCCCTGACCTGGAGCTTCACCGGGCGCCAGCGTGTGGGTACGACCATCGGTGAGACGGGAGGATCGAGGCTCGTCGAGGTGCCTACCTCTGGTGCCACCGCACCGCCTCTTTCTCGAGAAGCCGCAGGTCAATCGGCGCATCGAGTATTTGGACCCAACAGCCTCCGATCCACGCGCCGGTGCGTGCGGGACCCTCTACAACCTGTGCTGTGACCCCCGGTTCAACTACGAGCTGCCCATCACCGCCGGGGTGCGCGCAGTGGAGTGCAGCACCCTTCTGACCTCGTTCTTCAACGGGAGGCGGGCTCCCTGAGAGAGCGCATCACCCGGCCAGATACCGGTCCACCTCCGCGTGCATGTTGCTGATGGCGCACTCGGACTGGCTCGCCAGCCGGTTCTCCCGGAAGCTTCTCGAATGAAGGCCGCGCTGCTGGCGCTCCATGTTGCTGAAGTCCTGGCGCGGTATCCGTCCCCAATTCTCCACGTCGTTCAAGGCGAAACGGCCTTTTAGCTTTGCCCTCCCCGGCTCTTCGCCCATGGCCGGCATGGTGAGCGACCACACCTCGAACCGGCACATCTCGGGGTCGTCGTTGTAGGGCCGGGCTCGATACGACAGGGAATTGCTGTACATCGGGAGGAAGAAGAAGTTGGGGAAGAGGTACACCTCGCCGCCCCAGAGCCGCATCGCCTCGGGTGTCGTCCGCAACGGGATGCCGGCGCCCGAGTCGTAGTCGATGAGCGCGGCGATCGCCGCGCTGGCATAGTCCTCTCCCGGGCCGACCCGGGCGCGCACTCCCTCGAAGATGCGGAGGTCGCGCTCGAGGATCATGGCGTCCTGGCCCTCCCACAGAAGACGCATCGAGTCGAGGAACCCCTCGCCAGTCATGACTCCCCCGCCTGACTCGTCGAGACGGGCCTGAAACCGTGAATGGCCGTTGGCAAACGCGGTGACCTCGGCCGAATCTGACGGGTACTGCTCGCCGGCCCCCATGGTCAGCTGCGGGTGTGTGGCCATGACGTGCCACGCCTCTTGGAAGGCTTCCTGAGCCAGCTTCCAGTTGCAATGGACGATGGCCTCTTTCCACCAGTACACCCTGAGGTCCTCGACGCCGTAGCCCTCCAGGAGAGCGGCCCCCGGGGAGAGGGCCTCCTGCAGCGGGCGGGCCTGCGGGTCCATGTTGATCCACGCGCACGCCCCCCAGGTCTCCACTTTGCACTCCACCAGGCGCAGGTCCTCGGGTTTCAGCAACTCAGGGTCGAAGTCCCACTCGCCGTACACAAAGGAGTTCGAACCGTCGAGGTTCCAGCGCCAACCATGGAACGGGCAGGCGATCTGACCGCCGGGTACCCGTCCAGAGCCTTTGCACAACTCGGTGGCCCGGTGCCGGCAGGCGTTGTAGAAGGCCTTGACCGACATGTCCCGCTGGCGGACCACGAGTATCGACTGGTCACAGATCTCGTACTCGACGAAGTCTGCCGGCTGCGGGATCTCCTCGAGCCGACACGCCATCTGCCACACCCGCGGCCAGAGCCGCTCCTTCTCCAATTCGAAGAACCCTCGGTCGTAGTACCGCTCACGCGGGACGTGAATGCCGTCCCGCATAGCGAACGGTATGGACCCGGTTTTCCCCGGACGCTCTTCCGTCAAGGCCATGGCAGCAGTCCCCTCCTAAGCGAAACACAGCGGAACGACGACGCCGCGATCGCTTCACGTGGCAACTCGTCCCCCCGTCTGCAAGCGCGATAACGCTACTAGGTGGGTGGTGTCTTTCGCCAAACCACCCGGGAAACCTCAGTGAAATGGGGTCATTCGAGTCATCCGAGATGGAGATCGTGGCGTACGGGAGATCCTGTGCGGAGGCAATTTTCGGGTCTCCCGGCTGTCACCTGTTCGACGCCAGCCACCTAGTAGTGCAGCGGCTATGAAGGTCGGCAGGTAAACTGCATCCTTGTAATCTGATGCGCAGTCGCGCATGATGGTGGTGTTGGAGTTGTCGCGTTGAAAGAGGACGTGCATGGCTCGGCCAGCCGGAGTATTCCTGAGGACGTTGCGCGGAAAGGAACGGCGTTGGTTGCGCTCGCTTCGACGACGTGGCACCGAGTTCGCGTCGGCCGTGATGGTGCGCAGAGCCCAGGTTGTCGGCATGTCCAGTCGCGGCTATAGCGCCCCTGAAATCGCCGACGCCCTCGACGCGACGGGTGATTGGGTGCGCACGGTGCACGAGTTCCGAATCCACCATGGATCTGTTGGTACCGAGCGGGATCACGTTCGCCTGAAGGGTGAAGGGTCCATTTATTCGTTCAGTCCCCTGACCTGGAGTTTCACGCGGCGCCAGTGTGTGGGGTACGACCATCGGTGAGACGGAAGGATCGAGGTCTCGTCGAGGCGCCTACCTTTGGTGCCACCGCGCCGCCTCTTCCCGAGAAGCCGCAGGTCAATCCGCGCATCGCGTATTTGGACCCAACACGCCTCAAGGCCACGCTTCGCCCTATGCGGGGCCTCAAACGGGACCGGACCGCCAGCGTCGTGATCCGCGGCCACGCCTTCATCCAGAACCTGCGGCGAGGGCACTACGAACTTGGGGTCGATGCACGTCCGGGATTGACCATCGCCGCAGCGTTCGACGAGCTCGCGC
>PMLV01000192.1 GCA_003160635.1 Acidimicrobiaceae bacterium | reverse complement strand
CACGATCCTCGACTACCTCGACAAGGGCCATTCCGGTGCCGATGCATCCAGGGCCGTGATGTCCCTTCGCGAGCACGGGATCGAAGTACGCCCGTCGTGGTTGCCGTTCACCCCCTGGACAACCGTTGACGACCTGATCGACCTGGTTGACTTCGTCGTGATCCACGATCTCGTGGCCAACGTGGACCCGGTGCAGTACACGGTGCGCCTGTTGTTGCCTGAGGGTTCGCTGCTCCTCGGCCATGCCGCCATGGAACCCCACCTCGCTCACTATGACCCGGAGCGCTTGGGTTGGACCTGGAGCCATCCCGATCCCATGGTCGATCGACTGCAGCAAGAGCTTGCCGCGCTGGTTGAAGCGCGGGTTGAGCAAGGCACGTCGGTGACGTTCGAAGAGATCGACACCCTCATCCGTTCCTGGGCCACGCACCGGACCGCTGCCCCATCCCATGGGGCCGTCTCGAAGGGCGCCATCGGGGTTCGGGCCCACCTCACCGAGCCATGGTTCTGCTGCAGTGAACCCACCGAGGCACAGTTGACGCCGCTGACGCCGCTGGGCTGAGCGGCCGGAATACGGGACGATCCGGGACCATTCTCGAGGCTCAGTGCCAACAGGATCTATGACGCAGGTCGACAGGAAAGGGGAACGCGATGACCGAGCCGCTCGGAGAAGACCCGGCACGCTGGCTCGACCGCGTCTGCGAGGAGTGCGGTCGCCTGATGGAAGAGACGTGGCCCACCACTGCCCGGTGCTCCCACGTCGGGGTCAGGGCGGTGAGGCTGGCGGAGGCTCAGACAGTGACAGCCAGGGTGCCTGAGATGGCGGCGGCCAAAATGCCGCTAGGGACGGTCGAACCTCGATCGCCCGAAAGGCGCGGTGAACTGGTCGTCCAGGGATCGTCCACGCACGGGGCCATGCCCCCCGTTGGACAAGGCGACCCACGCTTTGTCTACCAACACAAAGATCTGACCACCCCGCGCCAGACCACTTTGGCGCGGGCCAGCGCGGCCTGCAGCCAGACCTTCCCACAAGCCATGAGCACCATCCAATCGGCTCCCAACGAGTAGCCAACAAGTGCGTCGTCACGAAGTGACAAAGAGTCCACAAGCGCCAAGAAATCGCGAGCAAGTGCACCACCCGAGTACCGCGCGATATCTGGAGGATTGGACGACACCCATGGCCCCGAGCATCGGGGGTGATTACCCGGTACCCCGTAGAACTCAGCGATCTGGCGATTCCGCCCTGGCGCCAGTGGGGATCACCGTCTACCAGGAATCCGTGCAACAGCACGACCCCGCGGCCACTTCCGGTCGTCCTCAAAGTTGAGAACCACTTCGTCGAAAAAAGCTAAATCAGGCACAGAGACACTCTCTGTCCAGCGAGTGTGCTCTCGCACTGCCTCTCGGCCATGTCGGATCACGCCGTATCCGAGGCCTCCATGTGCGGCTTTTCGATCTCACCTAGGTCGAGCGCTGGGTTTGGGACTACGAGCTTGTGCAGCGACAGGTACACGGCGGCGGCCACTACTTCTCCTGTGGCGCCTCCCCCCGACGCCTGAGTGAGTGCGTTCGGCATATGGCAGGAGCGCTGCGGTGGTCGTCGTCGTGGGACTTTGGGCTGGACCCGTCGCCACTGGCAAAGATCGGGGAGCCCAGGTCGGGGAGCGTCGGTGTCGACACCCCACACCGAGCTACCGCCCGCGCAGCCGCTCCTCGACAGCCTCGACCTTGTTCTCAAGCGCACCTGTTACCCCGGGGCGATGGTCGATCTTGATCACCACGCTCACCCGGGGAGTGGCCTCCGCCACCTTCATCACACACGCCTTGATGAGCGCCATGACCTGGTCCCAGTCACCCTCCACGTTGGTGAACATGGCATTGGCCTCGTTGGGCAGCCCGCTTTGGCGTACGAGGCGCACTGCCTCGGCCACCGGTTCGCTGACCGATACGTCTACTCCGAGCGGCGTGATGGAAAAAGCAGCAATCATGCCGACCATCGTGGCACCGCCGAGACCAATGCGACAGTCAGCCCGCTGCGGGCAACCGTCACTCCGTAGCATTCTGTTGCGTTCTTCGATTGGGTGACGATGCAATCAGAAGGTTGAAGCGAGTTCGTCGAACGCTGCCGCAACTCGGAGATGACGGCGTAGTGACCCCGGCGCTGGTTTTGCATGACCGCGTGACCACGAATGATGACTCATCGCGGTCCGGTCAGTCTTCAGCCCCGCATCAGCCGCAGGCGGCCTTGAGCCGGCCGTGGTCGCACTCGACACGATTGTTCGCGTACTTCTTGGTGTTGTGGAATACGGCGAGAAGCAGCTACTCGATCACATGCTCCCGGGCCAAAGCCCGGTCGGTGACGACATTGTCCGGTTGACCATCCTTGGCTGGTCACCATCCCTCGATGGTCGCAATAGTCTCTTATCTGATGCGCCTGACCCCACCTGATCCAGCCTTGTCAGATGAGGTCGTTGAACTTCGTCCGTTCACGCTCGACGACATTCCAGCGGTCTGCGCCGCCTGCCAGGATCCGGAGATCCCGCGGTGGACGGCCATGCCCTCGCCATACACCGAAGACCATGCGCTGACGTGGATCAACTCCCACGCAGAGCTTTGGGAAGGTGGCCTGGCTGCCCCGTTCGCAATCACGTTGGGT
>PMLV01000117.1 GCA_003160635.1 Acidimicrobiaceae bacterium | reverse complement strand
AGGAGGGCTTTGGTCCAAACTGCATGGTGCTCCTACTCTGGTGGGACCGGATCCTGCTGGCCCGAGGTTTCCCCAGTTCAACCAGTGATTCGAATATTTGCGCCCCACACCTCGACGGCGGCGATGACTGGTTTTTTTGGCACTTTGACGATCGGCTAATTAGCAGCCGGAAGTGACGAGAACCTGCTTGAGGATGTCGAATTCCTCGAGGCACCGTCCGGCCCCGATGGCGACGCAGCTCAGCGGGTCGCGCGCCGAGACGACCAGGATGCCCGTTTCCTCCTGCAGGCGGGCGCCAAGCCCTTGGAGTAGCGCTCCACCGCCGGTGAGCACGATCCCTTGCTCCATGATGTCGGCGCCGAGCTCGGGCGGCGTCTTGTCGAGGGTTGCCTTCACGGCGTCGATGATGGCCGAGACGGGCTCGGCGATCGCCTCGCGGATCTCCGCGCTCGACACCACGAGGACCTTGGGCAGACCGCTGACGAGGTCGCGGCCCCGGATCTCGGCGTGCCGCTCCTCCTCGAGGGGGAAGGCAGAGCCGAGGGCTATCTTGATCTCCTCGGCGCTCCGCTCGCCCAAAGCGAGGCTGTATTCCTTCTTGACGTAAGAGATGATGGCCTCGTCGAGCTCGTCACCCCCGACGCGCACCGATTGGCTGGTCACGACGCCACCCAACGAGATGACGGCGACCTCGGTGGTTCCCCCGCCGATGTCGACAACCATGTTGCCCGTGGGCTCGTGCACAGGCAGCCCAGCCCCGATGGCGGCAGCCATCGGTTCTTCGATGATGTAGGCCTTGCGGGCACCCGCGCTCATGGCGGCTTCCATTACGGCGCGCCGTTCGACACCCGTGATGCCCGAGGGGACGCAGATGATGATGCGTGGCTTGGCGAAGCGACGCTGTTGCGCCCGTTGGATGAAGTAGCGAAGCATCTTCTCGCAGATCTCGAAGTCGGCGATAACTCCGTCCCTTAAGGGACGGATGGCCTGGATGTGACTGGGGGTACGACCGATCATCCGCTTGGCCTCGGCGCCCACCGCCAATGGACGCCCGTCCTTGATGTTCACGGCGACGACCGATGGCTCGTTCAAGATGATGCCCCGGCCACGCACATACACCAGGGTGTTGGCTGTGCCGAGGTCAATGGCCATGTCACGGCCAAGCGGGGAAAACCGGGCATCGGCCATGCGCCTCGAATCATCTCGCAGTCAACTCCGGGGCCTGTCGCCGAAGGCCGGCGAGGCCCTTCTCTCGAGGCTGGGATCGATACCAACTTACCTGTCGTCACCAAAGTTCACGCCGCTCGATGACAGGATGCAGCGAAGACAGCTGAACTCAGACACGAAGGTTGTGAGGGTGTGGGTGCCGAAAACCGCATCCAAGCCACCCTGTTGGGCACCATTATTCGGACCATGCCCTGAACAGGTCAAAATACCTAGGGGTGGCGTGTTGTCCCACCAGAGCAGGAACATCCTCGCCAAACCAGTGTGCTGTTCCTCCTCTGGCATACCCGATCAGGTCGATCCAGCATTGCCCCAGTTCAAAGGCCTGATCAAGGTTCTGGTGCCCTTCAGCTCCATGAAGCGGTTGAAATAGGGTTGCCGCCGACCCTCTTCCGTCGAATCACGAACTCCGCGTGCGGCGCTCAACAGGCGGTGTTCACGAGCACTCAGTAGATCGGGTGCGCGAGACTGAGCACACGGGAGCTCGGATGGACCGGGCTGAGAGGGTGCCTTACGGGCGCCGACCGTTGAACCTGCTCCGGATAATGCCGGCGAAGGGAGGAGACAAGATGGTCGATTCGCCAGATGCTGCCCATTTTTTTGAGAGAGGTACGCGGATCAGTGTCTTTGAAGGTGCTCGGCCTACACTCAGCGGCGACTTCGTTGTTGAAAGCCACGGAATGGCCCCGATTCCTGAGGACCAGCGTTACGGCTCCTCCTGGCGGAACTTCACGGTGTGGTTCGCACCCAATATGGAGCTGTCCGGTGTCTTCACCGGTACCTTGGCCTTTACGCTCGGGTTGGGATTTTGGCCTGGCTTGATTGCCATTGTGATCGGGGTGTTCCTGGGCGCATTGCCCGTCGCCCTTCTCGCCACCTTCGGGCCCAAGACCGGCATGGGGCAACTGCCGCTCGCTCGTCTACCTTTTGGCAAAAGCATTGCTCTCCCAGCGGCCGTGCAGTGGTTGAGCGCCATCGCCTGGGATGGCCTTGTTGGGCTCTTCGGTGCCGAAGGGGCCCAGCTTTTGTTCCATGTCCCCTTCGCGGTAGGAGTGCTTATTGTGCTCGCACTCGAAGGCCTGATCGGCTTCGTGGGTTATGAGGTCATCCACCAGCTGGAGAAGTGGGGAAGCGCCATCTTGGCCGTCCTCTTCGTGGTCTTGTCGCTGCGTATCCTCCAGCGCGGCAACATTCCCCTGCATAACACGGTCCACGGTGGAGCAGCCGTCGGCGCGTTCATCTTGATGACGACGATCGCGTTCAGCGGCACCTTCAGTTGGGCCAGCTATGCCGCTGACTACAGTCGCTACCAGGAGAAAGACTCGCCGTCCTCACCGGTCTTCCTTTGGACCCTCGGCGGTCTGTGCGCCTCGTACATCTGGACCTATGCGATTGGCTTGGCTGGTGCGAGAGTACTCAGCAACCAAACGGCGGCGGGCGTGCGCTCGCTCGTGGGCGGCGGCGCAGTGGGCGTCTTGGCACTGATCACCGTTATTTTCGGGGCGATCACCAGCAACGCCATGAACGACTACTCGGGGTCCCTCGCTCTTCAAGCTGCCGGAGTGAAGCTGAGGCGCAACTGGAGCGCCGCACTTGGGACCGGGCTCGCCTTCTGCTTGATCCTTTGGATCCACGAAGGCAATACGTCAGGCAAGTTCCAAAGCGTGCTGCTCTTCAGCGCCTATTGGATCGCCCCGTTTCTAGCGATCGTCCTCATCGACTGGCACGAGCGCAAAGGCTCCACCACCTATGGAGGTCTCTCGGCTCTCATGGATCTGAAGAACCTCAATACTGGGTGGCCCGCGCTCGTGAGCCTGGTCGTTGGGTTCGGCGCCATGGTGCCCTTCATGAACACCGGACTGCTCGTTGGGCCGGTGGCCAAGGCGTTGGACGGGGCGGACCTCTCCTTCTATGTCGGCTTCGTAGTGGCCGCCGCCGTGTACCTGACGCTGCACAAGCTCGTAGTCCCAAACCCAGCGCTCGGCCTCGGTGAGATCGAAAAGCCGCACATGGAGGCCTCGGATACGGCGTGCCTGATTTAGCTTCTTTCGACGAAGCACCGGGCAGCGGTGGGCCACGTCGTCTTCCATCAGGCGACCGCACTCCTCGCAGACGCGGTCGAGCCAGCATGCCGGGTCTCCTCCGAGCGGCTCGGTCATCGCGTTCCCATTTCCTGTCGACCTGCGTCATAGATCCTGTTGGCACTGAGCCTCGAGAATGGTCCTGGATCGTCCCGTGTTCCGGCCGCTCAGCCCAGCGGCGTCAGCGGCGTCAGCGGCGTCAACTGTGCCTCGGTGGGTTCACTGCAGCAGAACCATGGCTCGGTGAGGTGGGCCCGATCCCCGATGGCGCCCTTCGAGACGGCCCCATGGGGCGGGGGAGCGGCCCGGTGCGTGACACGGGAACGGATGAGGGTGTCGATCTCTCCGAACGTCACGGACGCGTCTTGCTCAACCCGCGACTCGACCAGTGCTGCCAACTCGTGCTGCAGTCGATCGACCATGGGGTCGGGATGGTTCCACGTCCAACCCAA
Organism: Acidimicrobiaceae bacterium; assembly: GCA_003160635.1. Classification (GTDB taxonomy): domain Bacteria; phylum Actinomycetota; class Acidimicrobiia; order Acidimicrobiales; family RAAP-2; genus Bog-473. The sequence continues at coordinate 286 of PMLV01000117.1, read as the reverse complement.
GCGCTCCGCGTCGTAGTGACCGAGGTGGGGTTCCATGGCGGCGTGGCCGAGGAGGAGCGACCCCTCGGGCAACAACAGGCGCACCGTGTACTGCACCGGGTCCACGTTGGCCACGAGATCGTGGGCCACAACGAAGTCGATCAGGTCGGCCATGTCGTCGAGCGTGGTCCAGGGGGTGAACGGCAACCACGACGGGCGTACTTCGATCCCGTGAGCGCGCAGCAACACGACGGCCCTGGATGCATCGGCACCGGAATGGCTCTTGTCGAGGTAGTCGAGGATCGTG
>PMLV01000113.1 GCA_003160635.1 Acidimicrobiaceae bacterium | reverse complement strand
TGCCAGACCTCGTCGTAAGGCGGGGCAATAACTGACGGGTTCTGGCGCGGGGGAGCAGGTCACCGCTGGGCGACGCCGTCATCGATCGCCGCTCAGAGCGAAGTGAACCGTCGATGTCGGCATCCGTCGCAACGTAGGAGGTGATCGTGCTAGTTCCGGGGAGAAGTTGCGGCAGATTACGGTGGTGGAGTGACGAGTAAGGGCAGCGCCCGTGGATGGAATGGGCGAGTGGCGCTCGTCACCGGCGCCGCTCGCGGGCAGGGTCTCGCGATCACCCGGCGGCTCCGTTCCGACGGATTCGAAGTTGTGGCTTGCGATCTCGATCCGAAGGGCCTCGCGGAAGCTTCAGAGGTAGGCGCACTTGTTGTCGCGATGGACGTGTCAAACGAGGCCGATTGGAGCAGTGCGATAGCGGCGACGGTGGAACGGTACGGGCAACTCGACGTGCTGGTGAACAACGCGGGGATCTTGCGGCGTGTGGCTGTCGATGAAGAAAGCAGCGAGCAATTTCGCAACACATGGGAGGTTAATTGCCTGGGGCCCTTCCTCGGCATTCAGGCCGCCCTCCCGCACCTGCTCCAGTCGACCTCAGCGGCCATCGTGAACACATGCTCGACGTCGGCACTCAAGGGATTCCCCCTTCATGCGTCCTATTGTGCCTCGAAATGGGCGTTACGCGGGCTGACGCAGGCACTCGCGGCCGAGCTCGGGCCCCGAGGCATCCGCGTCAACGCGATCATGCCCGGGCCGATCGAGACCCAGATGCTTTCGCCGGAGGCTGTGCGCCGACTGCGGGAGACGGGAAGCAAACTGGGTCGTCCCGAGGACGCAGCCGCACTTGTTTCCTTTCTCGTCTCAGCCGAAGCCACGTTCGTCTCGGGGGCGGAATTCGTCGTCGACGGTGGTCAGATGGCGTCCCGTTGAGGCACGCTGCTGGGTCCCGTCATTGGCCGTAGCTCAGAATCCTCGATGTAGTTTGCGCGTGGCGGTGATGGGCAAAGTCGGTTGCTGGTGACGATGAGACCAAGCTGCCAACTGGTCAGGGTCCTTTCGCTGACTCCTTCCCAGAGGGCACCAGGTGATCCCACGCGGGTTCCGTTCGTTCAGCGAGGAAAGGTGACGAGGTGTCAGCGCTGAAAGGGTTCACCCTTGGGGATATGCCACTGCAATTCGATGTGTTGGCCGAAGGCGAGGAGCCCCGAGGCCACCACATCCGTCTTCACGAAGGCCTGGATCATGTTCGGTGCATACGCCCCGGGTTCGTCGGGGTAGTAGACGCCGCTGAGTGCCACGCGTCCTGAGAGGTCATCCTCGGCGGTGGCGCCTCGAATGCGATCGAGCGCCGCCTCAAAGTCATCCCGGCTGTAGAAGCGGATCCCGAAATGGAACGTTCGCTGCGGTTCGTCATGAATGCGGCGAAGGTATTGCCGAGCCGCCGCGCCGAGGTCTGCCTCGATGGATGGCCCTTCGCTCTCGACGGCGGCCGGGAGACCAGAGGCAGCGGTCATTGCGGCGTCGAGGGCGTGCTCGAGAGCCAACTGCTCGGGAGTGACCTCTGAGGCGTAGCACGCGTTATTCGCGTAATCGTCGACGTTCGAGTCGACGAATGCATATAGCCATTCCCCGCCGGTATCGACGACGCGCATCCCGAGAAGTTCGAACACGCGACCTGCCAGTGCTCGTTCGCCGGGCCGATACAACATCTCCATGTGGTTAAGTCGCCGGAGAGTGTCGCTGGTACTCGCACTCATTGCTCGTCCTTCGTGTCGTCCGGTCGCACAGCGTCATGTTGACGATCTGACGATACGCATTCGTCAGCTTGGTTGTCAACCGGCTGAACCGCCTTGGAATTCCTCGATATCGCATGAGGCGGCTCTCCATAAAAAATCTTAGGAGCATGAAGCGTCTACTGTCTCTGCAGGGCCATCGGCGTTCTGGGATTTGTCGGCTGGTCTCCGTCGCTTCACATGCAGCGTGTCCAAAGTGCCCGGATGCGACCATCGGGAGTTTCGTTCAGCACGCACTCCACATCGAAGACCATGGTCGGTCGCGTACTGGAGCCACAAGGCGGCCACTCCGGCAATCCGTCTGCCGAGGGAAACCCATCGCGGGCGAAGCTGACCCAGGCCTGCTGTACGCGTGCAGCGAGCCCCTCCGTCGCTGAGCGAGGTCGCCCGAGAAAGTCTGCGACTCCTGGAGCATCGAATGTGTCGAATACAAAGGGTATTTCCACCGTGTGTGCCGACCCGTATATGCCACCACGCGCAGCCGAGGTCCAATTGAAGAGATAGGTCCAAGTCGGCGCCTCATTCTTGACTCGCTGATCAATGAAGTCGGCCGTCGGCAACCCGAAAACACGGTCCGAGGCGATGGCATCCCAGAGATCATCCGGCGTGGCACTCGGGTTCCTCGCTGCATAGGCGTGCAGGATGTCATCGCGGAGGGGACCGCATAGCGCTCCAACCTGGTCTTCGAGTTGAGGCAGGTCGAGGGGCGGCCGTTCCGGGAAGAGCACCCTCATGATCCGCATCTCGTCACGGGTCGTCCCGATGAGTACCGGCACTCTCGAATTGGTTCCCGATTCCATCGGGTCGCCCTCAACGACGACGCCGTCTATGACGGGCGACCACGGGAAGGCATCGGCGTCGCCATCGCCGGCTGTCATCCTTCGGATTGCCATCTGCGCGGCGGCGTTGAGGATGTCTTCCGCCGCCAGAGCTTTCAGGCAAGCTAACCCAGTGTCATCGCGGTCGATATCGAGTGCAGCGAACAGATCCTTGGTCGTGCGCTCCGCTCTTTCCGCAGCCTGCGCCACCGGTGTGCCACTCTGTAGGATCGCCCGCTGGAACAAGCCCTCGGCCGCACGTGTCGACAGTAGAGTTCCGATACTCATCGCGCCGGCGGACTCGCCCACGGCGCAAACCCGGTTCGGGTCGCCACCAAAAGCCGCCACATTTTCCTGAATCCACGACAACGCCGCGACTTGGTCGAGCAATCCGAGGTTCCCCGATCTGTCGTACTGATCATCGAATTCCGCCAGCGAGAGGTATCCGAATACGCCCAGGCGATAGTTGATCGTCACGACAACGACATCACCGCGAGCGGCCAGAGAAGATCCGTCATACCAAGGAATTGCCCCTGAACCGTTGACAAACGACCCTCCGTGTATCCACACGATTACGGGAAGGGCTTCTGCAAGGTTCTCGGACAATTCGGGCGCCCATATGTTCAAGGAGAGGCAATCCTCGGACATCTTGGTAGGAAGACCGCGTTCTGTCTCGAGTACGGTCGGAATCTGCATGGCAACGGGTCCGAACGAAGTCGCATCACGAACTCCGGTCCACATCTCAGGAGGTTCTGGCGGCATGAATCTTCTCGGGCCGACCGGAGGTCGAGCGAACGGGATACCTCGAAAGACGCAACCTCCTGGTTGGCGCTCACCACGTAGTGCGCCTTGCCGAGTGTGCGCGATCACCTCATCCACGATTCCCCCCTCCCCAACGTCTGCCTCCCAGTGGATACCCTGCGAGTTCTTCTGCCACAGGAAGCCATTCCCGACTGCGCCGACGGGAGCTGGTGGACGGCAGAGTACCTATCCGCGAGTTAGCTCGCGGGCGTTCTGGTACATGATTCGGCGCTGGTCCTCGATCGAAAAATTGGCAACGTTCTCGAAGAAGTCCTTGGGTTGTGAGTAGCCCTCCCCATGCGGCCAATCCGAGCCGAACAGGATCCGCTCCACCGGCAGGTGTCGGGCCAGCTCGTCCACGCTCTCCTCCACGAAGGGGGCTACCCAACAGTGCTCGATGAACATCTCTTTGGGCGAAGGCTGGTATTCGCCGCCGTGGCCGAGGTATTCCAAGGCATGGAGCAGCGGGGACACCCAAGCTGAGCCGTTCTCGATGAACGCAACCTTCAGTCGCGGGAACCTCTCAAAGAGCCGTTGGGCCACAAGGAAGTAAGCGAAATCATGGACGTTCCGGTGCTTCATGAGCGCCCCGATTGCCGTGCCACTTCCCATCATCTTCATGTTGTCGCCGGTCGCTCTCACCTCCACCGGGTTCGTTTCGCCCCACACCCGGCTCAAAAGCGCGTACATGTCGGTATACGTGTGGTCTGAGCCATCATGCGACGACACCACGACGCCAGACTCTTGTGCGAGTCCCCAAAAGCGGTCGAACATCGGGTCCGCCGGAGAGCGAAGGCCATAAGCGGTGACAGCCGAACCGTGGCGGATTGCGACAACCCGGGCGCCATGGTCGAGGCACCACCCGAGCTCGTCAGCCGCCTTGTCCGGGTCCGAAAGATTCAGGAACGGCACACCGAAGATGCGGTCCTTGTACGCAAAGCCCCAGTCTTCCTCGATCCAGCGGTTGAAGGCGCGCATGATCTCGATCGTTGCCTCGACGTCGGTGTCCAGCATTGGAGCCTCGAGCACGACACCCTGTGACGGGAACATCCAAAGGGCTTCTACGCCCTGCTCGTCCATGACCTTCAGGCGCTCCTGTCGGTTGTACCACTCGGGATGTATTGAAGGGGCGACGTTGAATGAAGCGTCGAAGTCCTCGCGAGACAGTTTTCCGACGAAGTAGTCCATGAAAGACCCTGGCGCGGGCCGTGGGTGCACGTCCGCAGGGCCCGGAAGCCACTGGAAGACCTCACCGTCGAGGACGTACCGCGAGAGGCCATCGACTTCCTTCACCTGCACTCCTCGGTCGGCGAACTTGGGGTCGCGGTGCCGCGTGAATGCGTCGCTCGTCTCCCAATAGTGATTGTCGGCATCAAAGATCGTCGTGATCGCTTCGTTCGCGGTGGTCATGGTGTCCTCTCTATTCGCTGCCGTGTCGCAGGAGGCGACCGGGGATGGCGTTGGTGCATTCACCGTCGATGAACGTGGTCTGGCCATTCACGATGATGCGGTCATAGCCCTTGGCCTTTTGGACGAGTCGCCATTCGCCGGCCGGGTAGTCGTAAAGCCGCTCCTGCGGCAGGGCATCGAGGGCGTCGGGGTCGTAGACGATGACGTCGGCTGCCTTCCCCTCGGCGAGGCTGCCACGGTCCTTCAGGCCCACGGCCATTGCCGGGTAGGCCGAGAGGCGCCAGTGCGCCTCCTCGCTCGACATGATTTCGTGGTCGCGGACCCAGTGGGCCAGCAGCTCGGTGGCGAACCTCGCTGTGGTGACGAACTTGGTATGGGCGCCACCGTCACTGATGCCCGGCAACGCCATAGCCGACGTCCCGACCTCTTTCACCGCCTGCGGGTCCATTTCGATTGTCGTCGTGCCGAACCCAACGTTGAGATTACCGGCGACGGCGATGTCGAGCATGGCATCAAGGAGATGCTTGCCCTCCCGGGCCGCGATCTCGCCAATCGTGAATCCCTCGTAGCGCTCCTTCAGCTGGAGGGCGTTCGGCGCATCGCTGGATATCCAGTTCACTGTGATCTCGTCCAGCCGGTAGCGGGCGGCACCGAAACCGCCACCCAGTTGGTCGATCGCCTCCTTCAAGGCCGGGCGGCGACCGGGGTCGGAGAACTTGGCGATCTTCTCTTCGAGGGTCCCGAGGCTGGCCTCCATCCAGGCGGGGAAGATGTCCATGAGGTTGTAATCCTCGAGGACGATCTCCGACTTGAAGCGTACGATCTGTGCCGAGGCGAAGACCCGTGCGCCTTCCTCCTGATTCAGCTCGTCCAGCCGCGCGATCGTGTCGAGGTGCGGATAGCGGGATTCGCCGTGCTGGTTCACTGAACCGGTGGGCGCCAACGCGTTCCAAATGATCGGTCGCCCGCTTTCTCGTGCGATCAATCCCGCGATCTCGAGACTCCCCGTGATCTGCGTCGTGCCACGGCCGATCTTTCGCAGGACACGCGAGAACGCAACGATCTCTCGCTCCGTCATCTGGTCGGTAACCATCGGCGTACCGTCATAGTCGCGCTGCACGTTGCCGAGGTCGCCGCTGATCTGCGAACTCCAGCCGCAACCACCGGCCTCCATGGCCACGCCGACGAGCCGGCACATCTCGTCGAGCTCCTCGTCCGAGGCCCGGAACTCCTTGGCTTTGTCAACGCCAACGACGTACGTATAGAGCGGTGCCAGCGGCACCAACGACATCACGTTCACGCCCTTGGGCGTGCGGTCGACACTGTCGAGGTACTCCGGGAACGTCTCCCAGTCCCATGGCATCCCCGCGCGCATCGTCTTCAGCGGTACCGCCTCGTTCCGGGAAAGGCTGAGCATCGTCCTGTCCTGGTCCTGGGGACGGCATGGAGCGAACCCAAAGCCACAGTTGCCGATGACGACGCTCGTGACGCCGTGCCAACCCGACATCGTGCACCACGGGTCCCAGAAGAGCTGGCTGTCGTAGTGGGTGTGCAGGTCGACCACTCCGGGGGCCACGATCTTGCCAGAGGCGTCGACCACCTCGGCCCCCTCGGACGCGTCGACGGAGCCGATCAAGGCGATCTTCCCGTTCTTGATGGCCACGTCGCCCTTGAAGCGCGGCGTTCGGAGCCCATCGATGATGGTGCCCGCTTTGATCACAATGTCATAGGTCGACATGCTCCCTCTTCCCTGAAGAATGGCTTGGTTGGGTCTCGATCACCGGTGCCGCCACGACCGGGGTGCATGACGTGGGTCCCTGCACCGGCCGAAGTCCGTCTGGAGCAGCACGGTCCCAATGTCAAAATCCCGCCTCCTACGTGAAGGTCAATTCCCGGGCATTCTCAACCATGATCTTGCGCTGATCCATGGGAGAGAACGATGCGACGTTGGCGAAGAAGTCTCTGGGTTGGGCCAGGCCTTCGGCGTGCGGCCAGTCCGATCCGAAGAGGATCCGGTCGACCGGGAGGTACTGGGCCAGCTTGGCGACGTCGTCCTCCACGAAAGGCGCCACCCAACAGTGCTCGATGAACTGATCAACGGGATTTGACGTGAACATGCCGGGGTTTTGACCGGCCAGCATCTCGAGCGAGTGGAGGAGGCGAGGCACCCAGTCGGCGCCATTCTCGATATAGGCGACCCGAAGCCGAGGGAAACGCTCGAACAGTTTGTGAGCCACCAGGACGGTGGCGAAGTCCTCAATGAGGCGGTGTTTCATGAGCTGGGCCATCAACGAGGCTGCGCCGCCTGCTGCGTCAGTGCTCGCCAAGATCGATTGGCCACCACTGAGTCCCCACGTTCGGGCTACCGCCTCCGATACGTCGACATAGCCGTCTTCGAATCCGGCGTGAGCCGTCACTACGACACCGGCTTCCTGCACTCGCGCCCAAAAGGGGTCGAACACCGGATCAGCAGGGGAACGGAGCCCGTCTGGGGTGAAAGCGGGGCCGTTGCGGATCGTTATCACGCGGGCGCCACGCTCCACACACCACTCGAGCTCGCGCACGGCAGAGTCCAGATCTGAGAGCGTCAGGAACGGCACTCCGAAGATCCGGTTCTGGTATGCGAAGCCCCAATCGTCCTCAAGCCAACGATTGAAGGCGCGCAGGACTTCGATCGCAGCCTCGATGTCCGGCTGCATCGGACCTTCCATACAGACGCCCTGCGACGGGAACATCCATGCCGCTTCGACACCTTGACCATCCATGCAGCGCAGGCGGGCATCGCGGTTGAACCACTCGGGATGCTCGCCCGGTGCCTCACAAGCTAGCTCGTTGCCCACTCGGGCCTTGCTGCTTCTTCCTTGAAAATATTCATAGAGCGCTCCCGGGCGTGGACGTGCATGCAGATCACCCGGCCCTGGAATGATCGGGTGGGCGCGATCTCCGAAGTAGTAGCGGAGCTGTCCGTCCACTTCCTTGAGCTGCACTCCCCGGTCCTTGAACTTGGGATCGCGGTACCGCGTGAAGGCGTCGCTCGTCTCCCAGTAGTGGTTGTCAGCATCGAAAATCGTCGAGATATCGTTTACGGGGGTCATCTCGAATTCCTCTCAGTCGCTTCCGTGGCGCAGCAGCTTGCCTGGGGTGGCCTGGGTGCACTCATCTTCGATGAAGGTCGTGTGACCGTTGACGATTATGCGGTCGTACCCCTTTGCCCTCTGAATGAGGCGCCACTCGCCGGCCGGATAGTCCCACACGCGCTCCTGGGGCAGGGAATCGAGGGTTTCGAAGTCGTAGACGATCACGTCGGCCGGTGCCCCTTCAGCCAAAAAGCCCCGACCCTTCAGGCCCGCGGCCTGCGCTGGATACGCGGACAGGCGCCAATGCGCTTCTTCGAGCGACATGATCTCATGTTCGCGCACCCAGTAGGCGATCAAGTCGGTTGGAAACCGTGCGGTCGTGACGAACTTGGTGTGTGCACCACCATCGCTCACACCGGGGAGGGCGACCGGCGAGGTGGCGATCTCCTTCATGGATTCAGGTGGAGTCATCATCATGAGAGTGGCGAAACCGACTTGGAGTTGTCCGGCCACCGCGACGTCGAGGAACGCATCGATCTCGTGCTTACCTTCGCGGGCTGCCACTTCGCCGATGGTGAAACCCTCGTATGTGTCCTTGAGCTTCCGGGCGTCGGGCACATCACTGGAGATCCAGTGAATCTTTATCTCGCTCAGGTCGTAGCCAGCTCCGAAGAGGCCACCGCGCGCATCATGAACGTCCTTCATGGCCTGCCTGCGCACGGGATCGGCGAACTTGACGAGCTTCTCCTCGATGGTCCCCATACAGGCCTCTTTCCAGCAGGGGATGGTATCGGCCAGGTTGTAGTCCTCCAATGTGAACTCCGAGACGAAGTTTGTCGTGAGCGCCTGGGCAAAGACCCTCAGGCCCTCCTCTTCGTTCAGGTAGGCAAGTTGTTTGAGCGCATCGCGGGCCGAGTATTCGCCTTTCCCGTGTTGGTTGAGAGCCCCGTCCGCCAGCAAGGCGTTCCAAATGATCGGACGGCCACTCTCGCGGGCCATCAGTGCCGCAATTTCAAGCGATCCCGTAAGCTGAGCGACGCCTCGCCCGAGCGATCCGAGAGCGCGCGAGAACGCGGTCACCTCACGATCGGTCATACAGTCAGTGACCATTGGTGTTCCGTCGTAATCAAGCTGCACGTTTCCCAGCTCACCCGCGATCTGGGCGCTGAAGCCGCAGGCTCCGGCCGTCATGCCCTCGACAAGCAGAGCGCACATGCTCTCCAATTGTTCGTCAGTCACCCGGTGGGCCTTGGCGTTGTCCACCCCAGCCACGTAGGCGTAGAGAGGAGCGAGTGGCACGAACGACATGACGTTGACGCCCTTGGGAGTGCGGTCGACGCTGTCGAGGAACTCCGGAAAGGTAACCCAGTCCCACGGCATACCAGCCTGCATCGTCTTAAGAGGCACCGCTTCGTTGCGCGACAACGAGAGCATGGCCCGGTCGCGGTCCTCAGGCTTGCAAGGGGCGAACCCGAAGCCACAGTTGCCGATCACGACACTGGTGACGCCATGCCAGCCCGACATGGTGCACCACGGATCCCAGAACACCTGACTGTCGTAGTGGGTGTGCAGGTCCACCACCCCCGGAGCGACAACCTTTCCAGAAGCGTCGACCACTTCTTTGCCCTCGGAGGCGCTGATGCGGCCGATCAGCTCAATCCTGCCATCTCGAATCCCCACGTCCGCCTTGTACCGTGGCGTCTGGAGTCCGTCCAGAATGGTCCCGCCCTTGAGCACCAGGTCGAATTGCGACATGTCGAAAGTCCTCCCCTACTTACCCCGCCGGACGGATGCTCCCGGACGGGCCAGTACAGCAAACCACTTCTACCGGCCAAACCTTACTACTTGTTGGGTGATCAGCAAATGGTAAGGTGGTGGGCTGTCTAATTACTGACCAGCCAGGGATCCATCAAATGCAGATGGAGCGGCGCAGGTATTCCGAGGGGGCCTTCCGCATGGAGACGGGCCACGTTCGTGGCCGAACGATGGATCAAATGGGTGTGACGAGCCAGCGTTGGCACCAGGACTAGACCTGCCTCCACCGGCTCGCACCTCATTCGGACAGCCGGTCCCATGAGATCCCGCATCCCGGCATACCGGCGCTGCCGACCGGTACCCGCTAGGTGCGCATCACACGTCGTTGGGACCAGCGAAGGGGAGTGATCGAGGGTGATGAATCAGGGGACGCAGAAAGCAAACCTTGTCGTCGTCAGACGGCTATGTGAAGAGTGGCCAAAGCTCACTCGCGGGGACTTCCACGAGCTCCTCGCTGCGGACTGCGTCTATATCAACGTTCCATGGTCGGGCCACCCCCGCATCGGGCCCGACCAGGCATATGACGCCCTTAGCCGGTATCGGAGCGGGTGGCGTGTCGAGCTCCACATCGTCCACCTCGTAGCGGAAGGCGACGTCGTGCTCGCCGAGCGGCTCGAGTGTTTTCAGAAACCCGGCGACACCACGGTTCACGATCTGTACGTGATGGGCGCGTTCGAGATGAAGGACGGCAAGATCGCTAAGTGGCGCGACTACTTCGATTCGAGACACGTCGATCCTTTCCTCGATTAGGGCGACACTCGAACTGGCCAGGGCTCGTTCACGCCTGTCCGAGACGCGTGCCGCGTCGAGCCGGAAAAGATTCTTGCAGCGTCGGAGTCGAGCTCGACCTGGGGTGTAACGACACCGAATGTGCGGTGATCGTCAGATCACCCCGAGTCTACGAAAGGTGTCGTGGTCGGTCAGGGCGGCGGCAAGGCGCGGGATGTGGATCAGCACAACGGCTCGCGAGCTGATCTGGGTGATGACCCACAGGAAGTAGCCGTAGGAGAAGCTGAGTGTGTACTTCTCCCACGCCTCGTCCCACCCTGGGGCGGTGGTCCCACCTGCTTCAAGCTCTCTGAGGTAGTGACGAAGCAGGTCGCCCTCATGGGACCGCCGAGTCTCGACGTCGAGCACGGTAGCCAAGTGATAGCTGATGTCCGTCGCCCAGTGGCCGTGCTGCACGATCTGCCAATCGAGCCAACAGGAACGCCCTTCCCGGTCGAGGTAGACGTTGCCTGAGTGCGTGTCGCCGTGGATCACACATGTGGTCTCGTGATCAGCAGTGCGTTGAAGCGCCTCGACCAGGTTTTTCGCATCTTGAAGCTCCGGCGCGATGTCGGGGCCGCGGCCGTCGTCGAGGAGTGTCTGGAGAACATCGGTGGGATACATCTCGGCCATCGGGCGGATTCGCGGTGAGAGCCACGTCAGGCCAGCGGTTCGCGCCCCACTCCAAGTCGATGCGTGAAGGCGAGCAAGCTGACTCAGCGAATCTCGTGTCGTGTCAAGCGAGTAGGCACTGTGCGCGCTCAAGAAATGGCCGCCCATGTCGACAACGTCGTCCATGATGATCATCGCCTGCCCCGCGGCGTCGTCGACGGCTGCGTAGTACGCGCGTGGCGTGCGGAGATCGAGGAGCGGGGCCAGCTCGCGGTAGAAGCGTGCTTCAGACATGAGGGTGTTTCCCGGCGACCCGTCAAGGTGACCCTTGATGCAGTAGGACCTCAGTCGACGCTGCCCGTCGGCTCCCTCCACCGTGACTCGAAACCGCACCTTCTGGGCCAGGGTCTTCGACGAATCAACCGCCTCGACCGCCACGATGCGGTCTTCATTCGTGACGTCGTCGAGTGCCCCGCTCAGCCACTCGGCGTCGAGAACCTCTTCGAGTTTCGTGGGCATAGGGATGTTCTGCACGAGCGCCAACCTAGGGCACGCCCTGCGCGCGGTCCAACGTCTGGTGCGACCCCCCTCGCGAGCCGACGCTCGTGGACGCTCTACGCTACGAAACTGACGTGGATAACCGGGACAGCTCCGACAATGGGTAGCTTCCACTATTTTGGGAGGGGGAGGGTCGGGTGACTGGTCGGACCGGTTCCTCGGAGGGAGCGCTGGCGGGGTGGCAGGTCTTGGAGATCGCCGACGGTGTTGCGGCGTCATTCTGCGCAAAGGTCATTGGTGATCTTGGGGCCCAGGTCGTGAAAGTGGAGCCGCCCGGCGGGCATCAGTCTCGCGCGTGGGGACCGCGACGGGCTGACGCGGCGCCGGGTGAGCCCGGAGGCCGGTTCCTGTACCTGAACACCGGCAAGGCGAGCTTGATCGTGCCCAACGAGGGGCTGGCGGATCGTCGGGAGCTGGCGGCGGGGTTTGACGTGGTGGTCACCGACGACGCCACCTGGTACGGACAGGAGGGGCTGAACGAGGCCACGACGGTACTGGTCATCACACCATTCGGTCTCACCGGCCCGTATGCCAACCACCGTGCCAATCATCTCGTGTCCTTCCATGCCGGCGGCGAGGGTTCCATCCTGCCGAGCGGTCCCGGTTTCAAGCTGTTTCCCGACCGACCGCCGATCCAAGCCGGCGCCGACCTCGGTGAGTATGACGCCGGTTGGAATGCTGCGGTCGCCGCACTCGCGGCGATGTACGACCGCCTTCGAACGGGCCGGGGGCAGCGCGTGGACGTTTCGATCCAAGAATCGGCGCTGACCCTCAATCGCACGCGTCTCAGTCGGTTCAACAACGACGGTGTCGCGCTGCACCGCGACGGTGGTCGCTACGGGACCATGGGCATGATGCGGTGTCGCGACGGATGGGTGCAGCTCGTCGGCATGACGCAGGGTCAGTGGGATGCCTTGGCGGCCTCACCGGATGCCGGGGAGCTCGCCGACCCCCGGATCGCAACCGGCGCCTCTCGAATCGAGAACCCGGAGCTTGCCGCAACCGCGATGCAGGCATGGTGCCAGGGGCGTGACAAGGCCGACGTGGTGCAGATCCTCGCCCCGCTTGGCGCCCCGGTGGGAGCGTATGCGACGCCGTCAGACCTCCTTGCGTCGCCGCAGCTTCGCCATCGCGGTTTCTTCCGCGAGATCGACGATGGTAGGGCGGAGCGAATGCTCATACCAGGGCCTCCCTACCGCTTCTCCGTCACTCCGGTCGAGATCAGTTCGGCGCCACCAGTGGGTGGCAGCGCAGGGCTCTCCGACAAGGAATCGGCCAAGCCCAGTCTTCCCCCTGGCCGAGCGCTGGAGGGTATCCGGATCCTCGACTTCACCTGGGCCGCCGCTGGCCCGTACGGTACTTGTCTGCTGGCCTTACTCGGGGCCGAGGTGATCAAGGTTGAATCGACCCGCCGCCCCGACCCGGCGCGACGTGGATTCCTAGCTGACTATGGGGGCATCAACCTCTCTCCGAACTTCAACGAACTCAATCTCGCCAAGCGGTCTTTCCAGGTCGACCTGTCCCGGCCAGAAGGACTGGCGCTGGCCCATCGGCTCGTAGATCACGTCGATGTCGTCGTCGACAACTTCCGTCCCGGCGTCATGGCGAGGTTCGGGCTGGACGCTGCGAGCCTCCTGGCGGAGCACCCGGAGCTGGTCGTCATCTCCTCATCGGCGAACGGCGCCACCGGACCGGAAGCGATGGCCGCTGGCCTCGCCAGCATCTTCGGAGCTACCGGCGGACTGGCGGAGCAGACAGGGTACGGCGACGGCCCACCCACGGAGATCGGTGAGTCCACCGATTTCCGGAGCGGCAGTGTGCTGGCGGTGGCAGCGCTCGCGGCGCTGCTGCACCGGGCACGAACCGGGGAGGGCCAGCACATCGACCTCGCGTCGCGCGAGGTCGCAGCCGCCTCCTCGCCAGATGCCCTCCTCGCCGAACAGCTTGCCGTTCCGTGGGAGATTCGGGTGGGCAACGGTCACCGCGAGCACGCCCCACACGACGTCTACCCCGCCGCCGGAGATGACGACTGGGTTGCAGTGGCGATCACAGACGAAGCCGAATGGAAGGCCCTCTGTTCGGTGATCGAGCGCGACGGCTGGGTCCAGCGCTATCCGACGGCGCCTGCCCGTCGCGTCGCACGCGCCGAGATCGACGAAGCCATTACGGCGTGGACCTCGCAGCGGGGGTCGCGCACGGCGTTCGAGACGCTCCAGGCTGCGGGTGTTCCAGCGATGGCGGTGATGACGAACGAGACTCTGGCAGCCGATCCGCACCTCGCCGCGCGCGGGGTGTTCGTGGAGATTGAACACCCAGAGATCGGCCGAACCCGTGTGATGCGGCAGCCATGGTTGTTCTCCAACCTCGATATCGACATTCGTCATGGCCCGCTCATGGGTCAGGACAACGACACCATCTTGGACACGATCCTCGCGTTGTCCGCCAGCGAACGTGAGCAGCTCGGGGAGGTTCTCCGTTGATCAGGCCCGGTTCTCAGATCCGGATCGGAATAGTCGCGTCCGGCGANNTATCCGCCGGCGCTCGTGGCCAAGCAGATCGCCGACCTCGATCGCGCCACCGGTGGGCGGCTGGTGCTCGGTGTCGGGATAGGCGGCGAGTACCCGCAAGAGTTCCGAGCCATGGGCATTCCTCTCGAGGAACGCGGCCGCCGGACAAACGAGATCATTCCGCTTCTTCGCCGGTTGTGGACGGCCACGGAGGTCACCCACGACGGTCGCTACTACGCGATGAAGGAAGTGAAGATCCACCCGGCCCCCGTCCAGCCCGGCGGCCCCCCGATCGTGGTGGCCGGCCGGAAGGAGCCGGCGATGCGACGGGCAGCGACACTCGGCGACGGCTGGTTCCCCTACATGTACTCACCCCGTCGCTACGCCGAATCGGTGACCCTGATCAAGAACATTGCCGAGGAAGCAGGGCGGGACCTCGCGGGTTTCGCCTGGTGTGTGTGGGTGTTCCTCAACATCAATCCTGACGGCGACGTTGCCCGAGAAGAGGCGGCCCGAACGATGGGCGGCACCTACAACCAAGATTTCAGCCGCATGATCGACAGCGTCGCCGCCGCGGGCACTGCGGCCGAGGTGACGGCCAAGCTCCGTGCGTTCTACGACGCAGGTGCCCGCCATTTCGTGTTCCATGCGGCAACGGCAGGCGCAGACCAGCGACCTGTCCTCGACGGTCTGTTCGCGGAGGTCGTACCGGCATTGCATGCATACGCTGCTGCAGCGGAAAAGGGTTGACTCCGTTCTAGGGAGAGACTATCTACCAGTTAGATTAATTCTCGGAGATAGCGACCGCAAGCACGTCGCCCCCACCCAGAATGGAGAATGAGACCTTGACCGGCAGACGCCCATACCTAGACCGTTGGACCGGCCGCGCTTCGGGCCTGCTCCCTAGAAGCCATCACGACACAGCGGCTGAGATCCCGTACCTCATCGGGAGGTTGGGATGAGCAACGTGCGGGTCGTCGTGGTTGGTGCTTCGACGGGGCTTGGGCGGTGCCTGGCGATCGGCCTCGGGCAGCGAGGGGCGAGCGTCGCGCTGCTGGCCAGGCGCGAGTCGCTCATCGCCGACGCGGCGCGAGAGGCCGGTCCCGAGTCATTCGCCATTCCGTGCGACGTGACGGACGAGGCATCGTGCCGGAGCGCCATCGGTCAGGCGGCCGAAAAACTGGGCGGCATCGACGCCGTCATCATCTCCGCCGGCATCGGGGAGCTCAGGCGGATCGAGGAGTTGGACGCGGCCACATGGCAGCGTGTGTTCGCGACCAACGTGGTGGGAGCGTCCCTGATCACGGCGGCCGCCCTTCCCCACCTGAAGGAGTCGGGGGGCATGGTGGCATTTCTTTCTTCTGTGAGCGCCTCGCTTACTGCGCCATGGCCCGGATTGGCGTCCTACACGGTAACCAAGGCTGCATTGGACAAGCTTGTCGAAGCGTGGCGGGCCGAGCACCTAGAGGTCGGGTTCACCCGGCTCATCATTGGCGAATGCGCCGGCGGCCAAGGCGAGGGGATTTCTCAACTCACTGCTTCATGGGACATGGAATTGGCGGGGGAGCTCTTCCCTGCATGGACAGCGCGCGGCCTGCTCACCGACAAGCTGATAGACGTGGATCACCTGGTGGGTGCCGTCGATGCGCTGGTGCGGTTCGGGTCTTCGGCGAGCGTTCCTACTCTTGCCATCACGCCGCGGCGGCCGATCTAGGGTGCGACGGGATGGCTGCGACGAGGTCAGGCAGTCCCTTTGGAGAAGTCGTAGCCTCGGTGCAGCCATGACGAGGAGGATCGCGCGATGACCGCATCACACGACACGGAGCTCTACTACGACCCGTTCGACATCGAGATCGACAAGGATCCGCATCCCCTCTGGCGGCGCTTACGCGAGGAGTCACCGCTCTACTACAACGAGAAGCACGACTTCTTCGCCCTGAGTCGCTACGACGACGTCGACAAGGCTCTCATGGACTGGGACACCTACCGGTCGGGCCGAGGCTCGACCTTGGAGGTCATCAAGGCCAACGTCGAACTCCCTCCAGGGATCATTCTCATGGAGGACCCTCCGATCCACGATGTCCACCGGGGCTTGCTCTCCCGGGTCTTTACCCCCAAGAAGATGAACGCCCTCGAGCCCAAGGTGCGCGAGTTCTGCGCCCGAACCCTCGACCCACTCGTCGGGGCCGGGGGATTCGACTTCATCACTGACCTCGGAGCGCAGATGCCCATGCGTACGATCGGCATGCTGCTCGGGATCCCCGAGCAGGACCAAGAGGCCATTCGTGACCGGCTCGACGAGGGTATGCGGATCGAAGAGGGCGAAGATTACACACCGAACGCCGATTTCATTACTGCTGGAGGCGAGCTCTTCGCCGACTATATCGACTGGCGGGCGCAGCACCCCTCTGACGACCTCATGACGGAATTGTTGACGGCGGAGTTCGAGGACGAGACGGGGGAGAGGCGCCATCTCACCCGTGACGAGATTCTTACCTACGTCATGCTGCTGGCGGGAGCCGGCAATGAGACGACCACTCGTCTGATCGGTTGGGCCGGCAAGCTCCTCGCCGAGCACCCTGATCAGCGTCGGGACCTTGTCGACGACCGGTCACTGATGCCCAAGGCGATCGAAGAGATCCTCCGCTATGAAGCACCATCACCGGTACAGGCTCGGACGGTGCACCGTGACGTCGAGCACTACGGACGGGTCGTGCATGAGGGTGACGTGATGGTGCTCCTCAACGGCTCGGCCAATCGCGACGAGCGTAAGTTCCCCGACGGCGATCGCTTCGACATCCATCGTGATGCCGCACAACACCTCAGTTTCGGCTACGGCATCCACTTCTGCCTCGGGGCCGCACTGGCGCGACTCGAAGGAAGGGTGGCCATCGACGAGGTGCTCAATCGTTTTCCTGAGTGGTCGATCGACTGGGGCGGCGCCGTGCAGGCACACACACCCACCGTGCGCGGTTGGGAAAAGTTACCTGTAGTGATCGGCTGAAATTGTCGGGCACCTGAACGATTCGTGTGGCGCCCAAGCGGGGAGAAATGAGGCAAGAGTGACGAACCAAGGCGAGTCCTCGTGGGCATCACGGTCTCATGTCGCCTCGGGTGAGGAGGGACTCGTGGACTCCGGCGGAGTTTGCCGCAGCATTCAAAGCGGAACTCAAAGAGCAACTGCAGCCCTATCAGCGGGACATGGAGGAGTTCTCTCCATTCGCGTGATTGCACGAGTCCCATCGAAAGGGATCCGCCGAACGCTCCGGGACTGTAGTCGTCCACATGTCAATTGCTCGACCGATGTCTCAACGGATGAGAGCCCCGCACCATGCCGAGCCACTGCCTTCTCTAGGTTGACCTCAATGGTGTTCGTGGGATGATCGGTAGCACTACGGGGCTCGGATGTCGGTCATCGTGGAAGATCATCTGCCGTGCTGACCGAAGGTCGTTGTCAGCATCGACGCCAAGGGGATTGCCCGTGTTGGGGTTCGGTTCCCACTCTGGGAACCGGCTCAAGGAGACGAGGATTGCAACGCAGTGACCAGGCAAAATCACAGTGCTCGTCGCCGCGAGGTCGATCGTAAACCGGTAGATGCCCCCGCGACGAGGGGCATTGGGATTCCCGAGTGACGAGCCCGGATCGCTCCCTGCATATGTTGAGGGCAGGGCCGTCGGGGTAAATGTCGACGAGTGTCGCCGTGAAGTCAGTGTCCGGTGCGTCAGTGGCGGCCCAGAGGTCGACCGTGACCGGTCCCGTAATCTCCATAGGCTCGTCGAGTTCCGCCAGAAGTCACTT
Organism: Acidimicrobiaceae bacterium; assembly: GCA_003160635.1. Classification (GTDB taxonomy): domain Bacteria; phylum Actinomycetota; class Acidimicrobiia; order Acidimicrobiales; family RAAP-2; genus Bog-473. The sequence continues at coordinate 65,648 of PMLV01000113.1, read as the reverse complement.
GCCCAGGTGCCGGCGATTAGGACCTGCCGCTCTCCGCAACTTGTTCGGCCAGGGAGGACGCGGTAGGCGGAGAAGTACGAAGGCAGGTTCAGGGGCAACGACGACTACAACTGAAGTTTCATTCACTTATGTGCCGACGCAAGACCGCTTGGAGGCCGAGCTAGGTAGGCATCCGTCGATGCGAACATGCCTGCGATCTGCATCGACATCTTGCTTTTGGAGTTCATTTGCCCCCCACCCGTAACGACTCGCAGGCGCGGTCTCGCCCCGCCTGTTCTATTACGATATGATCTAATAAGGTTAGAATACTTCTCAGAGACGGCGACCGCAAGCACGTCGCCCACCCAAATTGGAGGATGGGACCTTGACGGGCAGACGTCCACCCTTGAACCCACTCGAACCTCGTGAGGGAACGCTCAACGAGAAGCGCTGGTCTGAGATCCTCAGGGGGGCGGCGGAGATCTTTTCTGAGAAGGGGTATGAAGCGACCACAATCGAGGACATCGCCTCTCGGGTCGGACTCCTCAAAGGCAGCCTCTACTACTACATGGAAAACAAGGCTGACCTGCTCTTCCAGATAACGATTCGGGCGCTCAATCAGCATCTTCAGGCTTTGCAGGAGGATTCGGGGATCACACACGGCGATGCCGTGTCACGCCTTTCCCATTTCATTGATCGCTTCATGAGCGAGATTGAGTGCGGTGAATTCGCGTTCCTCGGGGCAGTCGATATCGATCTTCGATTCCTCGGCGCCGAACGTCTCGCCGCGATCGGAGAAGCGCGCCATCAGATCAATGCCTTGTTGAAGCGCATCATCGTCTTGGGTATTGCCGAAGGCGACTTCGACCCGAAGACAGACGCAACCTTTGCTACCAACAGCATTCTGTTTCTGATGAATAGCACCAAAAAGTGGCATCGCCCTAGCGGCACGCGTCCGATTCGACACGTGGCCGAGTGGTACAAGAGGTTCATCCTGGCGGGCCTGACGACCTCGCCGACGGGCTGGCACGAGTGATTGGAAAGTGGTGATGGTGCAGGCGTCGGCCGACGCAGAGATTGACCAGTCGACGATGACCAAGGCGGCGCAACGTTGGCTGCACGCCTTCGAGTCGGCAGTCAACACGGGCGATCGCCCGGTCTCCGAACTCTTTTGTTCCGATGGTTGGTGGCGCGACGTCCTGGCCTTCACCTGGACCATTGTGACGTTCACCGGTACGGAGCGTATCGATGCCGGAAGCCGGGATGCCCTCGCTCGATGGACACTTAAGCCATTCCGATGTGACGCGGGGGAGTTGAACTGCCAATTCTCGACTGACTACGACGTACCTACTATTCAAGTCTATTTCACTTTTACATTGGGCGAGGGCAGAGGACGAGGCCGTGGCCTCCTCCGGTTGCTGTCCTCGACCGCAGACGCTGAGATCCCCGCGGCGTGGGCATTGCTCACCGTGCTCGAGGACGTCGGTCCTCACAAGCCACGGGCGTCCGCGAAGCCAGATCCTCGGATCTTCGGAGGAGCGAACTGGCTTGATCGCCGTATACACGAACGCTCCTATGTGGATCACGACCCGACGGTCCTTATCGTCGGTGGCGGACAGGCCGGACTGTCTCTGGCCGCTCGCCTCAAAGAGCTCGAGGTCGATGCACTCATCGTCGACCGGCACGAACGCATTGGCGACAATTGGCGAAAGAGGTATCACGCCCTCGAGTTGCACAACGAGACCTGGGCCAATCATCTGCCGCTCGTGCCGTTCCCGGACTTCTGGCCGACATACCTTTCGAAGGACAAGTTGGCCAACTGGTTCGAGTCGTACGTCGAGACCCTCGAGCTGAACTATTGGCCGGCCACGACGTTCCAATCGGGCGAGTTCGACACGGGTGAGCGTCGTTGGTTGGCCACGCTTCAAGGAGCAGACGGTGCTACCCGTGAAATTAGGCCGCGCCATATTGTGATCGCCACGGGTGTCAGCGGCATACCCTACACACCGCGTATGCACGGTATCGAAGAGTTTGCGGGCCAAGTGCTTCATTCGTCCTCCTATACGACGGGCAATCGCTACGCAGGCAAAGACGTCCTGGTCATCGGCACTGGTAGCAGCGGCCATGACATCGCGCAAGATCTCCATGCGGCCGGCGCCAATGTCACCATGATGCAGCGAGGATCGACCTCGGTCGTTAGCCTCTACCCATCGGTGCAAATGTGGTCCTCCATATACCAAAAGGACAAGGACACCGATGAGAGCGATTTCCTCTCGCTGTCGTCTGCCTACCCACTGATGGTCCAGTCGGCGAGAAAGCTCACGAAGATAGCCAATGAATACGACAAGGAACTTATCGACGGCCTCAATGCCGTTGGGTTTCTGACGGACGTGGGCGAGGATGCTACAGGTTGGCAGATGAAGTATTTCCGGCGAGGGGGTGGCTACTACATCAATGTCGGATGCTCAGAACTCATAGCTGATGGCAAGGTGAGGGTGGTGCAATACGACGACGTTGCCGGGTTCGAAAGGAACGGACTTCGCTACGTCGACGGCAGTAAGGAGCACTTCGACGCGTGCATCTTCGCGACCGGCTATCTGGACCAGCAAGCGGGCGTCCGGGCGCATTTCGGTGACGCAATTGCGGAGAAGGTCGGCAGCGTCTGGGGTTTCGACGAATACGGCGAGACGAAAAACGTCTGGAAACCAACCCCACAGGAGTCTCTGTGGTTCGCCATGGGGAGTCTCACCGCATGTCGCATCTATTCTAAGTTCCTGGCCCGGCAGATCTGGGCAGTCGAAACTGGGCAAGTGCCGGACAAATAATTGCCCACTCGTAGCGGGCTTGCAGCATGATGATCAGATCGGTGCCGCACCGACCGCTCGAAAACTCAGAGAGGCACACGACATGACCGTGGCCGTTGTCACCGGAGCCGCTAGCAGCATGGCCATCGGAGCAGCGATTCGCGTATGCCGAACGGACCCCGGGAGCGACCCAGCTCAGATGGCGCTCGTGTGAATAGCTGCCCGCAGACCCCGCCCGCTAGCGATTCCGGGACCCCAAACGATCGTTCGCCGTCGACCCAGCTCATTTCGGTGGAGCGCGAGTCGCACTTCGGTGCGTCGCCGTTCTGACCGCCCGACGGATGTCCTCCGTATCCAAGGTACCCGGGGACTGGTCATTCCACGTCGCCAGCGAGTCGAGCCATATGCCGGTCGACGGACCCAACCGCGATCCACATTGAAGTTGATAGTGAAGGGATCCGGTCAATAGACGATTATTCCCCGAAGATTGCGTCCGGCACGCAGGTCCTCGTAGCCGTCCTTGAGGCTTTCAAGGGAGTAGCGGCAAGTGATGGCTCTTCGAGCTTCAGTCGCCCTTGTCGATACATCTCCAGGAGCGCCGGTATATCTTTCGAAGGACTAGAGGCACCGAAGTGCGAGCCTCGCAGGCGTTTCTGGAATAAGACCATATGCCGCATGGATATGGGAAGTGCAGTGTAGTCAGCGGCCCGTGGAAGGCCCGTGAGGACGCACGTTCCGGCCTTTCTGATGGCGTTTACCGCCTGTGCGACATGTTCGCCCGTGGCAACTCCCACGCAAACGATGCAGGAGTCCGCTCCTTGTCCGTTGCTGTAGGTCTGCGCGATCAGCGTTGCCTCTTCCATAGATGAGACGGCGTGGGTTGCTCCAAACTCGATGGAGATTGATCGCTTCTGGACCGCATTCATTCCGATCCCGCCTGTGCCCATGACAATCACCATGTCGCCTGGTCGAACTTTGGCGGGGTGGACGGCCGAGTCCGGCGGCCGCCATTTTTGATCAACAATTCATCCTGGCGGGGCGGTTCGAGTTCGAGTTCGACCACCTCCCACTTCCGGGCTTGACGAGTATACGGTACTCTGTTTGAGTAGAAGCATGCTCTACCGCCGTGACCTTGCGTGATGGTGCGTGAACATGTCGTGGATTTGCTTACGGGCCAATTCGGCCACCGCGGCATTTTCACCGATGAATACCTGGAAATCGGCGAGCTCTCGAGTTGAACTCTCCGCACGACACGACAGGGGGGACCATGGCATTTGAACGATCTCTGGACTGGCTCATCTCCGTGGACGATCACGTACTGGAGCCACCGAACGTCTGGGTCGACCGGGTGCCAGCCAAGGATCGCGACCGAGCACCACATATGGTGGTCGAGGGGGATATGGAGTTCTGGGTGTATGACGAGAAGCGCTTCCCCAGCTCAGGCCTCAGCGCCGTTGCCGGAAAATCCAAAGAGGAGTTCAGCCCGGAAGCGGTGACTTACGCCGAGATGCGACCCGGGTGTTACGACGCCAAAGCGCGCCTCGACGACATGAATCGAGCAGGCATCCTGGCATCGCTGTGTTTCCCGACCGTCACCCGGTTCTGCGGGCAGCTCTTCATGGAAGCGAGTGACCGTGAGTTCGGATTCGTGTGCCTCCAGGCCTATAACGACTGGATGCTCGACGAGTGGTGTGGAGCGGCCCCGGGACGCTATATCCCGCTTGTCCTGATCCCGATGTGGGACCCGGCCCTGGCTTCAAGGGAGATGGAGCGCTGCGCCGCGAAGGGCGCGACGGCGTTCGCCTTTTCGGAGAACCCCGCGCCGCTCGGTCTCCCGACCATTCATGATAAGGACCGCTACTGGGATCCCGTCATGTCGACCGCATCCGAAATCGGGATGGTGGCTTGCATGCATGTCGGGTCGTCGTCACAGGTGCCCCAAATCGCACCGGACTCGCCGTTCATGGCGAATCTGGCATGGGGGGCCGTCCGTACATCGGGAGCCATGCTGGCTTGGTTGTTCAGCGGGATGTTCACCCGGTTCCCCGGATTGAAGATCGCACTGTCCGAGGGCGAGATCGGATGGATGCCGTACTTTTTGGAGCGGGCAGAACAGGTCCTCGACAAGCAGCGGTTCTGGGTGCAGCGCGGCGTGCAATTCATGGGCCATGCCACTACCGACGTAGATCTCAATACGCTTGACATTCGGGGGCTCTTTCGTGATCACGTCTTCGGCTGCTTCATCGACGACGCCCATGGGATTGCCAGCATCGACGAGATCGGTGTGGACAACGTCATGTGCGAAACTGACTACCCGCACTCGGATTCGACGTGGCCCAACTGCATCTCCGTGGTCAAGAAGCAGATCGGTCACCTTTCCCCTGAGGTTCAGTACAAGATCCTGCGTGGCAACGCAGAGAAGCTGTATCGCTTTACGCCGGCCGAGATCCCGGTCCTCACTGATGCCTGAGTCCGACAGCGCTCTGAAGATTTTGATTGACCGAGACGTCTGCATGGGCAGTGGTGTGTGCCTCGTCTACGCCCCGGGTACCTTTGCCCAGGACAGCGAACCGAAGGCAGTGCTTGTTGATCCGATCACCGACTCGGTCGAGCAAATTCGAGTCGCGGTTGAGGCGTGCCCTACCGGGGCACTCAGCATCTCGACCGGCGAAGAAGGAGTCTGAACTCGTAATGTCATCCCAGTTCACTTGCCGATCAATTGCGTCACAAAATGACTGACGCCAGTCAAGTTCTCGACGTCGAGCGGGTCCGCGCGCTTTTCGATCTGCGTGCCAACTACAACGCCTTGTTCGGCGGTGGCTATGAGGACGACCCCTACCCGATCTGGGCGGACCTTCGCGAGCAGGCCCCCGTACACCCGGGTGTCGTGCACGAACTCACCGGTTTCGAAGGACCAGCTTTTTTTCACGGGCTGCCCTATCCTGACCGCCCACACTTCTCGGCGTTCAGCTATGCCGCGTGCGACAGCGTCTATCGCAATGACAAGGTCTTTGCCTCATCACCGGTAGCAATCGAACTCTCCACGGACGATGTAAGTCCCCTCAACAGCCTGCTGTCCATGGGCGGCAATCAGCATCGTCGCTATCGGTCTCTCGTACAGCCCTCCTTTGTGCCGGCACGGGCGCAGTGGTGGATCAAGAACTGGATTGAGACGACGGTGGGCATCCTCATCGACAGCTTCCAGGACAGAGGTCGTGCGGAGCTCAACGTGGACTTCTGCGCAGCCATCCCCGTACTGACGATCACCGGCAGTTTCGGTGTGCCTGTCGAACAGGCACTCGACATCCGAGAAGCGCTTGGGGACCCATCGAAGGTGGTGGAGATCATCAGGCCGATTGTTTCGGCCCGGCGGGAGTCGCCGGAGGACGATCTCATCAGTATCCTCGTTGAGGCCGAGATCAAGGACGAGGATGGGACGACGCATCGCCTCACGGACGCCGAGATCTATTCGTTTTCCGTCCTCCTTCTGACTGCCGGGTCGGGGACCACCTGGAAGCAAATGGGAATCACGTTGGCAGCGCTTCTGCAGCGTCCCGAAATGCTCCAGGCCGTTCGTGACGACCGAGCGCTCCTTCGTCCCGCCATTGAGGAATCACTACGCTGGATGCCGACCGACCCCATGTTCTCGCGTTGGGTCACTGAGGACATCGACTTTCATGGTGTACACGTGCCGAAGGGCTCCGTGCTGCACATCTGCCTCGGTGCGGCAAACCGGGACCCAGCCCGCTGGGAACGGCCCGACGACTTCGAGATTACGCGATCACCCAAGCCAAGCTTGGCCTTTGGGAACGGGGCCCACATCTGTCTTGGTATGCATGTGGCTCGGGCCGAGATGACCGTCGGCATCAACGCGCTACTTGACCGGCTGCCTAACCTCCGGCTCGATCCCGATGCCGAACCGCCCCGCTACATTGGTTTCTACGAGCGTGGCGCTACTGCGATCCCGGTCGTGTTCGGATAGGAGCGAGCGCGCATGGAAGAAGCACCGAGTTACCAGCAACCTGACACTTCGCTTCTCGGGGAAGAGCATGTCCGCCGGTACCAAGAAACGAACGGCGAGGTCGGTTACCTCTGGAATGGAGTGCCGATCCTGCTCTTGACCATGAAGGGCAGAAAAACGGGCGAGCCTCGAACCACGCCACTCATCTTTGCCACCGATAACGAGCGGTACCTGATCGTCGCATCGCAGGGAGGTGCTCCCAAACATCCTTTGTGGTACTTGAACCTTGTCGAAACCCCCGAAGTCAAGATCCAGGTTCTCTCGAAGCATTACCGTGCGATGGCGCACACTGCGACCGAGGATGAGAAACCTCGTTTGTGGCAATTGGTGACCGAGACGTGGCCGAACTACAACGTGTATCAGACGCGTACCGACCGCGTCATTCCGCTCGTCGTGCTCGACCCGATTGCCGAGGACGAGTAACCTGCCGCGTCGAGCACATGAGTGGGGCGTACGCCGCCCCCCACCGACTGCTCACAATGAAGGACAAAGAACTCGGTAGACCAGAGCAGTTCGGCGACATCGACCCATTCTCGGCTGTCCAAAGCAGGGGACCTCTAAGGAGGAGGACATGAGTAAAGGCGCATTCGAGGGCATTCGTGTGGTGGAATTAGCACAGTGGGTGTTCGTCCCGGTTGCCGGTGCCTTGCTGGCCGATTGGGGCGCCGATGTGGTGCACATCGAACACCTCAAAGGAGATCCATACCGCGGTCTGGCTACGCAAGGGATCGGTAGCGATCGAGGCGGCATCAATCTGTCAATGGCCTTGGCCAACCGCGGCAAGCGGTCCATCGCATTGGACGTCCAGAAAGAGCCGGGATTGGCCGTGCTCCATGAGCTACTGGCCTCTGCTGACGTTTTCCTTACGAACTTGCGGCCTGCCGCATTGGAGCGCCTTGGCCTCGATGCCGAGGCGCTCAGGAGCAGGTACCCCACGCTCGTGTATGCACGCGGCAATGGCTACGGTGTTCGAGGTCCCGACGCTAATCAGGCGGGCTACGATGCTTCGGCGTTCTTTGCGCGAGGCGGTCTCGCCTACATTCTCACGCCACCCGAACGTGACCAACCGATCATGCAGCGAGGCGCGATGGGCGATCGCAACGGCGCCATGGCTCTGGCCTTCGGAATTTCGGCTGCGCTGCTCGAGCGGACCCGAACGGGGGCAGGCTCCGTCGTTGACGTCTCATTGCTCGCCACTGCCATGTGGACGCTCTCGTCTGACATCTTGGCTGCCCTCGGTGGGGACAACCCTGTGCCGGCGCCGGCCGATAGTCGTCGAATGTCCTTCAATCCACTTGTCGGCTCCTATCGCACGAAGGACCACCGTCATATCCAACTCGTCTTTCTGGAAGCTGATCGCTATTGGTCTGACTTCTGCCGGGTGATCGGGCGGGAGGATCTGGCTGATGACCCTCGCTTTGTCGACTTGGCGGCCCGACGATCAAACGCCGCCGAGTGCGTCGCCCTGCTGGACGAGGAGTTCGGGCGGCGGACGTTCGCCGAATGGAAAGAGCTGCTCAAAGGACTGGATGCACCGTGGGCACCGGTACAGTCCATCACCGAGCTCCTCGACGATCCACAGGTCGTGGCCAATGGCTATATCGGTGACGTCGTGATCGACGGAGAGCCGCTGTACCGACTCCCCGCGGTCCCAGTCCAATTCAATGGGTCCCCACCTGAACTGCAGCGCGCGCCCGAACACGGTGAGCACACGGAGACGATATTGGCCGAACTCGGCTACACCTGGGACGATATCTCGAAGCTGCAGGAGGCCGGGGTCATACCGTGACCGTAGCTGCTCGACTGACGCCGATCCCGGACGAGCGTTCCGCACCTTATTGGAACGCAGCGAGCCAGCACATCCTCACCGTGGCTCAGTGCTCCGTATGTAGCGCGCTCACCCATCCCCCCGGAACGGTGTGCCCGCATTGCGGTAGTACGGATCCAGAATTTGTCTTCGTGCCAATCAGCGGCAGGGGTGTGGTCAAGTCGTGGACGGTGGTGCGTCAATCTTTTCTGCCCGGGTTTGAGGTGCCGTTCATGCTTGTGGACGTCGAGATCGTCGAGCAAACCGACCTTCGCCTCATTGGCCGCCTGCTCGATGCCCCAGAAGAGGCGCTCTACATTGGGAGGCCCGTTCGTGTCGCTTTCGAGGACATCGCTTCGGGTGTTGCCGTGCCTGCATTCGTATTGGAGGATCAGAGTTGAGCGCGTCCTTCGCCGCGAAAAATCAGGTAGCCATTGTTGGCTACGCCCAGAGTCCCATCGTGAAGCACGACACGAGGTCGCTGGGTGTCTTGACCGTGGACACGGCTCGCAGCGCGATCCGTGACGCCGGCCTGGACGTGGACATGGTCGACGGGTTCGTCACGGGCAGTCTCTTCCCATCTGCCGGCTCCCATAGCGCTGAGGATGGCGTGAGCTTGGTCTCGGCGAACTGGTTGGCGCAGAGTCTCGGCATCAACCCGCGCTACGCCGCCGGATTTCAAGGTTTCGGTCAGATTCCCGGGGCCGTTGCGTTGGCTGTCAATGCCATTGCGACTGGCGCAGCGAACTATGTGGTGATGCATCGCGCCCTGCACAATCCAAAAGGCTCGTACCACGGAAATGTGATGCGGGAAGCAGGGGGCGGTCAGCAGTGGACCGCGCCCCAAGGCTACTTCGGACCGATTTCCATGATCGCTCTTCCGTACAACGAATACCTTCAACGCTATGGAGCGAGCCGGGAAACGATGGCTACCGTCCTCATCGAGGCACGCAAAAATGGCGCACGGATCCCCTGGTCCTACTGGTACGATCAGCCTCTCTCGCGAGAGGAGTATCTCTCGGCTCCAATGATCAGTGATCCAATCTGCCGCTACGACTGCGACATCCCTGTGGATGGTGCGGCCGTGTTTGTCTTCACATCGGCAGACCGTGCGCGCGACCTGCCCCATCGACCCGTGTACGTCTCCGGGTACGCCACTGGGTCCCCGACGACGCACCGTCTGCCATTGCACTGGCCACTCGACGACATCATGGGAGTCGGAGCTGAGACGGCGAGGCGCCTGTGGAGTAGCTCCGGCATCGAGCCTAGCGACATCGATCTCCCCCAGCTCTACGACGGATTTTCCCCCTTCGTCTACTTTTGGCTCGAGGCGTTGGGCCTTTGCCCTGTGGGGGAGGCCCACCGTTTTGTTGAGGGTGGTGGAATCGACAGCGACCGCCAGGACGGCCTGCCGGTGCTCTCCGGCGGCGGGGCGCTCGGAAATGGGCGAATGCACGGGATTCCGCAGATGCTCGAGTGCTACCTGCAGCTTTCTCGGCGTGCCGGTGATCGCCAACGTGAGCAGGCTTCGATCGGACTGGCCTGCCATTCGTCGCCGCACTTCGGCGGCGCAGTGATCTACAGTGCCGATCGGTGAGCGAAGAAGGCAACTCCCGATGACATGGGTTGAGCGAACGGTTGATCGTTCACCGGCCATGCGCCGCACGCGAAACCGAGGATCGAACAGGCCAAGCTGATCATCGATCCGGCCTGACAGCTCATCGCCGTCAAGGACTCTTCGTTCACTCTGCAATAACTGGTGACACAGGCCGATGTGGCGCTCCAGACGTTCTACCGGTACTTCTCTAGTTGGGATCAGCTACTTCTTGCCGTGATCGACGAGATGATCAGCGAGACTTGTCAGATGTACGAGGAATGATCACGCCGTATCTCCGACCCGATTGCCCGTCTTCAGTACTACATCATGACAACGTTGGGCCCCATCTCGCTCGGCGACGAGAACGCCAGAGGTGCACAGTTCGTCACCGCTGAGCATTGGCGCCTGCATCGTCTTTACCCGGAGGAGCTGGCCCAGGCGACAAAGCCCTTTACCGATTTGATTCTCCGTCAGGTCATCGAGGCCACCGATGCTGGAGTGCTGACGCCGCGCGATCCGCAAAGTTCGGCATGGCTGATCAATCAGCTCGTCCTCGCCGTGTTTCACCATTACGCGTTCGCACCTGGCTACGAGTCTCGTGAGGGCGTGGGAGAGCGGGTCCGGGTCTTTTGTCTCGGGGACCTAGGTGGTGCTCTGGAAGAGCAGCTTGATCGGCGTGGCTTGCTTCCGGGAAGATCGGTTCCCGAGGGAAGTACCGAGGCGGAGGCCTCGGGTCCTTGACCACCGGCACAGGCCGGGCCGGCGCTTCCCCGGATCCCCAATCCATCGACGGACGTCCCGTCATTGTCTTGAGCATTTCTGTCAAACGCTGTCGGCGTTGATCGAACTACCTGCTGGCCGTCGGGTATGGCGTATCTGTTCTCGAACACAATAGTCCATCGAAGACTATGCTCAACCGTTAATGACAGCTGAATCAAAGTTGGCGAAAAACAAGCCGGATCACCACTCCGTAAGAGGAAAGCAGACTCGATCGCGCTTACTAGTCGCGGGAAAGAGAGTCTTCGAACGTGATGGATTCCTGCAGGCGCGTATTACTGACATTGCGGCTGAAGCCGGAGTATCTCATGGATCGTTTTACCACTATTTCGAAACGAAAGAAGCTATCTTTCGTGAGATTGCCGAAGGAATAGAAGTCCAGCTCCTGTCGATGAATGATGCAGAGTACAAAAGTTATTCGGACCCGGTTGATCGAATTCGGGCTGCGAATCGGTCGTATCTAAGCGCATACAAGAAAGAATCCAAGATCATGAAGGTGATCGAGGAGGTCAGTCGATACGACGAAAAGGTTCGGCTCGTCAGAGTCCAGCGCGACAACGAACTGGCTGAACGACTTGAGTCGACAATTTCTAGGCTTCAACGGAATGGCCTGGCAGACAATCGGATTAACGGGCACTACGCGGCAATGGCCCTAGGTGGCATGGTGGCGAGGTTCGCCGAGCAGTTATTCGTCGGCGGCGGCAAATTTGACCAGGACGAGGCCGTCGAGCAGCTGACCATCCTCTGGGCGAATGCCCTCGGGATCGTTCCAGGCGCAGGGGCGATTTAACATACGAAGGACTAGCTGTGACCTGGCGCGTTCATGTGTTGATCGGGTACAGAGTTCGGCGTCCTCAGGGTCACCCCCCACGTGGCCCTCGCCACTCGGGCTGTTGCTGCCGTCAGTCGAGTCATCACGACCGGAATGTCCTGGGAGGTGAGCTGATCTCGGAATGCGACGACGGTGAGAGCGAGCCGGACGGTCCCCTCGGGGTCGAAAACCGGCGCAGCGATGTGCGCAACTGGGAGGCGCTGGGTCTCCCGCAGATCGAAAAGGAGATAGTCATCGACGTCGCTTGCACCTCCGGGGTTCTCGCCGACGGCCTTGCCGATGGCCACCGAATAACCTCGTTCACGTACCACCGCGAGAGCGTCGAGGTAACGCTCGCGCTTGGCGCGCGTTACTTGTTTGTCCAGGCCAGCGAGCCAGTGCTGTACCCGATCGCGGCTCGCCCACGCGAGGAAAACGGTGCCGATCGGCGGAACCAAAGGGAACCGGGAACCTACGCGCATGTTGATGCCGAAAGACCCCGGCGACGGCGTGTGAGCGAGTACGACGATTTCGGAGCCGACGACGCTACTGGCGACGCAGTCGAGGTTGAGCTCGCGGCCCAACTTCGACATCTCGACACGTGCAAATGGCAGCGCGTTCTGGTCGTGCAGGAAGCTGTTGGCGATTGGCAGCATCCCGGGACCAAGCGAGTAGGTCTTGTCGGCGTGCCGGATGAGGTAATTGCGGTCGGCCAGCAACGTGAGCGTGGCGTGGCAACTTGCCTTGTTCATGGCGAGCATGCGAGCGATCTCGGAGAGACCAAGGAGTTCCGGAGTGCGGTCGGCTAGCAGCTCGAGGATCTCGAGGGCCCGTTCCACCGCAGGGACCTGACGTCCCATGCCGACTAGCCGCTTCTCACGATTGCGGCTCGTCGACCCAGTGACGCACCTTGGCGAGCGCCATCATGCCTCCGAAGCTACGTGATCGTGCGCCGCCGCCTGTCTCCTCACGCTGTAATTTTCGAGTTGGCCCGCCGCTCGAGCTTCGGGATAACGTGCTTCCCTAGCGTCTCGATCGTCTCCATGACCTCGTTGTGCTGGAGCTGGCCGAATTGCACATAGCAGATGACTGAGTCACAGCCGATGTCCTCGTAGCGAGCGAGTTTTTCGAGGCACTGCTCCGGGTCACCGACGATGACCATGTCCTGGTCGTTGAAGAACTTCGGGTCGGCCTTGCCGGCCTGCGTCTCCCGGAGGCGAGGGAAGAGCTTCTCGATCTCTTCCGCTGACACGTTTGGGGGGAGTTCCCAGTCGATGAGGAATTGAGCCATGTGGTCGTACCACCAGCCCACTGAATCCCATATCCCATAGGACTCAGCCCGCTCCATATCCTCGGCACAGTGGACAAGAGTGTAGGGCGCGACCTTGGTGTTCTTCACTCGCGTGAGGGGTTCGGTGCAGTTCGCGGAGGCCTCGCGGTAGATCTTTATGCGCCGTGCGAGCTCGTCGACCGGCTGCATGATCGTGAGTGCGAGCATGCCGAGGCCAAGGTGGCCGGCCAGCTCGACACTGCCGGGGCTCACGGCCGCCATCCACGCCGGAGGATGCGGGTCCTGGTACGGCTTGGGTGTGATCGAGCGTGTATCGCCCTCGTAGGAGGGGAATTCGGGAAACTTCATGAACTCGGAGTCCCAGCTGAACTTCTCCTGCTCCCACATCGCGACTACCGCTTCGATGGCATCCTTCCACGACTCACGGCTGGTTACAGGGTCCACGCCGAAGGCCTTCTGCTCGTGAGGTATCGAGCGTCCTGTGCCCCATTCGACGCGCCCGCGGCTCAGCAGATCGACTGCGGCGACGGATTCGGCCGTATGAACCGGGTGGCGAAACTTGCTCGGCGTAAGCGTCACACCGAAGCCGAGGCGGATCTGGTCGGTGACCTGCGACAACGCGGCGAGGAATACGTCGTTGACCGGCATGTGCGACCGCTCAATCCTGAAGTGGTGCTCCACGACCCAGACAGTGCCGAACCCGAGCTTGTCGGCCAGCTTGATCTGCTCGATTGCCTCAAAGTAGGCGGCCTGCTCCGCCTCGCGCTGATTGTACGGGTACGGCTTGTCCGGCCACGGTTTGGGGGCTTGCACTTCGTAGAGAAGGTCCAGCTTCATTGCGGTCTCCTCTCGGGTTTGACAGGTGGTGTCGGGGTTGACGCGTGAGCGAGGAATGAGATGGCGAGGATGATCGCAGGCTGTGGCCCCGACGACGTGGAGACGGCTGCGACCACATACCGGGCCAGCAACGATGGCCTAGCCGCCCCAACAGCTCAGCTCGACGGTGAACCTCCTGACAGCCCAGCGGTCGCTAGAGCGATCTGATATTTTCTATACAGAACGGTAGTCAGTGACTGGCCCCCCGTCAAGATGCGCCACCAGGTATGAACCCTGGTTATTGCCGGAGAGGGCTCACCATTCGGTCGCTCCACAGACCGTAGGTGCTCACGCAGTGGTCCGGACCCTTCTTCTCGAGTCAGCGCATCCCGGATGCGCGCTCAGTAGGGGTTGCCGTCGCGATCCAAGTAATCGTTGGTCGCGACGCCCTCCGCAACGAGGCGCTTGTAATCGTCGTCGTCGACACCGAGGATCTCCTTGAACACGTACTCGTTGTCCTGGCCGAGTGTCGGCGCACCTCGTTCCCACGCCAGCGGGATTCCGCGGAATGCGTGTCCTAAATGGTTGTAGGTGCCGACGTCGAGGCTGGCAAGCGGCCGAATCCATTGCCGGGCTGCGATCTGCGGATCCGACGCCAACATGGCGTCAGATCCGCACGGCGCGGCCGCGACACCGGCGTCTTGGAGCGCGTCGAAGGCGGTGCGTGCCGTCACTTTTGCCGCCCATGCGACGATGGCGTCGTCAAGCTCGTCGTGTGCCGCCTGCCTTCCTGCGACCTCGGCGAGCCGTTCGTTCGCAGCGAGATCGGTGCGTCCGAGCACCCTCGTGAGGCCAAACCACGCGTGATCATTGTGGACCGTGATACCCAACCAGCACCCGTCTGAGCAGAGGTATACACCCTGTGGCGCGCGGTGGGGGTCGCGATTACCGAACCTTTGCGGTGCTGTTCCGAGCTGCAAGTTCACGAACACATCACCGAGCTCAGTCAGCAGATTCTCGCTCTGAGCGAGCTCGATGACCTGCCCGCGGCCGGTCGCGGAGCGATAGTGCAACGCGGCGAGCGTTGCGAATGCGCCCGCTGGACCTGTGACGCTGTCCATGTGTTGGGTGGAAGGTGATTCCGTGATCGATGTACCCCGATGCCCGATGAGAGCAGTAAGCCCCGTGAGGCCGTCGAATTGGCCACCAAAGCCTGTGTAGTGGGCCCAGTCGCCGCAGAGGCCGGCAGGCGGCAGCCGGACGACGATCATCCGCGGATTCACCTTCAAGAGTTCGGTCTCATGGATTCCCATCTGGTGCAAAGTCGTTGACTTCAGATTTTCGACGAGCACATCACTGGCAGCGACGAGTCGCATGAACATCTCACGCTGCTCGGAAATGCGAACGTCAAGCGTGCACGAGCGCTTGCCTCGCGCCAGTGAATTGTTCATTGCGTGGCGGTTGTAAGGCCGATCCTCCCGGCCAGGCGCAAGCGGTCCGTACAATCGCGCGAGCGCGCCGAGCACCATGTTTGATTCAGGGCGCGGGACATATCCCTTCGTCGTCGGCGGGAAGACGTACGGCGTCTCAACGCGGATCACCTCGGCACCGAGGTCACCGAGGAGCGAAGTGAGGTAGGGACCCGACCATACCGTCGTGAGGTCCAGCACGCGAACATCCCGAAGCGGCGGCGAGTCGGGATCGCGGGCGCCGATCGGCGGCGCCGGGGTCTGAACGTCGCCTGCCCAGGGAAGTGCCTCGCCCTGGCCGAGACGTGGCGCCGTTCGCCGTAGCTTCCAACCGCCCTCGGTGAGCCGATATGGTGCACCCGGGAGGAGCAACGAGCCCAGCTTCTCATCTGTGGCGTGTACCCAGAAGCCGCGCTGGTGGAGATGGTCTGCCACCAGCAACTCAGCTGGCTCATTGACGGGGGTGACCGGCCATCCCGCTGCCTGTGCCAAGTCCGTGATCTCCTGTCGCGTGCGCTCGAGAAGCCAGGGATACAGCACGCCGTCGAGGATCTCCTTCGTTTCTGGCCGCACGAAGGCGTCCGGCCTCGCGAACGCTGCAACCAATTCGTCGCTCCCAAGCACCGTCAGCATCTCGGGAAGCTGCTGCGTCGTCATCATCATGGCGACGTAGCCGTCAGCGCACGGAAAGACCCCGAGCGGCAGAAGCGTGTCGCTGCTCGTAGGAGCGGGCTGGTGTGTCTCCGCCCGACCGCTGTACTCCCATCCCAGATAACGCGAGACGCGCGCTGGGCCGGCCGCCAACGCCTCGACCGCGGCGCAATCGAGGAGCGTGCCCACGCCGGTGGCGCGGGCACGCTCCACTGCAGCAAGAGCGCCAAGGGCTGCCGTGTGACCGACAGCGGCTTCGCCGAGCGACATCGGTAACTTGATCGGACCCCGCTGGTCCATGACGATAGTCCCGCTGAATGCCTGAGCGGTGAGGTCGCTCCACGCGTAGTCGGCATACGGGCCTGTGGTTCCGAAACCCGTGATCGCAAGTATCGTGAGTGAGCGCGTACTCGCCATGAGCCCGTCGCGGCTGATACCCCAGTCAGCGAGGCTGCGGTATCCGGGTGTCTCGATCACGAGATCGACGCCNNGGGTCACCTTCGGGTGGCTCCACCTTCAGCACATCGGCGCCGAGGTCGGCAAAGGCCTTGCCGCACCACCCCGCGGCAACACCTGCTCCGAGCTCGACAACTCTTAGATCGCTCAGTGCCTGGCGCACGATGTCTCCGTCCCCGATCCGGCGTGTCCCGGCGTCCAATTTCTTTACGAGGATAATCGCGTTTGGATTCATCGACCTCCTGCGCGTTAGGGCAACGTGAAGGCCTGGGATTCGTGGCAACATGCGTGCGACGACGTTCCGGTGACTGGAGGTCACGTGAGCACGGGATGGGATGACATCGCCATTTGCGAGGTCGAATTCGATCCGATCGAGGTCGACGATCTTCGCCGGCGGTTGCGGAACACTCGCTGGGCCGAGCGCGAGACCGTGGACGACTGCTCGCAGGGCGTCCCCCTCGAGTTCGTGCAGGACCTGGCTGCCTACTGGCTCGACGGGTACGACTTCGTTGCCGCTGCTGGCCGAATGAACGCCTGGCCACAGTTCACGCCGCATTGATGACGTGAACATCCATTTCGTGCATGCCCGTTCTCCTGAGCCCGACGCGCTGCCGCTCGTAATCACCCGCGGTTGGCCTCGAACGTACGTAGAGTTCCTCGACGTGATCGGGCCCTCACCAACCCCGACCGCTCATGGGGGAGATCCGCGGGACGCATTCCATGTCGTGTGCCCGTCGCTGCCCGGTTACGGGTTGAGCGACAAGCCCGCACGTCGAGGGCAACGGGGTCGCGTGGGTGGCCGAGGCGTGGGCCACGTTGATGAGCAGACTGGGTTACGAACACTATGGCGCCCAGGGCGGTGACTGGGGCTCAGCGGTGTCGAGCTTGCTCGGCCAGTGGCATACTCAATGGGGGACGGGGTACCAGCAACAACAGTCAACGAAGCCCCAGACGCTTGGGTACGGGTTGGTCGATTCGCCGGTGGGCCAACTCGCCTGGGTCGTGGAGAAGTTCTGGGCGTGGACCGATTGTGACGGCGATCCGTACAATCACCAAGGACCAGCTGCTCGACAACGCAACTGTCTATTGGTTTACGGCCACAGGGGCGTCATCGGCCCGCCTCTACTGGGAGAGCGCAGGACCGGCGGCGTTAGCGGAGCCGGCGACCCTGGCCAGGCAGATGGGACCCATCACCGTGCCGACCGGCTGCTCGGTATTCCCGCGAGAGATCCGGCGCCCGTCGCGGCGCTGGGCACTTCGCAGCATTTGAGCAGCCAAAAGTTTTCGTCGATGAGGTCCGATCATCGTTCCTGCCGCTGCGAGCGGCGATGTGATTCCGGATCCGGCACGGGCACACGCAGGCCAGCGTCTCGGTCACCCGGCCGGCGGGGCGAGCGCAGCGGCTAGAAATGTGTCGACAGTCTGGCGGGCGCGGAGAGCGTATGTCCGATCGGGCTCAGACAGCAGTATCGCGGCGATGCCACGGAGTAAACCTTGCAGGACGATGCCAGCGACGCGTGGTTCGACGTCCGATCGGATAGACCCTTCCACCTGCCCACGCGTAATCAATTCGGCCCAGTGGTCATAGGCGCGATGATCTGCCTCGACCATCCCCTCGGGCGAGGATTCCGATGGGAACGTGGAACCCCACATCACGATCAGGGCCCGTTCATCGGCCGAGGGATGTTCGAACAGCTCGAGGTAGATGTCGACGGTTGCCCGTACCAATTCGAAGGCGGACAAGTCGTCGACATCACGATGGGCTCGCTCGAGGGCGGCCACGGTCTCGGCGACGATACGGTCTTGGGCGACTCTGGCGACTTGCGAGACGAGCGCGTCCTTGGTGCCGAAGTGGTGGGTCGGCAAGCCCCGGCTCGTACCGGCGCGCTCACTGATACTGGCAAGGGAGGCCCCAGTAATCCCCCGTTCGGCGATAATTTCCGCCGCAGCGACGAGCAGAGCACGTTCGGACTCCTGGCGCCGCTCAACCTGCGTGCGTCGGGGTCTAACCGGCGCTGACACCCTGGTCAGCATACATAATTAAGTAGCAGGCAGCAACTACTACTTGCTGTACGATCAACTAGCAGGTGCGGCCCGGCAGCGGACAGGCAGTGATAACGGAGAACGAAGCAATCAACGCGATCCGGCAACCACGGGTATGCGCCTCGTGAAGTCTCGACGCTTCCAAGTTCGCTGATCGCTACCTACGCTGTGGCGACGGGATGGCGCAGCATGATCGATACATGCTGGGTTCTCATCGAAGGAGGCGATCTTGACTGATCAGTAGCGACCGGGACACCGGAGGTCAAGCCGTTCGACGTGGCCTTGGGCTCTGGGCCGTTCCGCTCAGTCGCTGCGGCCATCGAGGGGTTTTGGGGACGAGCAGGAGTGGATCCTTGAAGGGCATGCTTCGAGATTCCGCCTGGTCGGTGAGTACCCGCCCAGCGGTCGATGGAACGCCGAGCCCGCAGAGTCGGCTCCGTTTCGGACCCGTCTCCGCGTGGTGCGACCGCTCTCAGAGCGGTTTCAATGGCACGGTCGTCGCCGTCTGGACCAACGTTTCAAGCGGCAACGACGGCGTCTACGCCGGAGCCGACGCCGAGATCCTCGCTCGCGATGGTTTCTGCGTCGTCGGCGATCGATGCGTACATGCTCATTGTGTACGCAGGTAACGAATCCTCTGTGGACCCCACGACGACCGTACCCGTCGGGTTCGAAGAGGTGCCCGACAACTCGCTTGTTGCTCTGCGTAGCACCCGGCGCGGCGGTGGAGGGTCAGCCGCTAGCTGCGGCCGAAGTCGCCTCACCCAGGTAGCGATCCAGGACTTCGGCTCCCGCATCAGCGGCCGGACCGGACCACCCAACCCGCCCCCGGGACAGGATCACGCACTGGCTTGCGAGTCCCAGGGCCCGATGGACGAACTGCTCGATCAAGAGGACAGAGATACCGGCATCTCGCACCTGCTCCAGGCTCTGGAAAACCGTCTCGACAACGATCGGTGCAAGGCCGAGCGACATCTCGTCGGCGATGAGCAACTTCGGCTCGACCGCGAGCGCACGGCCTAGCGAAAGCATCTGCTGTTCCCCTCCCGACAAGCTCCCCGCTTGTTGGCGAGATCTGCTCCCGAGGATTGGGAAGAGAGTGATGGCGCGTTCGACAGCGGCATCTCGTTCGGAGTGGCTTCCGGCCCGGCGGGCGGCCATCTTCAGGTTGTCGATCACTGAGAGACCGGGGAAGATGCCCCGACCCTCTGGGATGTACGTCAGCCCGGCGTTTTGCCGTCGGTGGGCTGGCATCTTTGAGATGTCTCGACCGTTGAATTGGATCGAGCCCGAGGTGAGCGGGACGAGCCCGGACAGTGCTCGGGCGAAGGTGCTCTTGCCGGCTCCATTCGGGCCAAGCAGAGCCACGACCTGGCCCACGGGAATATCCAGCGACACATCGAAGAGAGCTCGGGACGCTCCATATCGCACGTCGAGAGAGTCGGCTCGAAGCAGGAGCTCTGGCGCTGACACGCTCAACACCATGCCACAAAACTGGATTCCAACGCCTAGCTCTGATTCGCCGAGAAATTGTGGCCAATGTCCCGCTCCAGCAGGTCCAACCAGTCCTCGAGTTATCGACCCTGCGTCGTCTGGGTCGAGCGGCCAGGCGGAAATCGGTTTCGCCAGCAGCGGGCGTTCCCCCTCTACGGGCGGGGCAAGCGCGACGTGGGGGCAGACCTGAGCACGCATGAGAGCATCGAGTAGGTCCGGTCGCCGATGTGCTGATCGAGATTTTCCGCCCTGATGTCGCGGACCGGCTGGGGCTGGGTTATGAGGCGCTGGAGGCTGCCAATCCCGGACTTGTGTACGCATCGATCAGAGGGTTCGGCCCGCAGGATCCGTGGACAAACCTCAAAGGCTATGAAAGCATGGTGGCCTCGGTTCTCGGCGTCTACAGATCGTTGAGCAGCATGAACCCCCGCCCCCTTCGTGACCACGCCGGCCACTTCGTGCCATCTCGCGCCGAGGCAGACCAACATGCGACCGCGGCTCAAAGACCTCAATCAGGAGGGAGTATCGGGCGAGTTCGTCTACACCTCGGCTGGGATGTGGACGCACTCGATGCGTGACCCGAAGCTCATACTTGCCGGCTGCGAGGTCATCAATGAATGGGCCATCCAGTGCCAGCGGTTCTCCCGCCGCCATGTGTGCACGGGGATGATCCCGATGCTGAGCGTGGAGGCGGTGGTGTCGGCGGTGTCAGCGGTCGAACGCACTGCCGACATGGGCTTCGGGATCGCGATGCTCGCACTTCGCCGACCATCAATGGGCCGAACTGGCACAGGGACGACTGGCGCCTACTATGCCGAGTGATGGCCGAGACCGATAATCCCGTTGGATTGCACGCCGGTAGCGACCCCTACGAGGCCGATACCTTCAGCAGCAGCTACCACGGGGGGCCCGACGGCCACCGGATGCACTATGACGAGGCCCGCGACTACGTGCAAACTGCGGCGGCGAAGCTCGTGGCGAGTGGCGTCTTCGACCGGCATCCCAAGCCGAAGTGCCTGGTGTCCGACGTCGGTGCCACATGGGTGCCCTTCATGGCCGACCACCTCGACAAGGCCTACGGGCAGGCCGTCGACCGGGTGTTGTCGAAGTTCAAACGTCTCCCCAGTGAATGGGTCTTCGAGAATGTCCACGCATCGTTCCAACACGATCGCTCCGCGCCGCAGGCGCTGGCCGGGATGGGCTACGAGAACGTCTGCTGGGGCAGCGACTACCCGTACCTCGAAGGCACGTTCGGACGCACTCGAAAGACACTCCACGAACTCATCGCTGACCTGACGCCGGAGCAGCGGGAGCGGATCACCAAGGGTGCGCTGAAGGAACTCTTCCCACACGTGCCGCCGGCGCCTGAAGACGGTACCGAGCTCTCTGAGGACGCCTGATCGCTACCATCCCCTACGTCAACGAGCTTGAGGCGAGGTACGGCGAGGCGGTTCGCGTCTCGCCCCTCGTCCGTCGGGTGCTCGCCGAGAACCCGGGGCCGTTCACGTATCTCGGGACCGGCACGTACCTGATCGGCCACAGCGAGGTCGCCGTGGTCGACCCAGGCCCGCTCGATGACGCGCACGTGGAACGGGTGATCGCCGCGCTGGAGCCGGGCGAGCGGATCACTCACATAGTCGTGACGCACACCCACAGCGATCACTCGCCGGCTTCGCTGCCCCTGCAGAAGCGCACGGGGGCCATCACCTACGGCTACGGCCCCCAGCGGGTAGTGCCAGATCTGGCAGCAATGGCCGACGACGCCATCGTTTTTGGGGATCCCGAGGCCGACGGCAACCCGCTGGACGACCTTCCCCTCAAGAACGATGGCACCCCCCAGGCGATGCCAGGGCTCGGTGCCGACCAGTCGTTCGAGCCCGACGTGGTCCTGCGAGGCGGCGACGTCGTTGAGGGAGACGGATGGACGTTGGATTCGGTGTACACGCCGGGGCACGCCTCGAACCATCTCTGCTACGGGCTCCGGGAAGAGAGCACGCTCTTCTCCGGTGACCACGTCATGGGCTGGTCTACGACGGTGGTCTCGCCGCCCGACGGCGACCTGGGCGAATACCTGGACAGCCTCGAGAAGCTATTCGAGCGCGAGCAGGATCGTCGGTACCTGCCGACCCACGGTCCGCCGATCGAGGAGCCGCACGCTCTCGTGCGCTCCTTTCTCACCCATCGCAACGAGAGAAGTGAACAGCTCCTCGACGCCCTCGACGCCGGGCCGGCGACGATCGCCGAGCTCGTGCCCCGCGTTTACGCCCTGACGAGCAAGAAGCTATGGCGAGGGGCGGCGGGCTCCATGTACGCGCAACTCCTCTATCTCCGCGACGCTGGCGAAGTTGAGGTCGAGGTTAAGGCGCTCGGGCGGCACTCCACCTGGGTCAGGCGTCGTTCTTAGTGCAGCCTGTGGCTCCTTAGATATCGGCGGAAGTCCAGTGAGAGAAGCGCACGATCTTGCTGCCGTCGACGACAAGGGTCTGACCTGTCATGTAGGACGACATGTCGGAGAGGAGGAACAAGAGGGGCCCGGCGAGCTCGTGGGTGCGGCCAAACCGTCGCAACGGAACACCCTTACTGATCGCCATGGCGTCGAAGCGGACAAGAGCCTGTTCCTCCGATACCTGCACATGTTTTTGGCGAGGCATGGTACACCGGTGACGTCTAGTGCGATGCGGTTGAAGCTGAATCAATGCGAGGCCGTGATCGAACTGGGCCCACACCCGTCCTCGAGCGCCGACGGCTGACCGATTCAGGCGGAAAAGCCCTCTCATCCCGGCCAGTCATCGGAGCGGAACACCACTGACGCTCGCTGTATCTATAGCGTCACGCTCCCATCGACCGTATGAGTAGCCATGCCATGTTACAGCTGGGCCTCAGCCCGGCGAACCGAGGTAGTCTCGCAAGGCATCTCTCCTCGGGGGTCGGGTTCCGTCACTTTGGACCGCTGAGGATGATGAACGAACCTCGAATGGAGGAATCACAACGTGAGGACACTCTTTAGCGCTGACGATCATATTGTCGAGCCGGCAGATGTCTGGTCCAAACGGGTGCCGCGAAAGTTTCTCGAGGACGCCCCCCACGTGGTCGACGACGGTGAGATGGAATTCTGGGTGGTCGAAGGTACGAAGATGCCGACGATCGGTCTGAATGCAGTCGCCGGAAAGTCGGAAGAGGAATGGAGTTTCGATCCGGTGCGATTCTCCGACATGATCCCCGGCTGCTACGACCCCAAGGCCCGCGCCGAGGATCTCCGGGCGGAGGGAATCATGGCGAGCCTCAATTTCCCGACTCTTCCACGCTTCGGCGGAGCCCTTTTCCCCGAGCTCAAGGACCGCCAGCTGGCGGACGTCTGTGTGCAGGCGTGGAACGACTTCATGTTCGACGAGTGGTGCGCGGTCGCGCCGGAGATGTTCGTGCCTATGGCAATCGTCCAACTCTGGGACGCTGACTTGGCTGCGAAAGAGATCGAAAGGAATCTCGGTAGAGGTCTGCGCGCCATTTCAATCCCAGAAGAGACCAGCCTCTTGGGTTTGCCCTCCTATTACAACAGCTTTTGGGATCCGGTATGGGACATCTGCCAGCAGTCGGGGACGGCTGTCTGTATGCACATTGGCTCGAGCGGTTGGAGACCTTACACGCCTCCTGAAGCGAACCCCAGTCTGAATGTCGCTCTTGGATTCGTACCGACCATCACGCACGCCTTAGGGATGATGTACAGCCCCGTGCCCCGCAAGTTCCCAGATATCAAGATCGTCTACTCAGAGGGTGGGATCAACTGGGTGCCCGGTGCCCTCGAGCGCGCAGACCGAATGTACAAACGGCACAAGTACTGGAGTGGGACCGACGATGTTCTGCCTTCCGACGTTTGCCGTAAAAACATGTGGTTCTGCCTGATCGAGGAGCCTTATGGGCTCCGGGTCCGCCATGACATCGGTATCGATCGGATCCTCTGGGAGTGCGACTATCCGCACTCCAGCTGCGTGTGGCCCAACACTCAGAAGATCGTGGATGAGCTGTTCGCGGACGTCCCCGCCGACGAGGCCGAGATGATCACGGTGCGCAACGCTGAGCGTCTCTTCAACTGGAGTTGTCAGCCGGCACCGTCAGCCGCATCGTAAGGGGGGGTCAACGGGCATGATCGATTTGGTGATCTCGGGCGGGCTCGTTGTGGACGGTAGCGGGTCGGAACCGGTAAGAGCGGACGTCGCGGTGCACGGGGGTCGGGTGGTTGCGGTCGGGTCGATCGACGAAACGGCTGGGACAACGTTGGATGCGGACGGACTCGTGGTCAGCCCGGGTTTTGTCGATCCACACACCCACTATGACGCTCAGTTGTTCTGGGATCCGTTGGCAACCCCGTCGGTCTGGCACGGCGTGACGACGGTGATCGGTGGCAATTGCGGATTTACCCTGGCTCCCTTGAGGGTTCGGGACGCGGACTACACCCGGAGGATGATGGCGCAGGTCGAGGGCATGCCGTTGACGGCGCTCGAGCTGGGCGTGCCATGGAGTTGGGAGTCCTTCGGAGAGTATCTAGATGCCTTGGACGGTTCAATTGCCGTGAACGCTGGCTTCATGGTGGGCCATTCCGCATTGCGGCGTTATGTCATGGGGGAAGACTTCTCCAGGGAGGCCACGCGCGAAGAGCTGGAGCGGATTGTCACGTTGTTCGAACAATCAGTGGACGACGGCGGCCTCGGCCTGTCGACGTCGCGGTCGTCGACCCATATCGACGGCGATGGCCAACCGGTGCCGAGCCGGTGGGCGTCCGAGGTCGAGCTGCTGCGTCTGTGTGGGGTACTCGCCGACCGGGATGGAACGTCGCTGGAGTTGATCACCGAGGGGTGTATCGGCCGGTTCAACGACGATGAGGTCGAGTTCCTTGCCAAGATGAGCACGCTGGCCAACAGTCCCCTCAACTGGAATGTGCTCTCGGCGAGTGCCGCCGACGCCGAGCGTGTCGAGCACCAGCTCGGCCCTTCGCGGCGTGCCCGGGAGGTGGGCGGCCGGGTGGTGGCTTTGACCATGCCGGTCTTCGCCGACCAGAACATGAGTTTCCTCACGTACTGCGCCCTGTGGATCATCCCCGGTTGGCGGGACATCCTGAACGTAGAAGTGCCTGAGCGGATCCGCCGCTTGCGCGACCCCGAGGTCAGGGCACGCATGCTGGCGTCGGCCAAGGGATCCATTCTCGAGCGCATGGCTGACTTCTCCAACTACATAATCGGGGACGTTTTCAGTGAGGCGAACGAGCCGTATCGCAACCGCGTCGTAGGGCAGATCGCTGCCGAGAGGGGTGAGGATCCCTTCACCACGATCGTGGATATTGTCGCCACCGACGAGCTCCGCACGGTGCTGTGGCCCTTGCCCGGCTCCGACAGCGATGCCGATTGGAAGCTGCGCCAGGAACTGTGGGGGAATCCCGACGTCCTGCTCGGCGGCTCGGATGCAGGGGCCCACCTGGATCGCATGCTCGGTTCGGCCTACCCGACGCGGTTCCTCGCTGACTGCCTCCGCGGCCGTCGCCTCGCGAGCATGTCGAGAGCGGTCCAGTTGATGAGCGACATTCCCGCCCGGCTGTTCGGGCTCACCGGCCGCGGCCGTATCGCCGAGGGCTACCAGGCCGACCTGGTCCTCTTCGATCCCGAGACCGTGGGGTCGTCGCCAACCCGGACCGCATTCGATCTTCCGGGTGACAACAAGCGCCTGCTGGCCGACCCCATCGGGATCAAGACCGTGTTGGTCAATGGTATTCAGACGCTCACCGACGGCAATCCCACGGGTGATTCGCCCGGGATCGTCTTACGTTCGGGACGGCACACCAGTAACACCACCGTTCGCGACCGCTAATCGCATCTCATAGGAAGAGGGGAAGGTTTGAATGCAGGCGCCTAAGAAACACCGCTCTGATTGTTCGACGTGCGGCACAGTTCGGAGGACGAGAAGATCGGTCGCCCCCTTGCGCGGTGGGGTACTTCTCCGGGCGAGCGTGACGTGGACGAAGGGGCTTCAATCGCCGATTTCCGCGCTTACGCGTTCTACAAGACGGACTATGTGGATCCCCCGGAGAAGTGGGCCACCGCACAAGTTGCCTTTGGCAAGCTCCTGAGAGATCCAGGGGCCACGCCTGACCGTGCCCGTGTTCCGGGCGCGGCCGACCACACCGTTCTCCCTCGCAAATCGAATCTCTTCCGCAGCGACGTCACGCGTATCGATCGGGATGGGCGCCAGCGCGAGGAGCCGGTCCCGGGCGTGCCAGCAGAAATCTGACAGCCAACGGTGATCTTTGCGAACGCTGTCTGTCTTCAGTCAAGGCAACCCAAGCGCGCCTTTGGTGTCGTCGCTGCTGTACTCGAGCAATCTGTCGGCGTCCGTGGGCATGTGGCTGAAGTGCCCGTAGGCAGGCACGTAGGGTATTTCGTCCGGCATGGATAGGTATTTCTTTCGATCCATGGCGGCAGCGATTGCGGGTGCCAGCCGTTCCGCTTTCTGGGCTTCGCGGCGATCCTCGTCCTCGACGAATTCCGGCATGATCTCGCGAGCGAACAGCTCAAGTGATCGGCAGTTGGCATCATGATCCAGCTTGCCAGCCTGATGCAGGAGCAGCACCTGGTCGACGCCGGCCGCTCGCAGAGCACGTAGGTGCTCTCGGATCATCGCGGGGGTGCCGATGGCGCTCGTCGGGCTCTCTCCCATGTCAGGTAACTCGCCCTTGACAGCGAGGAACTCTTCCCATGAGTTCCCGCGTCCCGGTTGCACGCTGCCGTTGAGGTAATACTTGCCGATCGAGTAGCCGAAAAATCTGAGATTCTCGCCATTGCGCTTGGCTATCTCGGCATCTCGGTGGCAGTGCATCGTGGCTAGCACCGCGATGTTCGCGTTGACCGCATGCCCGATCGGTATACAGCTCTCGGCGAGCGCCTGATAATACTGGTCGACGAGGATCTTGGCCTGCTTCCCGCCGACGACATTGAATCCGAGGCAGCCCACTCCGAGTTGGGCGGCCAGGTCGGGCTTGCCTGCGACCCACACGGGCGGGTGTGGTTTCTGCACCGGCTTTGGTACCACGTTGCGGCACGGCATTGTAAAGAACTTGCCGTCATAACCCGGATACGGCGTCATCACCATCATGTTGCAGACCTGCTCGACTGCCTCGAGGTACGCCTCCCGTTTCGTCACCTTGTCGACGCCGTAGCCTTCCAGTTCCATCCGTGACGAGCTCTCACCTGTGCCGAACTCGACCCGCCCTCCTGACACTTGATCCAGGGTCGCTATCCGCTCGGCGATATGAGCTGGGTGCATGAACCCTGGCGGCATGCAAGCGATCCCGTGGCCAATGCGGATCCGGCTCGTGCGGGCTGCAGCGGCCGCGAGCCATACCTCGGGAGCGGACGAGAGCGCGTGATCCTCTAGGAAGTGGTGTTCGACACCCCACATATAGTCAAAGCCCAGCCTGTCGGCCAGCTCGACGTGTTCCAGTGCCTCCCGGAAGCACCGAGTTTCTTCACCTTCCTGGTGCGGGAACGGCAGCTGAATCTCATAGAACACGCCGAACTTCACGAGGTCGTCGGTGTGGGTCGCGGTGGCGATCCCCAATTGGGATATCGCTCGTAGTGATCGCCTCTGATCAGGATCTCGAAAATGCCGTGGCCGGTCATCCCGGCCAATTCGAATTCCATCAGCTGGTCGATGGCCAGGAGATTGGACTCAAGCTCGTCAAGGTCGTTCGGATCAGTGCTGTTCCATTTGTAGTGGGACAGTCCGTCGCTCATCTGGCGTCGGGACAGGCCTGCCCCGTAATTGGCGTTGACGTCCTGGTGCCTTGCATGTGCGGTCACGTGGAACGTCGCACCGTCCTCGTCGACGAAGACGATATCGGCGCGCAGTGGGCGCTTGCGGTCCCCGTCAAAGGTGACGTCATGCTGGAACGTGACGAAACGCTTTGAGAGGCTGCCGTCATCGAAGGTGAAGCCTCCATCGACGTACTGGACCGTTCCATCGGACGATTCCCATACCCACGCTTCGATCGCCCGGTCTTCGAAGACTGCCTCGAACCAGAGCCAGAAGTCGACCTCCTCCGAAGCCCGGACTCCGAAAGTCCGGTCGCGCCCCCCGGTGAAACCGTCCACCGAGATCCGCTCTCCTTCGATGCTGACCCAGCCCGTGTAGCGAGCGGGTTGCTTGATGTGAAACATATCTACAATTACGCGATCTTTCTTACGGATCGTGATCGGTAGAAGTTCCCACATCGGAGCCCGTGACTCATAGTGCAGCTCCCATTCGATGTTCGAATCGTTGGGCCCGAGGTCGAGTTTCCAACGCTTGAGCGGTTCGATGCAGGTCCACCGCAGCGGACCAGCGAAGAGGTCGCCGCGGTCGGTCGTGCACTTCCGCACCGAATCGAGATCCCAGTGTCGCCCGTCAGCGAGGCTCACCTTCGCATAGCCGTGGGCACTCTGGGTGTTGGGGTTGTTGCCGTAACCAGTGACCAAAAGGATTGTGCCGTCGGCTGAGTGAGCGTTGAAATAGCACCGGTCCGACCAGCTCTTCTCGGTGTCGTTGACATGGTCAACCGGTCGCGGTAGCTGGTGGATGAAATACTCATCCCACGGGCCATAAGGCATGAATGGTCCTTTCGAAACGAAGAGGTGAGACGCCCGCCTCGTTGGGCGGTTCATTCGTTGGTGGTGGTTCCTTCCGTTACGCGGCCGCCCACGGTGGCGGCGCGCCATGCGACCCACTGCTCGGCGTGCTCGTCGGCCACTACACCCATCTTTCCCAGTCGTTCGACCTGCCCGCCGGGGATGGTCATGTCGAAACTCGTGCGGGTGCGGAACTCCAGCACGATGACGCCGTCAGGTCCCGCTTCATAGGCATAGGGAGCTCCAGCCGGGACGAAGAAGCCGTCGCCCGCACGGAGAACCTGCGCACCCATAACGATCGAACCTTCGACGATGTGATATAGGCAGTCGGCATCGTGACTGTGGCGGGGGAGGACGTAGTGAGGCGCAAACCAGGCTTTTACAAGGCTGTAGCCATCGGCATCTTGACCGCGGAAGAGAACGGCATCGTGTCCTCCGAGGACGATGTTCGTCGATCGCGGCCCCTGGGCGGCGAGGGACTTCTGGTCTTCAGGATCGAAGGCCGGCGCGGACATCGTTCCGGACTCGAAGAGACCAGGCGCACCTTTGCCGCGGTAGAGGACGATGCCGCGCCGTCCCGGAATAGCCGCTCCTTCGGTACTCGACTCGTCCACGTCGCGTTCCTCCTGTAGTGGGTCTGTGCTGTTTTCGCGACGGTAACCCAGTTTCGACATCGACTTCAATTGTGGTTGTCGACCGAGAAGTCGAGGAGGGATCGGAGGCGCTCAAAGGATGGAGTGGCTACGTCCGGAAGCGAGGTGGTAACAGCCGCCGCGACGTCCATGAACGCCACCTCCGATGCCATAAGCCCGTCAACTGTAAATCGGATAAAGAACGCAAGCGGGAAGGTCGTGAGAGAGGACGTATCGGTGTGGAACGTGTGCAACAAGCCATCGCCCGCGACGACATCAGCATCGACGACGAGGTCATCGAGTGAAACCCAGAGCATCACGCCAATCTCACCCTGGCGCCGGATCCCGTCCACCATGTCGGGGCCGGAGGTGGTTGACGACGGTCCGCCCGTATGCATGACGAGCGTAAAGCCTGGATCGAGCGTCGCTGCAACGCGTTGGTCGTCCCCCAACAATTCGCCAGCGAGACGCTCGCGCAGGGTGTGGAGCGGCGCAGCAGGTACGTCGCCCTCTAGCCGCTCAGCGATCATACGAAAGGCTTGAAGCATCTGGTCGTCGTGGAACAGTGCCGCGTCGTCAGCCATTTTGTTGCCTCACCTCCATACTGGGTTCCGTACACCTAACGAGAGTTGCGCGGATCGAGTGCCGTTGGGTCGAATACCTTCTGCACGTAGGCCGAGTAATCGGGGCCGGCTCGAAGGCAGTTTCCGCCGTCCACCGCGATCGTCTGGCCGGTAATCCACCGCGATTCGTCGGAAAGAAGGAACCGCGCGACGTACGCGATGTCTTCTGGATGACCCACGTCTGCGAGAGGAGTCTGTTCAACATAGCTATTCCAGACCGGGCCGCCTCGCTGGATTCCTTCCATGACCTCGGTGGCAATGAAGCCAGGCTGAATGGCGTTGAAGCGGACCTTCGCACTGCCGTACTCGTCGGCCGCATTCTTTATGATCGATTCGATCCCTGCCTTTGCTACCGGGTAGGCACCGAAATATCGGTGGGTGACGTGCCCAGCGATAGACGACATCGCGACGAAGGATCCTCCACCTGCGGCTGCAAGATGAGGCACTGCATGCTTGACGCACAGCATGGTGCCAACCACGTTCAACTGGAGGACACGGACGAACTCGCTGCCGTCTTGGAGGTGGTACGGCGCCAGGCTACCGCCCCCACCGGCATTGGCCACTACTCCGTGGAGGCCACCCCCGAATGTGACAGCGGCCTCGATCATCCTGGCCACGTCGTCCTCGACCGTCACATCAGCGGCAACGGTCGTGACCTCGCCCCCGGCCGTGCGAATGCGGTCCGCCGTCCTCTCGAGCGTGCTCTTGGTGCGGCCGACCAGGGTGAGCCGCGCACCCTCCTCGGCCGCCTTAAGGGCGCATGCGGCGCCGATGCCGGTGCCGCCCCCGGTCACGATTACCGACCGTGCCTCGAGGGATCGAGTCGTCATTATCACGCTCCTTTTTCGCTGCGCACTGGGAAAGGTTGGTAGCTACTTCGGCGGAAAGCGCAGCGCTGCATCGAGCCGGATGACCTCACCGTTCAGATATGAATTCTGCAAGATCATTTCCACGGCAAGCGCGAATTCCTCCGGTCGTCCCATCCGCTTCGGGAACACGACGTCGCCGACGAGGCGCTGCTTCAGCGCCTCTGGCGCGTTCTGGAACACGGGCGTTTCCATGGTGCCAGGTGCAATGGCGCATACGCGAATGCCAAGGGGAGCGAGGTCTCGGGCCATGGGAAGCGTCATTCCCGCGATCGCCGCTTTGGCTGCAGCGTATGCCACCTGACCGGCTTGGCCTTCGAGCCCCGCGAGCGAGGACGTGTGAACGATGACGCCGCGCTGGCCATCAGTGTCCGGTTCGTTGGCGGCCATGGCTGCGGCCACCAACCGGCTGACATTGAAGGTGCCAGCGGCGTTGATCGCCATGGTGTACGCGAAGGCGTCCTTGTCGTGGGGAGTCCCGTCTCTGGCGACCGTTCTCTGGCTTTTGACTCCACCACCTGCGATGTTTACGAGTAGGGCTATCGGGCCCATATCTCGAGCCGCATCGATGGCGGTGGCGACATCGTCATCGTCGTTGACATCGCCGCCAACAGCGACCGTTTGGTGTCCGACCTCCACCGCGAGTGCGCTCGCTCCGTCGGCGTTCCGGTCGAAGATCGCCACGTGCAAGCCGAGTCCCACGAGGTGACGGACAGTGGCGGCGCCAAGGCCGCCGGCGCCGCCGGTGACTATCGCTGCGCGTCCCGTGAGTTCCGTGTCCATCAGTGAACAAACCGGTCACTACCGGCCCAATAGCGAGCACGCAGTGCTTTCTTGTCAGGCTTGCCCAGCGGGCTCATGGGGATCGAGTCCACGATCTCCACAGATTTGGGTGCATAGTGGGAGCCCTTCCGCTCTTTGACGAGAGCGATGAGCTCATCGATATCGAGTTGCGCTCCATGGCGGGGGACGATGAGGGCCGTCACAGCTTCGCCCCATTTCTCGTCCGGAGTGCCGATGACGGCGACGGCGGCGACGCCGGGATGGGTCGAAATAACGTCTTCGATCTCGCGTGGGAAGACGTTGAAACCGCCCGAGACGATCATGTCCTTCTTGCGATCGACGATCGTCAGAAACCCGTTCTCGTCTTCGCGAGCGACGTCGCCGGTGTGGAGCCAGTCTCCCTGGAGGGCCTGGCTTGTCTCTTCCGGCTTGTTCCAATAGCCCTTCATCACCAGTGGTCCCCGCACACACAGTTCGCCGGGTTGGCCCTTCGCTACTTCTTCGCCGCTGTCGTCGAGCAAGCCGACGCGAACCCAAGGCACCGGCCGGCCGCACGACGCCAATCGGTCGAGATCACCGGGATCGTGCTCCTCCTTGCGAAGGACGCAGACTGTCTGAGGGCACTCCGTCTGGCCGTAGAACTGGAAGAAGATGGATCCGAGCTTGCCGATCGCCTCCCGGAGGCGCGCCGGTGACATTGGCGACGCTCCGTAGAAGATTGTCTGCAGGCTGGAGAGGTCGGTCTGGGCGAAGCGGGGGTGGTCGAGCAGGGCGTAGATCATCGATGGCACCAGCATGGTTGTGGTGATCCGATGCCGCTCGATTGCTTCGAGGACGGCGCCGGCTTCAAATCCCGGCACCACGACCATCGAACCCCCGCGCAACAAGAGAGGAACGAACAACGACGATCCAGCGTGGCTAAGCGGCGTGCAGACCAGGTGACGAACCTCATCGGGCCACTGCCACTCCGACACCATGATCTGAGCCATGGCGGCGCTACCGCGGTACGTATTCATGACGCCTTTTGCCTTGCCCGTCGTTCCCCCCGTGTAGGCCAGCGCAGAGAGGTCCTCGGGGTCGACGTGCGGTCCGACAAGCCGCTGGGGTTCGAACGTGGCGGCCAGCGACACCAGGTTCTCGCCCACGTCCGCCTCTCCGTAAGAAAGCAGACTCTTGAGAGCCGGTACGCGCTCGCGCAGCTGGTCAGCGCGCTCGGCGAAGACGGGGTCGAAGATCAATGTTTCGATGGCGGCGTCTTCCAGGACATAGGCGTGATCCTCGAGAGAGCCGAGCGGGTGAAGCGGAGTATTGCGGTAACCGCCGACCATGATGGCTCCCATCGAACAGAGCACCTCCGGTCGGTTCTTCGAGAGAGTCGCAATGCCTTTACCCTGTGCGATGCCTTGCGCCCGAAAAGCCTGCACGTAGCAGCTGATCTGGTCGCGCATCTGTGCGGCCGTGATCACGTCGTTGTCGATAAACAGGCAGGGCCGGTCGCCACTTCGATCCAGGGCGGCGATCAACAAGTCGGGAAGGAACCGCGGACGGTAGAGGTCGTTCATCGCTTCAGTGTGCCATCTGAGACTGGCGAATCCGCTCCGGGCGAGGCAGCACGGGTCCGTGCTCGAGGGGCTCGTCGTTCCCCAACTCGTGAAGAGCGGCACGCGTGAGCGGTTCAATGGCGTAGGTCATTTCCAAAAATCGCACGTCGTCGGAATAGCCGGCATCGAAGAGTTGACCTCCCACCAACAGGATTATCGCCATCTTCATCGCCTGAAAGGCTCTATACCACGGCCGGTTTCGCGATGTTATGCCGGTGAGCTCTTCCCAGCGAGCTATGAACTCGTCGAACGTCAGCGCACCCGGCCGGGAGGTAAACGAACCGGGCACCGTCCAGAGCACTTCGGCCCAGCCGATATCAGCCAGCGGGTCCCCGATAGTTGCCATCTCCCAGTCAAACACGGCGCTGACCTCAGAGCCTTCGAAGGCAAAGTTTCCAGGCTTGGGGTCACCGTGGACGAGCGTGAGCGCCGGGCTCTGCTCTGGTCGGTGCTCATGCACAAGATCCGACAACCGCTCGAGTGCAGGTAGTGGTCCGCGTTGCACGCGCCGCATCTCTCCGGACCAGTGTTCGAGCTCGCGCTCCAGGTATCCACGGCCGTCGGCGATCGTCTCAAGACCGGTTGCGCGCAGGTCGACGGTGTGGATGGCGGCAATTTGCTCGACCATGCCCTCACACATGCGACGGATGCGCTGGGGGTCGTTCGCCAGCTCGCTAGGCACGCTCCGCTCGTACACGACACCGGGCAGCCGCTCCATGACGTAGAACTCTTGGCCAAGAATGCGACCCGACGGTTCAAGCCAGTACGCCCGGGGAGCTCGGACTGGCGTCCCCTCGAGTCCCCTTAGCACGTCGAATTGGCGCGTGAGGTCGTAGGGCTCGAGCAATCCCGGTGCGGGCGGGCGAATCCGGACGGCGACGTCCTCGCGGTGGTCACCTGCTCCGTCTGTCCAGCTCAACGTCAACAGCAGGGTTTCGGCTGAATGTCCCATCTCGACACGATCGAGCCCCTCGATGCGAACTGCTCGGGCATCAAGGGTTTTGGTGATCCACGACGCGAAGCGGTCTTCGATGTCCATCAGCTGGGCGTGAAACGAATACGGATCTGATCGAACGCCCGGGCGAAGGTTGCCGGGATGATCTTCGGTTCTTCTGGATCGACCAGCTCCCAGTCGGGCATGCGTCGGAGGATTTCCTCGAACATGACTCGGATCTCCAGCCGCGCCAGGTGCGCACCTAAGCAGAAGTGCGCACCGAATCCGAAGGCCACGTGGCGGTTGCCGGTTCTGGTCACGTCAAACACGTCGGGTTCGCTGAATACCCGGGGATCTCGATTTGCCGAGGGATAGAGCAGCAGGAGCTCGTCACCGGCGCTGATCAACTGACCGTGGAGCTCGTGGTCTACGGTCGCGGTGCGGCTCATGTTGAGGATAGGGGACACCCAACGGATGAACTCTTCCACAGCGGTCGTCGTTAACAGCTCCGGACGGTCGAGCAGGGCTTTCCGTTGGTCGGGCTGCAGCGTCAACTCCCGGATTATTGAGCCGATCACGGTTCGGGTCGTCTCGGCTCCGCCGTCAAGGACGAGGACCGTCTCGTCGAGTACGTGTTTGGTGGTCCATCCCTCAGAGACCCAATGCGATATCAAGTCATCCTGAGGATCGCCGCGCCGTTGCTCTATCAGCGCCACCGTGACTTCCGCCCAGTCCTCCATGACCGGGATGATCTCAGGTGGCGTGACATGCGGCGGACCACTCGGTGACGTCTGCCCAGCCAGCATCATCACCCGTTCCGACCAGTAGCGGACACGTTCCCACATCTCGAGTGGGTAGCCGAGCAGTTCGCATATCACCATCGCCGGTAGACGCGACGCGATGGCTTCGATCGCTTCACACTCACCCAGCGGCACTACGCTGTCGAGGATCTCAGTGACGATCTGGCGAATGTGGTCCTCGTGGTTCCGCACCGCGCGAGGAGTAAAGCCGCGGGACACCAAATTACGCTGCGCTTGATGGTCCGGATCATCGCGGTTGATCATGGACTCGTCACTCGACTGGTCAAGGTGGGGACGGGAACCCTGGAATGACGAGTACCGTGCGCCGTCACGCTCCACCGTCAGTATGTCGTCATAACGCGAGATCACCCAGATCCTCTGCATCGGATCCCAGAACACCGGTGCCTCGTCCCTAAGCCAGCGATAGCTACTCCATGGATCGACGTAGAACTCGGGATCGAGCACGTTGATGGTCGGTCGGGCCTCAAGGTCGGTCATGCGTGTGTTACCCCCCGATCGGATTCAGCAGTTAACCCGAGCTCGGGCCACTCACCGGTGATAATGCTCTCCATGATCCCGTAGCCGATCGAGTCACCCTCTCGGACCCGGATCGGCGTATCGCGAAATTGGCCGAGTTGGCCCAGGTGCGCGTCGTCCCAGCAGTCGAGGATGTGCTCTCCGTCGAGATGCATCGAGCCTTTCCATGACCCGTGAATGTGGCCCTTCCATGAGCCGTAACCGGCTGTCTTGAGAAAGAAGCCCGACTGCCCGAGGGTTTCGACCTCGATAACTCGGTCCTCGCCACCGTCCATGACGAGGCGCAGCTCGCCACCTTGAACGAATCGAGTGTGAGGGTCGTAGCGCATGTGGGGCTCGACCGAGCGCACCCGACTCTGCGTTCCGTCTCCGTCATTGATATAGGCCGAGACGTACTTCCATGCGCCGCCCGTGATGAAAATAGCGGTCTCGTAGTAGCTGTTATCGGGTCGGCGGAAGAAAGACGGCGTCCACTTCATGATGCCCGGTGGAGCGCCCGCACTCCGATCGATGGCGGCTGCCGCACCGATCAAATCGGTCGGCGCGGCGCCGACTCCCTGACGGACACCCCACGAGTGGTCCCGAAAGCCGAATGCGTTCTCATCCCTCAGGTCGTAGGTCTCGCCGTCTATGGTGATACTGCCGGTCGCCCAACCACCTTGGTGGTAGCGGATCACATTCACGTCCACACGGTTCGTGCGATTGTTCCGGACCAGGTTACGCTCCTCGAAAAATGGGGGAGTAACGCCCGAGAGCACCACATCGAAAGAGATCGGCTGTTGGGCGTTAGGTTCGAGTCGCACCCGCACTTGCCGTAGTGGCTCTATGACTTCGTACACGATCGGGCCGATAGCAGTATCTTCCGGCGCCGACTGAAGCTCACGGCTGCCGCGAACTGTCCATTGCTCGCGACCGCGGGAAACTCCAGCGAAACCGTCGATGACCCCCCGGTTGTGATATTTGCCTAGACCCAGGTCCAGCTGAACCGATCCGTCCGTGCGAGCGATCGAGACCCAAATCTTCTCCGTCCACGAGTATTCCGACTCAGCCACCGTCGCGAATGTGTCAACGATTTGGTGATTGAGGGTCTCGTCAGCGCCCAGCAACGGGCCGATGTCGCGAATGGCCATTTCGCTATCCCAATGGGGCCCGAGTCCAGGGCGGACTAGCCGCCGCGGCTACCCACATCTTCCTAATGCCTCTAGCGACCAAGTTCGTGAGCCTCCATCCATTGCGAAGTCCAGCAGGCCCCAGCCGCTTGCCAACTGCCGCCTCACATCAAGTATGACATCGATTTCAATATCGAGTCGGGTGGGAGGTCGAGTCGGAATTCCCCCCGAACTTTGGGAACCGCCCAGGGCCTGAACACCACATGAGGATGACATGGCCGGGCCGATTCATTCGGCCGCACCATTTCCGGGCAGGTGACGCGACCAGTCAAACGGTACGAGCGTGCGGAATGGGGCAGCCAGCAGTCCCTCGGCGTCACTGGTCGCCCAGCGCTGGCGCAATTGCTCCCCGAGTCGCTGCGCTGTGGCCACGGGATCATCGTCCAGATAGCAATACGTGATTTGCATGCCGCGGTTGTCTGTCGAATATGGTTCTGGGGCGAGTGCGCCGTGGTACCACCAGACGCCGGCCACTCCTGGGACCTGGGCCAAGGAGTCGGCGGGAACCTCACCTGTTTCGATGATGAGGTAAACCCCCTGCGCCGGGCGCCAAGGGATTACGTCCGCGCCTGCGACAGCATGCGGGGCAGCCACCTTTCCCGCCACGTTGGCGGTCATGAATTCCACAGTGGGGAGTCGCAGTGGCATGCGGCCGCCCTCGTGAAGCGCAGCGCCCAGCTGGCTGAAGGGGGGTAGGGCCGCCGGGTCACTAAAAAGATAGGTCATGACGTGGTCGACCGCGTCGTAGCGTTCAGTGCTCGCGGCCCGGGCAGCCCGACACGTAGGGGTCGAGACGAGCCGTAGGGAGTTGCGTAGTCCGGCCAGCCGATACTGTTCGGGCCGGTGGTCTAGGGAATGCCAAGTGATGTACTCGGCGTCCCGACCCTCGGGCTCGCGTGCCGAGAGAGAGATGAAGGCTAACCGTATGTCCGTTGAGCCTGTGGCGAGCACATCCGGCAGTTGGTCAGTGGGTGTTCCCTCAAGGTGCATCACAAAACCCTAACCGAAACAAACCGATATCGATATTGACATTTGCGGGGGCGATCCTTGCTGGATGAAAATTGTTGACATCAATGTCGATTCTGATAGCGTGCGATCAAAGCCGTTGGAACAGAGTCGGAACAGAGTCGGAACAGAGTCGGCGCTTCGCCAAATCCGGGACGATGAGCGAGGGGAGCGTGGGAGAGTTGACCACGAACGAAATCGAAGAATTGCAAGCGGTCGTTCGCCGTCTCGAAGACGAGTCAGCCATCACCCGTCTGATCCTGTCGTACGGACCAGCGGCAGATGGCAGATTGGCGTCATTTGCCGGGTCGTTGTGGTTGGAGGACGGTGTCTACGACTGGGACGCCGACGGGAGTCCCCATGAAGGCAGCGCCGGGGTCGAGGCGGCATCCGGTGTAACTGCATTGTGCCCGGAAGTATCGACACCGAACTGTGGCAGAACTGGGTCGCCCGCATGGCGAAGGAGCACGATGTCGACTTCGATACCGAGCGGACACGCCTTCTCCAAGGCGTCGCGTTGCGCGACATCTCCTCGACCGAGGATGTAGCAAATCTGGCCTTGTTCTTGGCGAGCAATGAGGCTCGGACCATTACGGGCCAATCGGTCCCAGTCGATGCCGGCGGCTACATGCAGGGCTGAGGGACTATGGGTTGTCGACGATCCACTGAGCCAAGAACGAGCGCGTTACCTCGCGCTCTTGAGGAGTAGACGCGAGGTCGTTGGCGAGGAGTTCGGTCACCCCGCTCGTTCGAAACCGCTCCATTCCCGCCTCGACCTGTTTCGCGTTGCCGACGAGAGCGATATCGGCGATGGAGGCGACGTTCTCACGCTCTAAGGCAGCCCGATAGGAAGGCATCGCTTCAAACGTTCCGAATTGGCGAGCTATCCGATCGCGCGCAGCTGCTTCATCGTCGGTGACGACGATGGGAACGCCGAGAACGGTCCGACTCGGAGTCGCTCGTCCCGCGGCTGATGCACTCTTTTGAAGGGTTGGAACCGTCAGCTGCGCCACCGTGTTCGGGCCTACCGTCCATAGGACGACGCCGTCCGCATGTCTTCCGGCAATTTCGAGTGTTTTTGGGCCAAGAGCAGCACAGAGCACCGGGACCGGGCGTTCTGTGACGATTCGGATCGTCGTCGAGGTCGCGTCAGAGGGTATATCTGTCATCCGACACATTTCGCTCAGTTGCGAGAGATATTGATCCAGATAGGCGACTGGCGAGGCGGGCCAGGGTTGCAGTACGTCCTGCACGAGTGGGCGATGTGAGAGGCCGACACCGAGTTGCAATCGATGACCGATCGCAGTCTGGACAGTACGAGCTTGTTGTGCGAGGACCCGTGGGTGACGCCCAAAAATCGGAACCACGGCCGTCCCCAAAGCGATAGCGGGAACTTGCTGGCCAACGACGGTCAGGGTAGTGAGCGCGTCAAGGCCGAAGAAATTGGGAACCCAGAAGCTGGCTGCACCCATCTCGCTGGCCTGGTGTGCCGCAAGGGTCACATCTGGAAGACCGCCCCTGTTGACGGTCATATCGAGGACGCCAAGTTTCATGAAATCCTCCTTCACATGGTGATTGCTGGACTTTGAGTTTGACCCTGGGCCGTTCGTGTCCAGCGGTTCACGAACTGTCTGTCACTCCCTGAGACGTCGCTGCGTCAAGCAAGGTAAAGCCGCCGTAATCGCTTGCGGCAAGCTCATCGCATCGCGTTCGGTAGACATCGAGCCCACCGACGTAGGGCATGAATACGGGAGACTTGCCAGGAATATTTGCACCGGTATACCAGGAGTGTCCCTTGCCGATGATCGTTCCGGCAGCGGTCGCACTGACATGATCCCCCCATGCGTCCTGAGCGTCGACATTGGCCTCAATACCAGCGAAGCCAGACGAACTCAGATACGCAATGGCGTTGGCAATCCAGTCGACGTGTTGTTCGGCGGTGAGGACCATATTGGCCAGAACGGAAGGACTGCCTGGCCCGTTCACAATGAAGAGGTTTGGGAATCCAGCAACGGCCAGTCCGAGAAATGTTCTTGGACCGTCTGCCCAGACGTCCCGCAGCAGTTGCCCTCGTCGGCCTCGGATGTCGATCCGGTTCAGGGTACCCGTCAACGCGTCAAACCCTGTGGCTAAGACGATGTCATCGACCTCGTAGAAAGCCGCGGTCGTGCGAATCCCCGTTTTTTCGATCGTCTCAATCGGTGTCGCGTTTAGATCGACGAGAGTAACGTTGTCCCGGTTATATGTTTCGAAGTAGCCGATGTCGACACAGATGCGCTTTGCCCCTATAGCGTGGTCGATGGGAAGCAACTTCTTGGCTACTTCCGGGTCTTCTACAATCGACAGAATCTTCCGATGGACAAAGTCCACGGCGTATTGATTGGCAGCAGGATCAACAAGTTGGTCGGCAAACGTCTTACTGAAGGTGGCTCCTCCACGCTCCCAAGCCGCCTCGAACAAGGCTTCTCGTTCCTCATCGTTTACATCGAACGTACGGGTTGGGCTACTGGGGTGCGGTGTCCCAGCTTTGCTCGCCAGTGACAAGGCTCGTCGCGTGTCGTAACTGCCCAGAGCTTCGTCGAGGGCTTCGCCATCCCACGCAAAATTACGAGCAGGGATACTGAAGTTCGGTGTTCGCTGGAACACGAACAGGTGTCGGGCCTTTTGGGCAATCTGTGGAATAGCTTGTATGCCAGAGGATCCAGTGCCGATAACGGCTACTCGCAAGCCGGCAAAGTCAACTTCTTCGCGTGGCCATTGTCCCGTATGCAGTATGCGTCCGGAAAACTCGCCTAAGCCTTCGATGGCCGGAATATTGCTGGTTGAGAGGGGTCCTGTTGCGAAGATGACGAATCGGGCAGTCCATGTCCGTCCGTCCTCGCTGGCCACCGTCCATAACAATGAGCTCTCGTCAAGATGTGCGCTCACGATGCGGGTAGAAAAGCTGTAGTGCTGATGAAGCGCGTAACGCCCCGCTACGTGCTCGAGGTAAAGGAGAATCTCACTTTGAGTGGCGTATCGCTCAGTCCATCTCCACTCCTTTTGCAGTTCCGGTGAAAAAGAAAAGGAGTAGTCCAAACTCTCGACATCGCACCTCGCACCCGGATAGCGATTCCAGAACCAGGTGCCTCCCACGCCGGAGCCTGCCTCGAAGCATTGGATGCTCAGGCCCATTGAGTGCAATCGATGGGTGGCGTAGAGCCCGGCCAATCCCGCCCCGACGACTATCGCGTCGACAGTCGTCGGGTTTGTCCTCTCGTCGGTCACGATCCTCCTAGCGAGGTCGCGAGTTCGTCGAGGCTGAAGAGGGAGGGGACCGTGCCGCTCTGCCGTGCTGCTGCGCCGATTTCACGCTGAAGTTCTGCGGAGGATCCTGCTACGGCGTTGAGCGCCAGGATCCGTCTGTTGTGGCCTGTATGGCCGTGCGGGGCCGTGAACGCGATTGCTCCAGTGGCCTGCAACGTCAGCTGCGCGATTCGCAGACCACAATGGCCGGCCAGGGCCTTCGCCACGGCAGCTATTTCGACATCGGGCGATCGCAAAGGCTGCAGTGACCAGCAGCAGGACAACAGTTCCCTCAACTGGTGCCTTTCTGTTGAGGCCCACGCGAGAATGTCGCGCATCGATTGGAAGCTTGCGATCGACTTTCCAAACTGACTTCGAGCCTGTGTGTACACCACGGCGTCCTCGAGCATGCGATCACAGGCACCGAGTATCTCCGCGGCAGCACCGAAGCGGATGCGGGCTGTAATTGCTGGTCGCAGGGGCTTCATCTGGAGTTCTGGAAGGAGGACACTCCCCGCGGTGGAATCCAGTTGCACCACCTGGGCGTAGCTATCGCTGATGAGCGCACTCCTGACGTCAGGAGCCAAGGAGCAAGTCGCCTTTACAAGGCCTCGCTCGGGGATATCCACGAGCACTTCGTTGGGTGGCGGTCCGAAGACCATCCAAACCGAGGGCCCCACATCCTCTAACGGGAGGGCGAGCGGCAATGTCCCTCGGCCATTGATTGCGCCCTGAATGACTGGGTCGTTCAGAGCGACTCGGGAGAGAGCCGCTGTCGTCGCTCCCGAGAAGCCTTGCGCCTCAAGGAACGCATACCCTGCGAATTCGGCTTCTGGGCTGTCGGGGTCGCTGAGGAGCTCACCGAGTCCGAGTTCCGCGAATGCTTGTTCGGGCCGCTCGGACAGGATGCTCCGAGCAACCTCGACGAAGGCCAAATAGTCGTTCACGTCAGGTTCCCAACTTCAACACCCGGTTTGCCAGGGTCATTAGCTGCATCTGTTCGCTGCCGCCATAAATCGTGACAACCCGTGAGAAGAGGTACTCCTGATGAAGAAGCTGATCATCGGCATTACCGGCGCCGAAGCCCATGCGTGCCCCATGGATGCGAAGCAGCACGTCGTAGAGCTGCTGTTCGAGTCGTGTCATGAGGAGCTTGGTAAATGCTGCGGTTGGGCCCAGCGAGCCCCCGGCCGCGTCGACTGCCAACTGGCGGCCAGCTGTGGCACGCAGTCCGGCGAGCTGCACGATTGCGGCTCCGAGGGCTGCATCCTCGACAGGAGTGGATGCCTCGGCACCTTGAGCCAGGCGCTGACGAAAGTGATTGTGACGGAACCAGGCGAGGGTGCCCCTCTCATGGGCCAGGAGGTGCATTGCCACTGCCCAGCCACCGTTGATCTCCCCAATAATTTGGTCAATTGGAGCCCGGACCTCGTCAAAGAACACTTCGGCGAGTTCGTAGGTGCCGTTCGCCTGCTGGATGGGCCGTACGTCTACTCCTGGTGATTCCAGATCAACGGCGACCATGGTCAGCCCGCGGTGGCGCTCTTCGGTTGAACCGGTTCGCACCAATGCGAGGCAGGTATGGCCCCACTTGGCCCAGCTGGTCCAGATTTTTTGTCCGGTGATGACGATGCAACCGTCGTCAATTACGCCGCGGGTGCGCAGCGATGCGAGGTCCGACCCCGCATCGGGTTCGGAAAAGCCCTGAACCCACGACTGAGTACCGTCGAGAAACCTAGGGAATCTCTCGGCCACGAAATCGGTGTCACCGAACTCGAGCAACGTGGGAGCGATGATCTCGAGGTGTTCGAAAATAGCGGGTCCATGCCATCCAATCTGGCTGAGCTCTTCAAAGACGATTCCCCTGTGTAGGGCGCTTCCGCCCAAACCGCCCACCCATGTGGGCCACCCAAACCTGGACCAACCAGCGTCGAAAAGGACGCGTTGTAGGGAGCGCGCGGCGATGACACGGGTCTCATAGTCCGGATGGGGGAGCGTATGCGCCGCGAGTTCGGCGGAGTTGGCCCGGCACCATGCCAGGAACTCGGACCTGAACGTCGTCAGCGGGGCGAGGCTGAGCGGGTGGCTCTCGATGTGCGGAGAGGCCGGCTCAGGGCCTTGTATCGAGATTGACATCGACATCAGTTTAGGCGTATTCTTTGATCATTACAACAAGGGCGGGGAACCTGGTCCAGCGTACATGGACGGCAGTGGATCGATGGATCCTCGAGCAAACACGAATGCCCGATTTCACTCACGGTGCATCAGGGCCGTACTGCACCAAACTTCTGGCCGACGCCGGGAACGACGTCGTCATCGCCGAACTACGAAGATCATCACGCTCGCCGAAAAGAGCCTTCCGAGCTTTCGTTCCAACCGTTCAACCGCTTGGAGTCTTCTCCTCGCTGTCCTGTTCGGAGCGTGCGCAAGAGGGGCTCGGCGACGAGTGGCCTGCTGTCCCCTCACCTGCTGCCGGTTCTTCCGTCCTCGATGCTCTCGTGTCGAGAGCGGGGTCTGCTCCGCGCCATCGGAGTTATCGGTGAGGCGCTGGCAGCGAGGTCGGTTTCGGGGAAGGATTCCGCTCGATGAATATCTGTATTGAGAAGAACGTACCCGTGACGATGCGTGACGGGGTGAAACTCTCCGCCGACGTGTACCGCCCGGACTCATCTGCGGAGTATCCGGTCCTGTTGACCCGCCTGCCGTACAACAAAGAACTCCAAAAACTCGTCAACTTCAGCTTCGATGTGCTTCGAGCGGTCCAGGCGGGTTACGTCGTCGTCGTCCAGGACACTCGCGGCCGTTTTGCATCAGAGGGTTCTTTCCGGCCGTTCCTCGACGAAGCCCAGGACGGCGCGGACACCATCACGTGGGCGGCCGCACAACCGTGGTCGACCGGGACCGTGGGCATGTTCGGTGGTTCGTATCTGGGGGCGACCCAGTGGACGGCGGCCTCTCAAGCTCCGCCCGCGCTCAAGGCGATGGCCCCATTCCTGACTACTGACCAGTATTACGATGGGTGGGCCTATCAGGGGGGCGCATTTCATCTGGGATTCAACCTCCTTTGGACCCTTTCCTCACTTGCGTTCGGAGAGTTAGGACGGCGTGTCAGCCTTGGTGATGCCAAACCTGAAGAGATTGCAGCCCTCGTCGCCTCGGTGGACAATGTCGAGGAGCTCTACACACATGAGCCGTCTCATTGGATAGCCGAGCTGGAGAACTTGGCGCCGTTCTACGAGGAATGGTTGAACCACCCAACCTACGATGAGTATTGGAAGAAAACGGCCCCGCGTGAGTCCTTCGGAGACATAGTTGCGCCTGCTCTCAATATGGGGGGTTGGTACGACCTGTTCCTAAAGGGCACCTTGGCCAACTATGTCGGAATGAAAGCGCTGGGCGGGAGCGAGGACGCCCGACGATGTCAACGATTGGTGATCGGCCCATGGTCACATGGGGCGTTTGTCGGCGCATTCCCCGAACGCTCCTTTGGCTTGCTCGCGGGAACGGATGCGTTCGACATCACCGGTCTACAACTTCGTTGGTTCGATTGGCTCCTGAAGGGTATCGACAACGGATTGGCGGACGAGAAGCCGGTTCAACTGTTTGTCATGGGTAGCAACCGGTGGCTTAGTGCCGACGACTGGCCCCTCCCTGAAACCGACTATTGCGACTTTTTTCTGCACAGCGACGGCCAGGCAAATTCGGCCGCTGGGAACGGCGCGCTTTCCCTTGAGCCGCCAGGCAATGAGCCCGAAGACGTCTACCTGTACGACCCGCGCCATCCAGTCCCGACGACCGGGGGCCCTACATATCTCCCGGGCTTGAATGTCGCTGCCAACGCCGGCCCTCGAGATCAGAGAATCCCAGAGGGGCGCCCGGATGTCCTTTGCTATACCTCTGAGCCCCTGGCAGCGCCACTCCAGGTCATCGGCCCCGTCGAGCTGGTGCTCCATATCTCTTCGTCAGCGCGCGACACCGATTTCACCGGAAAGTTGGTCGA
Source organism: Acidimicrobiaceae bacterium (assembly GCA_003160635.1). Taxonomy (GTDB): domain Bacteria; phylum Actinomycetota; class Acidimicrobiia; order Acidimicrobiales; family RAAP-2; genus Bog-473. Next base: position 20,749 of record PMLV01000113.1, on the reverse strand, counting down.
TGTGTGGCCCGACGGGCGAACGGTCAACTTGACAGAAGGCATATTGCGTGCCCGATTCCGTGAATCGATGTCAGAGCCGTCGTGCATTGAACCGGGTCAGACCTATGAGATCGCGATAGATCTTGTTGCGACAGCGAACGTATTTGCCGCCGGGCACCGAATCCGGCTTGAAGTGTCGAGCAGTAACTTCCCCCGCTTCGATCGGAACACCAACACGGGTGAAGCGATTGCAGCCGAACATCAGGCTGACATCTGTCAGGCCGTCAATCGGATACATCACAGCCGAGCATTTCCGTCCAGATTGATCCTGCCGATAATTGACGCTGACGTCAGGTAGGAGAGACTCTGGTGACCTTGAGCTCACGGTGGCCGACACCCTTGCCATGAGAGAATGCCTGCAGGAGGGAAGGTAATGATGGCCAATCCAGTTACGTCCGGGTCGGATGACGCCGACCGATCAGTGCTGGTCGAACGGATCGGGGCCGTAATGATCATCACCATCAATCGGCCGAACGTTCGCAATGCGGTCAACTTGGCGGTCTCGGTGGGTATCGGGGATGCTCTTGCCGAGGCCGAAGGGGACCGAGGCGTGTGGGCAATCGTCCTCACTGGAGCAGGTGACAGGGCCTTCTGCGCGGGGGCGGACCTCAAGGCGCTGGCTAGGGGGGAACGGACCATTTCGGATGACCCCACGCGAGCAATGTGGGGATTTGCTGGTTACGTGAACCACCACATCAGTAAACCAACCATTGCCGCGGTGAACGGAATGGCTCTGGGTGGTGGTACGGAGCTCGTGCTTGCCAGCGATCTTGCAGTAGCAGCTGAAGAGGCAATCTTTGGCTTGCCCGAGGTAAAGCGGGGAATCTTTGCCGGGGCCGGAGGTTTGTTCCGACTTCCTGCGCAAATCCCGCCGAAAGTGGCAATGAGCATGATCCTGACTGGTGATCCGATCACTGCGGCGATGGCACTCGAATTGCATCTGGTCAATGCAGTAGTGCCTCAGGGCGACGTCCTTGACACCGCGGTGGATTTGGCAGAACGAATCTGCGCAAACTCCCCACTTGCCGTCCAGCACAGTAAGCGTGTCGCCAAAGGCATCATTGATCAGCGGATCGAGGCAGAGGCTGCCGCATGGGACCTTTCTGCGAAAGAGTTGAAGGACCTCATGCGGAGCAGCGACGCGCAAGAAGGCCCGAAGGCGTTTGCGGAGAGAAGAACGCCGGTTTGGAGTGCTGAATGAACTCGCGCTCTGCAGCTATCACCGGTCTCGGTATCACGGAAATGGGAAAAGTGTATGGGTTGGCACCAGCAGAGTTCGCCGCCGAGGCCGTACGTCGTGCGGTGGATGACGCAGGACTGTCGCTGACCGATATCGACGGTCTGCTCGTGTCCAGCGGAATATCTGGCGGCGTGAGCCTGTCACTACAGCGGACGCTGCAGCTCAAGGACCTCTCGCTCCTCATTGAGATGCAGGCATATGGATCCACTGCTGGAGCGATGATCCAGACAGCGGCCATGTCGGTCGGCGCAGGAATGGCTGAGACAGTCGTGTGTGTCTTTGCCGACGCCCCTCTTCAGCCAGAAGCTGGTGCGGGGACGGCCTACAGCCGCGCCAAGCCATCGGGTTGGGATGGACTGGCCGGCGCAGCCGGTATCCGAGGAGCCAACCAGATGTACGCTCTCGCCGCGCGGCGCCACATGCTTCGCTACGGAACGACGAGCGAGCAGTTGGGCCATATCGCCGTCGCGCAGCGTCATTGGGCGACGATGAATCCGCTGGCTCAGATGCGGGACTCCATTACCTTGGCGGATCATCAGAGGTCGCGTTGGATTGCCGATCCGTTGCACCTTCTCGATTGCTGTCTTGTCTCCAACGGTGGCGTTGCCGTCGTCGTTACCAGCGCCGAACGCGCGGCTGCGTTGCGCCAGCCGGCGGTACATGTGTTGGGATGGGCGCAATCCCACCGAGGTAATTTTCGAATGCGGGACGACGATTTCGGTCTCGTGTCACCAGCGGTGCGTTCAGGCCCTGCTGCGCTGGAAATGGCCGGACTGAAGGTCGAGGACATTGACGTGGTGCAACTCTACGATTGCTACACCTTCACGGTCCTCCTCAGCCTCGAGGACTACGGCTTCTGCAAGAAGGGTGAGGGAGGCGAGTATGTGGCGAGTGGCGTCCTGGGACCGGAGGGACCAATGAAGCTCAACACTGGTGGGGGACAGCTCTCTTCGTTTTACATGTGGGGGATGACGCCATTATCGGAGGCAATTATCCAGGTACGCGGTCAAGGTGGCGCCCGGCAGTCTCCGAATCACGACGTGGCCCTTGTCAGTGGGAACGGTGGGGTGTTTGACCACCATTCCACACTGATCCTTGGGTCACGCTCGGTCGCGTAAGGAAAGGACCTGCACGATGCCAGTGGGACCGGTTGGCAGGGATGAGTCCAGCGCCCCCTTTTTTGACGCGTCTGCTCGCGGGGAGTTTCTGATCCGCCGTTGCCAGACATGCGCCTCAGCGTCGGAACCACAGGCGACGACATGTGCATCGTGCTCCGGAATCGACTTGGTCTGGGAGCCGGCCTGCGGTAGGGCTCGATTGGTGAGTTGGGCAGTCACGTACAACGTCGACGAAGAGCATCCGACGGTGCTCGCCATCGCCGAACTCGAGGAAGGTCCATGGTGGTGGTCTCAGATCGCAGATGCTGACCCCGAGGCGCTTGACGTGGATATGGCATTGCACATCGAATTCGATCGATCTGGTGACTCTGAGTCAGTGCCGATATTTCGTATCGCCAGTGATCACAGGAAAAGTGATGAAGCCACTCGACGGTAGGCGGCGGTCGCTACCTCCCAGCGGCGATTCTCCGATCCAGCTCCTGGTGCAGATTCAAGATGGTCTTTTCAAACTGCGGCGAAAGGCGGTGGTGCTCAAAGCCCACCGAGTGCAGACCCTGTTGTTGGCGTTCGATGTTGCTGAAGTCCTGGCGGGGGATAAGGCCCCAATGCTCGATGTCCTCCTTGTCGAATATCCCTAACAGCTCCGCCCGCCCGGGTTCTTGACCCAGCGGATAGGTGGTCAACGACCACACATCGAAGAGACACTTCTCGGGGTCGTCCATGTAGGGGCGCATCCGGTAACACAGGGAGTTGCCGTACATGGGCAGCATGAAGTAGTTGGGAAAGATGAAGATCTCCCCACCCCACAACCTCAGGTTTTCCGAGGCCTCGGCCATGGGTATCCCGGCGCCGTAGGCATAGTCGTAGAGTGCCTTTAGGGCCTCTTCGGCGAAGTTCGGGTTGTCCACACCGACCTTGTTGCGAATACCTTCAAAGATCTTGACATCTTGCTCGAGCGCCATAGCGTCTTGACCCTCGGCCAACAGGCGATTGAATTCGATGAAATCGTCGCCACTCATGGGAAGCTCACCGAGTCCGGCGCCGCTTTGGAATCGACCGTGACCATTGCGGAACGCGGTGTACTCGGTGGCCTGTGCTTGCAATGCCCCCATTTCCACGTCCCCGCTCCCGCCCGCCAGCTGCGGGTGCGTCTGCATGACGTGGTAGCCCTCTAAAAACGCCTCCTGAGTGATTTTCCAATTAGCGTTGAGGATCACTTGCTTCCACCACTTCACCCGCATATTGCCCACCGCGATGCTGTCGAGAATGTCGGCGACGGGCGAGAGCGCTTCCTTGAGGGGCTGGGCATTCTGATCGAAGTTGATCCACACCATCCCGGCCCATACTTCGACCTGGCATTCGCGTAATTGGAGGTCGTCCGACTTCATGGATTCGGCGTCGAATGCTGATTCGATGAACACGAACGAGGATGTGCCGTCGAGATTCCACCTCCACCCGTGGAACGGGCAGACGATCTGTCCTCCGAGCAGCGTGCCGCAGCCTTTTGCGAGCTGTGTCGCCCGATGCCGGCACGCGTTGTGCAATGCCTTTACCGAACCGTCATGCTGGCGGATGACGAGGATCGAGTTTCCAACTATCTCGTATTCCACGAAGTCACCAGGACAAGGAATCTCCTCCAGTCGCGCTGCCATCTGCCAGGTGTGTGGCCACAGATGTTCCTTCTCCAATTCGAAGAACTCACGCGAGTAGTACCGTTCCTTGGGAACGAAATTGGTATCCGTCATGGCAAACGGCACCTTCGTCGAAAGCTCAGGTGGGTTTGGGCCTGGTGCGAATTCGGAAAGATCGTCTTCGTACGTCCTCGTCATCGGTAGTCTCCTTCCTGGAACATGATTCCACCCGTCAGTGGTCTTTGTCGAAGGCTAATTCTCGGCGTTGGTCTCACCCGCTACTCGCAATTCGCGCTTCAGCAGCTTTCCGGCAGGCGTCCTGGGCAATGGCTCACTTCGAAGGATGTAACGACGTGGAATCTTGTAGCTTGCCAACTGACTTCGGCAATGCGCGTCTAACTCCTCCGGCGAGATGTCGTCTCGGCACACAACAATGGCGACAACAATCTCGCCCCAAAGATCGTGTGGTTCGCCGATAACGGCAGCCTCGATGATGGCGGGATGAAGCGCCAGGATGTCTTCGACCTCGACGCTGTAGACATTCTCACCGCCCGTGATAATCATGTCCTTGCGGCGGTCTACGACATAGACGCGCCCCTCCTCGTCCATGTAACCGAGGTCTCCCGATCGATAAGAGTCACCGCTGAGTACGGCCTCCGTCGCCGCCGGTTTTTGCCAATACCCGAGCATGATGTTCGGCCCGGTAACCACGATTTCCCCCGTCACGCCCCGGGGTAACTCGACTCCGTCTTCGTCTCGAATTGTCACCTCAACACCCACGGCGGAGCGGCCGGCTGATCGAACAGCGGGACTACCCACCAGCTTCTCCTGGTGCCGGCCCACAGTGGCGAGCGGCGCCATCTCCGTGGCTCCGTATTGCACGCATATCTCGGTATTGGGGAAAGCAGCCACCGTCTCGGCGAGCGTCGTCCGAGTCACGGGCGCACCTCCATGGCCGATGAGGCGCATGCTCGATACGTCCGCGGCGACGATCTTTTGGGCTTCGGCCAAGGCGGTGAGCATGGTCGGGACTCCGAAGGTGATCGTGATGCGGTGCTCTTCAATGACCTTCAAAACCGTGGCGGCGTCGAACCGAGGCAAGAACACCTGGACCGCCCCTTGCCACACGCACGGAATCACATTGAACGAACCCGCAGCATGAAACATCGGACTCATCACCAACCACCGGTCAGCATAGTTCAACTCAAGCTCGATGATCAGTGTCTCCGCATCAGCCAGCTTATTTCGGTGACTGAGGCACACGCCCTTGGCCCGATCCGTCGTTCCGCCGGTGTAGAAGATCGCGGCGATCGCGTCTTCATCGATAGGTCCTGGGTGGACTCTGTTCGACGAGGCGACAAGCCTGTCGAATTGTCCATCGAGCGGCAAGACGACCTCCGCCAGCCCATGTGCGCTGTCGTCATTTCGGTCGGTGAACAGCACTCGCGGCGAACAGTCATGGCACGCGGCTTCTAGTTCGCTCCGTTGGTACCTTGTATTGAGCGGCACGATCACCCTCCCCGTGGCCGGGATCGCCAGGTACAACTCCGCGTAGCGGGAACTTCCCTCGGCGAGTACCGCAACCCGCTCTCCGGCCCCCACGCCGAGGGAGTCGAGAAGTCCACCGATGCGGTCGATATGATCTGCCAGTTCGTTGAAGGTCGTGGTCTGCCCGGTGATGTGGTCAATGAACGCGGTCCCATCCCCAAAACACGCCGCCGCTCTCGTGACGGGACTTCGGAATGTGTTCATCAGGACCCTCGGAAGTCTTGATCTCGACGGGGCGCCAGTGGGGCGAATCCAGGAGACTCCACGGGGCTATACTTGAACATGATATCGACGTTGGCAAGTCTTGAAATGACCGTTGCCCGATATACGTCCCGTTAGAATCGGCATTCTTGTGCAACGACGAGCCCAGATTCCCAATGCGAGTCGCCGACGGGTGGACGTTGCGTCGACGGCTAAGCGGCGCGGGACGGGACGCACCGAACGAGGGCGGCAATCACGCCAGCAGCTGATCGATGGCGCCCGCACCATCTTTGAGCGAGATGGATTCCTGCGGGCCCGTATCGCTGATATCTGCGACGAAGCGCAAACCGCCTACGGAAGCTTCTACACCTACTTCGTCTCGAAAGAGGAGATTTTTCACGAAGTCGTTGACTCCGTTGAGATAGACCTTCTCCGTCTCGAGCCGTTTCCCGAAGACGCCAAGCCCATTGAGCGGATCCGCGCCGCGAACCGCCACTATCTCGAGACGTATCAGCGCAACGCGGGAATTCTAAGGGTCATCATGCAGGTTTCGACATTTGATGAGTCGGTTTCCCAAACCCGGATTCTTCGACAGGACGAGTTTGCGAGAGCTATCGAACGCCGTACGCGGATCTACCAGGAGCAGGGAATAGCCGACGCGACTCTCGATCCTTGGTTGGCCGCAAACGCCCTGGGCGGAATGGTGGCTTTCATCGCTGAGAAGTTGGTCAGTGGCGATTCACCACTCGACATTGATGACGCGGTGGACCAACTCACAAAGCTTTGGTCGAATGCCATTCAGCTTCAGGATCCGTGAGGGCGCTGTAGCTATCGACCCCAAAGCTTCGCGATGGTCTCCAGGTCGTCAAGATTCGTCGGTTCCAGGATCATTGTGGTCACTGGGCTGCCTTCCCGCCATGCATCGAGTTGGTCGGATATCCGCGCCACCGGCCCCACTAGGGCCAAGTCGTCCACCAGGCTGTCGCTCACGGCCGCCCTTGCTGCCTTTCGGTCACCAGCGAGGTAGTGGTCCTGGATGATGGTCGCTTCCTTTTCGTAGCCGTACCGAGCGATGAGATCCTTATAGAAGTTCTGGTTGCGGCTACCCATTCCGCCAATGTGCAACGCAATCCGGGGCCTCAGGGCATCGCGACACGCCTCGAGATCGTCCCCCATGGAGACGAAGACAGTGGGCGCTACCGAGAAGCCGCTTGGTGCAGCGGCGAGCGTTTCTCCCCATGCCTCCTTCCAACGGGTGGGACTCCACAAGTAGGGCAGAAGTCCATCGGCGACTTCGGTCGCCAGTGCAACATTTCGAGGTCCGATTGCCGCAATGAGGATCGAGGTTTCCGGGTGGCCGGGAAGGGATGACCGAAGGGGCTTGCCCAAGCCCGTAGCCCCCGGTCCCCGATAGGGCACCGAATAGATCGAACCGGCTATGTCTACGGGGTGATCAGCGGCCAGCATGGCCCGCAGGATGGTGACATATTCTCGGGTGGCTACGAGCGGTCGGGCGAACGAAGTTCCGTGCCAACCCTCGACCACCTGCGGGCCCGAAACACCCAATCCGAGGTCGATGCGCCCGCCAGACAATTCCTGAAGCGTGAGGACCGTCATCGCAGTCGCACCCGGAGTCCGGGCGCTGATCTGTGCGATCGCCGTACCGAGCCGGATCCGGTGCGTGACTGCAGCGATGGCCCCCAGCGGCGTGAAGGCGTCCTTTCCCCAGGCCTCGGAAGTCCAGACGGAATCGAAGCCGAACCCCTCCGCGGCGACTGCTGCGCTGACCATGTCAGTGGAGGAGCGGATACCCGAGAGGCTTAGTCCCAGGGACAGTTCGCCCCGTCCACCCGTGTCACTCATTGGTGGGGCCAGTAAGCTTGCACACGGGCCTTGTCGTCGCCGGAGTCTGTTCCTGGGTATGACATTGATATCGATGTTATCGTATCTACACCGTGATTGACACAGACACTCTTGACCTTCTTCGGACTACCGCGAGGGGCGTCTTGGGCGATTTGCCGTCGAGGGGGACGATGGCGGAGCTCGGCTGGCTCGGTTTGCTCACTCCTCCAGAGCACGGCGGTACCGGCTGGGATGTCGTCGAAGCATGCATCCTGGCCGAGGAGACCGGCCGTGCCCTGTCTCCCGTCAACTGGCCCGGGGCCGCACTTGCTGCTGCCGCGTTGGCCGCGTCAGCTTCAACTTCGGCCTTGGCCCCCGCCATCGTGATGGGGGAGTCACAGGGTCTGTTCGTGACGGGTGGGCTCACGGACGACGGTGGGATCGTGCACCCGTCGGAGAACTGGGTGCTGGGAGGGCTCGATGACGCAGCAAGCACGATCGTCGTCGCCTCAGTGGAGAATGGCCTTCTAGGGGCCTTCATCGATGGACCAACTCGAGGGGTCACGCCAGATCCCCGGGCATTCGATACCACGAGACCGACGCTGCGGATTGGTCTCGGTGACACCGTGGCTCAACTGCTTGACGATGACCAACTCCCGTGGTTTGTCGGCGTGGCCCTTCTGTTGTCCTGTGCCGACACTCTCGGTGCACTCGGACGTGCGATCGACACAGTGACCGACCATCTGACGAATCGTGACGCATTCGGGTCTCCGCTGGCCAGCTTCCAGGTTCTTCAACATCGTCTCGTGGACTTGGACCTCTTGTTGGCCAGCGCGCAAGCGCTTGTCATCCAAGCCGCTATTGCTGCGGCCGCTCGCACTCCTGACGCGTTCGGCCTTATTGACGCAGTGCATGTCTATGTGCAGGGACGAGCGGTAACCGCACTCGACGATTGCATTCAACTTGCTGGCGGGATCGGCTTCACGTGGGAGTTTCCGATTCATCATTGTCTGAGGCGTGCTCTGGTCAATGCCAGTGTGATTCGCCCGAGTGCGGTGAGCCGCAAGCGGTTGGTGTCGTCAGCGGCCGGCAACTCAGCAATGACGTGGAGCAACCCCGATATCGGAGAGTATCGATTGCACGTTCGCGATGTGATCGCCAATTATCGGCCGTCCAATGAGAGCCGGGAGGGGCATCGGGCGCCGCATGATGAGCGTGAGGAGACTGAGCTTCGGGCCTGGTACCGGACGCTCTACGAGCACGGTCTTGCGGGCGCGGGTTGGCCTGTGGAGTGGGGAGGCTCCCCGGACCACCGTGTCCTGCACGAGGTCGTTGTTACTGAAGAACTGATCCGGGCCCGAGCGCCTCGTCCCCTTGATCAGGTGCAACTCGCCAGTCATTTGCTTCTCCAGTTCGGGACCCCAGCTCAGAAGGCGACGTATCTCCCTAAGATCCGCTCCGGAGAGCACGTGTGGTGCCAGCTCTTCAGCGAGCCTGATGTGGGCAGCGACCTTGCTGGCGTCAAATGCCGCGGGCGATGCGCCTCGAGTGGCGGATGGGTGTTGAGTGGCCAAAAGACCTGGACGACGGACGGACACTGGGCGGATATGGGGGTGGCCCTCGTCCGGACGACCGAGGAGGGACCCCGGCACCAGGCATTGACCATGTTCCTGGTCCCGATGAACACTCTAGGGGTGGTCGTCAGGCCGTTGATCACCATCGGCGGTGCACACGAGTTCAATGAAGTGTTCCTGGACGACGTCCAGCTCGAAGAAGGGTCGATTCTTGGGGAACCGGGCGGTGGATGGAGTGTGGCCATGGCCGGCCTGGAAACCGAGCGGTTCGGGGTGGGTGGGAATGTCGTTCTTCTTGATCTCCTCCTTCAGGACCTGGCGACCGCGGCAGCCCACATCTCGATTGATGGGAAACCGGCGATCGCAGACAGCGAGGTGAGGACGCGGTTGGCCGAATTCCGGGCAGAGGCGGCTGCCGCGGCGGCATTCGTCAGCGATCACATCCGCCGCGCCATCGAAGGCCGGCAAGTCGAAGGCGATGCCTCCGTTGCGAAGCTCCTGTACTCCGAGGCGTACAACCGCATCGCTCGTTTCGGCGTGCAGCTCGTCAACGATCACCCGCTCTCTGACGATTCCGCAGGCTCGGACGCAGCCGGTCGACTTCACGACGCGTGGCTCTGGTCCCGAGCATTGACGATCTCGGGCGGCAGTTCCGAAATCATGCGCAACATTCTGGCCAAGCGTCGATTGCATCTGCCCTCAGCGCCGTCGCGCCGAGTGGCTCCAGCCGAGACACTTGGGAGCGCTCTCCGGTGAATGTTGCTCTGCGAGTTCCCACTTCTTCGGACCTGGTATTGCGCTACCACAACGCAGGGTGGTGGAACGACCTTGGCCTCAGGGAGGGATTGGAGGCGATCGCCGAGCGAGACGGGAATCGAATCGCGGTGATCGATAACGTCGGGACCTGGACGTACGCCATGGTACGCGAGGCCGTTGAACGTGCCGTTCACGCGCTCCAAACCGCAGGCGTGGAACCCGGGGATTCCGTCCTCCTTGTCTCGCCCAATAGTTTCGACGGCGTCGTCGCCTTCCTTTCAATTCTCCGCTGCTCGGCTGTGGCCGTCGCCCTCGATCGCCGGTGCGGTGCCTCCGATGTCGCCCACGCCGTCGAAACGACGGCTCCTCGCCTCGTCGTGATGCCTTCGGGCCTGGTGACGGGCCTTCGGGTCGCCGATCATGATGTACGCATCATGACGTTCGACGATCTTCACTCCGCCACTGACAGCACTGACGACTGGATGGAACCCGACAAATCCGCTCCGGCAATCGTCCTCTTCACCTCGGGGACGACTTCCAAACCGAAGGGGGTGATCCACTCCCTTCATTCTTTCCTCTCCGGGGTACGAAATCTGGCGACAGCCTTCGACTTCACTGATGACGACGGTCCCTTCCTTTCGAGCCCGCTTGCCAGTATCACCGGCCTCAGTCAGGTCCAGGTGGCCCTGAGTGGTGGACACATCGTTTTGGAAGACAAATTCGATGCCGTTGCCTCGTTGGACCACCTGGAGAGGGGCGGAGCAACGGTGCTCGGCGGCGCACCGGTTATCGCCGAGATGCTGCTCAGTGAGTGTGTTCGCCGGGAACGGACGGCCACGACGCTGCGGGCGATCGCCCTAGGCGGCTCCATGATCCCCCGGCCTCTGCTGGAGATGGCGATTGAACGGTTTTCCATCCGACCAGTGCGGGTCTATGGATCGTCGGAAGCGCCGATCCACACGGCGAGTCGCAGTGGCGATTCGCTCAGCGAGTGCGTGGCCAACGACGGGAGTCCAATGGCTGGCGCTGAAATTGCACTCGGTACTCCGAACGACGAACTTGAATTAAGAGTTCGAGGTCCGAATCTGTTTCAGGGGTACCTCAGCGACACTGAAAACGAGCAGTCCTTTGTCGACGGTTGGTTCTGCACGGGCGACAAGGCCCAGATCGAGGAAGGGCGCCTCTTGATTCTGGGTCGCCTCAAGGAAGTAGTGGCCCGTAAAGGCCTGAAGATCTCGCTTCCGGAGATCGACGAAGCAATTCGTGGGTTCCCGACGGCATTGGAATCAGCAACGTATTCGGTCCCTGACGCCGAAACGGGCGAACGGCTCGTACTGGCCATACGGTCCGAAACGAGCAAGAGTGTTTCTTACGAAGCTGTCTCCGAGTTCCTTCTCAAGGTGGGGCTGGCCCGTTGGAAACTCCCCGAGCAGATAGTGATTTGGGAGGAGCCGCTCCCGCGTACGGCGTCGGGCAAGATCTTGCGAGACCGGCTGGCGACCGATGGAGCAGCGAAGCACACATTTTTCGCCCCCCGGCTGCAGCAGAAGAGCTGATTCCCGGGTCCTGATGCGCCAAAAAATGGTGCGCTGCCCGGCTGGGCACCCCAAGAAGAGGTGGAAATATTGATGTCGACGTCGACATCAATGGGTTAGTAAGGTTTCTCATATGACCGACGACAGTCAAACTGCACCCCTCCTGATTGATACCGACGGGCCAGTGCGAATCGTGCGGCTCAACCGGCCGGAAGCCCTCAATGCTGCGGATGAAGCTCTTCACGCGCGATTGGCTTCAGTTTGGGACGAGTTGGCCGGGGACGATGAGTGCAGGGCCGTCGTTCTGACCGGGCAGGGTCGAGCCTTTTCTGCTGGAGGCGATTTCGGAGTTCTCACCAAGATGAATGATTCGGAGATCTATCGTCGGAAGATACTTGATGAGGGCGCTCGAATCGTGCGGTCGATGGCCGGTTTTCCTCTGCCGATCGTCGCCGCCGTGAATGGCCCGGCAGTCGGTCTGGGGTGCAGTTTGGCTGGTCTCTGCGACATCGTGCTGATTGAGTCGAGTGCCTACCTTGCCGATCCTCACGTGTCGGTCGGACTTGTCGCAGGAGATGGTGGTGCCATTACCTGGCCCGCGCTCACGAGTCTCTTGAAGGCCAAGGAATATCTCTTCTTGGGGGATCGGATTTCGTCGGAGGTGGCCGTAGAGCTCGGACTCGCCAACCGGGTAGTTCTCGACGGAACCAGTGTGGAGGAGGGGCTGGCGCTCGCACACCGACTCGCAAAACAGCCGGCTCAGGCGCTTCGTGACACCAAACGTGCCATCAACCGACATTTGCAGATGTCGATCCACGCCGTACTTGATTATGCGCTGTCGGCCGAAGCCATCTCGAGTGCGAGTTCCGAGCACCGTGCGATCGTCGATCGAATGTCCGCGCCACGCGAGCGGTGACGCCCACACCTGGAGGAATGAGCAGATGACTGATCGCAGTGATGATATTTCGAGTATCAACGAACTTCTCGCCCTCTATACGAACCGGCTGGATCGGAACGACCATCACGGATGGGCTGAACTGTTCACCTCCGACGGGAGGTTCGAGGTCTATGGACGAGCGTTCGAAGGGACCGAGGGCCTCGTGGGCATGTCTGAAGCTGCCCCAAGTGGACTGCACCTGAGCGGTGCTCCGGTGATACACCTCGAAGGTGACCACGCGAGCGTGGAGCAAAGCTTCCTCTTTGTGGATCAGGTCACACGAGAGTCACGGATCGGCTTCTATGACGATCAGCTGGTGCGAACGCCGAACGGTTGGCGGTTTGCCGTTCGCCGTTCGACGTTTCTCACACCTCACGGAGCCTCGGATCGGCCATGAGCGATCATCCACTTCAGATTTCATACTTGGACGACGCCACATTGACGTCGCACACTGCAATCCGAGACGGAAGGGAGCAGATCGTTGCCTGAGTTCATGCTTTTCGATTTCGACAGCCATTACTACGAGGCCCTGGACGCGTTCACACGATATGTCGACCCGTCACTGGGTTCGAGAGGCGCTCGCTTTGAGGTAATCGACGGCAAGACGCGCTTTGTCGTTGGCGGAAAGATAAATCGCTATATTGCCAATCCCACGTTTGATCCGGTCGCCAAGCCGGGAATATTGCATTCTTGGTACCGGGGCAATCCGGAGCAAAAGTCATTACGAGATGCTTTTGGGTCCTTAGAGCCAATTCGGCCGGAGTACCGTGACCGTGACGAGCGTCTCGCCGTCATGGATCGACAGGGCGTAGGCGCTACATTGCTCTTCCCAACTCTCGGGGTAGGCATGGAAGAAGCGCTCAAGGATGATCCAGACGCCGCGTGCAAGGTATTTTCTGGATTTAATCAATGGCTGGATGATGACTGGGGTTACCGTTATCAGAATCGTATTTTTGCCGTCCCGAACATCCCGTTGCTCGATCCTGAGTTTGCCCATCGTGAACTTCGCCGTGTGATCGATCAGGGTGCACCTGTCGTCAACATTCGCAATGCTCCCGTGCCGACAAGTTCAGGGTTTCGTTCTCCTTTCGACCCGACATACGACAGTTTTTGGGGTTTGGCTGCGGAGAGTGGCACGATCGTGGCAACCCATGCCGGGCTAGAGGGATATGACACCATCGTCAACATGTGGGAGGACAGCGCCGAGAGCTCGGTATTCCGATCCCCTCTGCGTGGAGTCATCACGAAGGGTCGAGCCGTCTCCGATTTCTATGGTGCGGCGATTTGCCAGCTCATTTTCGAACGCTTTCCCGACTTGAAGTTGGCCAGTGTTGAAAATGGCGCATCATGGGTACTCGATCTTCTCCATCGATTGGAGGACGCAGCGAATCGAAACCCTGGCTATTTTGCAGATGACCCCATCGAGTCGTTTGTGAGTCACGTCTGGTTGACTCCTTTTTGGGAGGATGACGTAGAAGCCATCAGCGAGGCCATACCTATCGAGCGGCTCCTGCTCGGTTCGGATTGGCCACACGCAGAAGGAGTCGTCGCACCGGTCGATTTCATCAATGATGCGCTTCAGTGGGCTGATGAATCGACCCTCCGTCGTATTGGTCGCGACAACGCGGCGGAGCTTTTGGGCGTGGAGATTCAGCAATGACGATTGATCAATGAGGCAGAGGCCGGAGATTGGGGCGATCGACACGATGATCGGCTTCCCACTCGTCGATCTTCGCGGCAGTTATCGGGAAATGCTCGGTCAAATCCGGGATCAGCAAACTCATGAAGAATTCGAAATGCCGGTCGAGTACATGTTCAAAGGTGTTCCCGAGAAGGGTTACGGCGAAAGTGGCGACCGCGATCCGGTCCTCTATACCTTGTCGGAAATGGATCGATGGGGAGTCGACGTAGGCTTGGTGAGCGTTGGTAAGGGGGACGCCGCTGATGCTGCGGTGGCGCGCTTTCCAGAGCGTTTTGTCGGGTCGTTCGCTCCAAATCCCAATGAGGGCGTTGAGGCCATTCGCAAGATTCGTGCGGCCCATGACTCCTACGGACTACGGGCTCTCACCTTCTTTCCAGCGGGCTTCTCACCGCAGGTTCCTATCGATCATCGGCTCATGTACCCCATCTATTCGGTGTGCGTCGAACTCGGACTTCCGGTCTTTGTCACGGCTGGCATTGCTGGTCCACGGGTTCCGAGTGCCTGTCAACATGTTGAACTCGTCGAGCAAGTGCTCTACGACTTCCCCGAGTTGACCTTTGTACTGCGACACGGGGCCGAGCCGTGGGCGGACCTGGCCATAAAGTTGATGGTGAAATGGCCGAATCTCCATTACTCGACAAGTGCCTTCTCGCCTCGTTACTACCCAAAAGCGGTGATCGACTATGCCAACAGTCGCGGAGCCGATCGATTGATCTACGGGGGCTACTTTCCGATGGGACTCTCCCTCGAGCGGATCATGACGGAGATGGGCGACGTTCCCCTGCGCGACGACGTGTGGCCCGGGTTTCTGCGTGACAATGCCGCACGCGTTCTGGGAATCGATCATCGATGAGTTCAAACCAGAGCATCGGACAGAGCGATGCGGGTCTGGGTGAGCCGGCGACGGAGGAGGCTGCTTTTCGGGCAAGAGCCCGAATCTGGTTGGAGGCAAATGCGGTGGGTCGAGGCGAACCCGGGGACTTCTCCGCCTCTCACCTGTTTTCCGCCAAGGATCTCTCTGAGTATTGGTTGCGAGAGCGTGAGGCGTTTGATCGAGTCGTCGCCTGGCAGCGCAAGCTCTATGAATCCGGATGGGCCGGCATCTCTTGGCCGAAGGAACATGGGGGCCAGGGCTTGCCCGAGTGGGCCGAGGAGGCCTTCGGCGAAGAGCATGGTCGCTTTGGGGTGTCCACCAAGTTGCTCTCGGTCGGCTTGCAATTGGTTGCCTCAGCCATCCGGGCCCACGGTACTCCTGCGCAAAAGGCGCGATACCTCCCCCCGATCATTCAGGCGGAGGAGGTCTGGTGCCAGTTGTTTTCGGAACCGGACGCCGGATCTGATCTCACAGCCGTGCGAACCCGGGCCGCCCGGGGAGATGGAGGGTGGATTGTCGACGGCCAGAAGGTCTGGACCTCGGGGGCTGGTGCCAGTGATCTGGGCATGCTCCTGGCTCGGACCCAGGAAGGTTCGGAAGGAAGAGTCGGTCTTGCGTGTCTGATTGTCGACATGAAGGCGAGTGGAGTTGAAGTCCGCCCGCTCCGAGAAATGTCCGGTGCCTACCACTTCAACGAGGTGTTTCTGTCCGGAGTGCACGTTGCGGACGACTGCATGGTCGGAAACGACGGCGACGGTTGGTCGGTTGCCAGGACGATGTTGTCGAGCGAACGGGCCTCAATAGGCGGTGGCACCAGTGCCCGTGCCGCGTTGGAGCTGATTGCGACAGCCCGCGATAGAGGTGTTCATCACGATGCCATCGTCCGGCAGGTGCTTGCTGCCGCGTTTGTACGAGAGCGGGTCCTCGACCTCCACATGCAGCGCATGCAGGAGGACGACACGGTGAAAGGCGGCGGATCAGTCCTCAAACTGATGTACTCGGAACACGCCCGTCTCACCTCGAGCGCAGGCATGGCGATCCTCGGAATGGGATCGATCGCCGGAGAGAGCGAGCGATCTCGTGCGTGGGGAGAACGTTTCCTTTTTTCTCCCGGCCTTCGCATTGGCGGCGGAACCGATGAAATGCAGCGAAATCTCATCGCCGAGCGGGGACTCGGACTGCCCCGTGACTCACAATTTGCCGGTAGGTCAATGTGACGGCGGCCGAGCTGGTGCACCGATTGAAGGAGAGCGATGAACCGGCGCTTTACTTCGAGGACCGGATTGTCACTGGTCGCGAATTCGTGTCGGGGTCGCTTCGCCGCGCCGCGTTGTGGCGGGATCGTCAAGATCTGGAGCGTCCGCCCCACATAGGCGTCCTGCTCGACAACACACCGGAATACCTGTTTTGGCTGGGAGCCGCTGCGCTGTCTGGTGCTGTGATTGTGGGAATTAATTCCACATACCGTGGGGCAGAACTTGAGCGGCTCATCGAACATTCGGATTGCCAGATCGTCGTCACCTCGTCCGTGCATGGGGGACTTCTTGAGGGAACGAAGTGGTGGGGTGACTCCGATCGCGTCATGCATACGGAGGAAGAGTCCTATGCCCGCTCTCTCGCACACGCGAAATCTGTCGAGGATGAGCTCGCGAGTCCTGCGGAGGATGACCTGTATCTCCTCATCTTCACGTCGGGATCCACCAACTTTCCAAAGGCGGTCCGGTGTACGCAGGGGAGGTTTGCCCGTACCGGTTCGCACGTTGCGCATGTCACGGGCCTCGGACCAGGCGAAGCCGTCTACGCGTCTCTGCCCTTCTTCCATTCGAGTTCGCTGTTCACCGGTCTCGCCTCTGCGCTGGCCGGAGGAGTCCCCTTGGGGACGAGGGCTAAGTTCTCCGCTTCACGGACACTGGGTGATATCCGGCGCATCGGCGCCACAGTCATGACGTACACCGGCAAGGTTCTCAACTACATGCTGGCCGTGCCCGAACAAGATTCGGATTGGGATAGCCCGTTGCGGCTGGCCATAGGGAACGAAGCGTCGCTTGGCGACATCACTGCGTTTGCCGCCCGCTTCCAGTGCCAGGTACGTGACAGTTACGGGTCGACCGAGGGCGTGATAATCATTCGCCGCGACCCTTTAATGCCCCCTGGCGCGCTTGGAACTGCTGACGAGCAGATCGTGGTTCTTGATCCAGAGACCGAGATGGAATGCCCGCGCGCTGAGTTCCGAGCAGACGGAGCCATACTCAATCTCGAAAGTGCGACCGGTGAGTTGGTGAACCTGAATCCCGGCGAGGGTTTCGAGGGCTACTACAAGAATGAAGAGGCCACGACGCAGAGGTTCCGCGAGGGCAAGTACTGGTCTGGTGATTTGGCCTACCGAGATGCCGAAGGGTGGTTTTATTTTGCCGGTCGATCGAATGAGTGGCTGCGAGTCGATGGCGAAAATTTCTCGGCAGGAGTCGTCGAAACCATTCTCTCGCGTTTCGAGGGGGCCCGGGGAGTGGTGGTCTATGCCGTGCCCGACGCACTCGCAGGCGATCGAGTCATGACTGCCCTGGAAATGAATGATCCCGATCAATTCGACGTCGACGCCTTCGACCGATTCCTCAAAGCGCAGTCGGATCTGGGGCCGAAATGGATGCCGGATTTCGTACGTGTGAGCGGTGATCTCCCGAAACTGGCGAGCCTGAAGATTGACAAGACACGCCTCCGAAAGGAAGCGTGGAATGCCGATACCGTCTACTGGCGCCCTAGTCGGAACGAATCGCTTCGGGCTCTCACGCCGAGCGAGCGAGGATCATTGCCGTAACTCTCCATTGTGGTGTCGTCTCTGTGTTACGGAATGCCCGCTCCCGGGACGGCAACGGTCATCGTATGAATCTGCCCTTCTCGAGTGCCGGTGAGGGCCACTGGATCATGGTCCATGGCAGTCAAGAGAAAGAGCGTCTTTCGATCCACGCCTCCAAGGGTGCACGCAATGCCCATGCGCCCGTCAATTGACACCGAATCAACGACCTCTCCACCAGGCATTATTCGTTGAAATTCTCGAGCAAGAGGCATGGCCGCCCACACGGCACCCTCTTCGTCCAGACAGATGCCATCGGGACCGCGGTTCGGGCATTCGGCATAGACGCGCCGGTTTGAGAGATCTCCGTTATGTTCGATGTCGAAGGCCGTAAGGCGTCGTCCAAGCGATTCCGCCACGATGAGGGTCGTTCCTCCTGGGGTGATGACCGAACCATTGGGAATGACAACCTCTTCTGCAACGATTCGCGCCGAGCCATCCGGATCGACTGCGACGACCCGCCCGCCCGGGGGCGTAATCGAGGGGAAAGAACCAACGTAGGCACGGCCATGCTGGTCGACGACCATGTCGTTGCACCCATCCACGAAGAGAGAAGTCAGGTCGGCGTACGTCGACAGATCTGTCCTATCCCAGCGGAGGATCTCCGCTTCGAGCATCGAGACGATCAGCAGATCACCATTTGGGAGAAATCCAAGGCCCGAAGGCCGCCGGCCAGGGAGGTCAACCACCTTGGTGCGATTACCGGAAAGATCGACGGTCCATACGGACTCGCCGTGCATGTCCGAAAACCACAAGAGACCTTCCCGCCACCGCGGGCCCTCACCGAAGACGAGGTCGTCGGTCAATAGTTGAGGCAGCTGTTGAGGTGCTGACATGTAATCATCCTCCCCGAGTGCGGCGGAACGAGATGCATTGAACTGTGACATCTTCATAATGCTCGATCACGACGTCGATGTCGAAACTGTGTCTGCAGTGGACAGTCCCGTATGCGGTGAGGTTGCAATGCCAACCCATCCACAGACGAATGTCCACCCCCTAGGCGAACGGAACGGACGATCCGCATAACAGCGAGTTCCAACGAGGTCGAAGATGTCCGAATGACGGCTGTGAGTTCAATCTCGCCGAAGTTCAAGAAGCGATTGGGATGACATCGGTACTCGAGAAGCAGTTGTCTCCTCGGATCGACGGCTCACTTGGAATGAACTGACCGACTTGGGTTCGGGTAGAAGTCAAGGCGGCATGCGGATGTCGCCGAGCAGCCCGATGCCGCCTGGCCGGCGGCCGCGAGCAGCCGTCGGAGCACTAGGAGTCTGTCGTGGCGGTCGCCGTTGCTGTCATGCCGATAACACCATCAATCCTGGTGGCGGTCATCGTCGCCGTCTCGCCGTCCGGGCTGGCGCCAGCGACGCCATCGATGCGGAAAGATTGATCGACGAACAGCGGGCCCGAGGCCCGGTAGGCGAAGGACCGCAGGGGCTTGCCGAGGTGGTGTGACGCTGATGCGGCGAGCAGCATCGCGGTGAGCGGGCCGTGCACGACGAGGCCCGGGTACCCCTCGATGCCGGTAGCGTAGCCGTGGTCGTAATGGATTCGGTGGCTGTTGAACGTCACCGCGGAAAATCTGAAGAGCAGCGCCGTGCTGGGCTGAACGGTCTCTCGCCACCCGTCCGTCGGAGGCTGCACTGCCGCAGGGCCCGTCGGCGGGGTGACGCCGCCCGCCTGTCGATAGATGACGTCCTGGCGCTCGACGACGACAGCGCGGTCGCCCTGCTCGATGCTGTGTTCCAAGGTGACGACCAGCAGCTCACCGGTGGAGCCCTGCTTGCGGGCGTGGCTGAGCAACCGCGTGCGGCGCACTGCGGCGACGTCGGTCCGCAACGGGCCGTCGGAGCGGACCTCTCCGCCGACCCACATCCGGCGTGGAAAGTCGACGAGCAGCGGATTCTCCCGCCGGGGATGGCCGTCGGACCCCAATCCGGCGGTCCCCACGACAGGGTTGAAGTAGGCCCAGTGCCACAGCAGCGGAAGCGCCAGGGTCGGCTCGAAGGCTGCGTCGAGTGTCGCTGCCAGCATTTGGGCGTGTTCGGCGGGAAGCGTGGAGGTCTGCTCGCTCGTGAGCCCCAGGTCGACGAGGGTGAGCTCGCTCATTCGTTTCCGGTCGGGCCGGCGACGATACCAGCATCGTGCAGAGCGCCGATCTCGGCCGAGCTGAGGCCCAACTCCTCGGCGAGGATCTCATCGGTGTGCTCGCCCAACAACGGGGCGGGTAGCGGTGTCCGACGCGGCGAGGCCCTGAAGGCAGCCGGGGTCCCGGGGATGCGCAGCATCCCGATACCCGGCTGGTCGATGTCACTGAACATCGGGTTGGCCTCGCTGCACCGCCAGTCCTCCTCCACCAGTTGGGTGAACGTCTGGTAGGCCCCCCAGCACACGCCGTGGCCGTCGAACACCTCGGCCACCTCTGACAGCGTGCGTTTCGCGACCCAGGGGGCGATGAGCGCGGCCAGCGCGTCACGGCCCCCGAACCGGTCACCCTCCAAACAGAAGTCGAGCCCGAGCGCAGTCTCGATGGCGGGCAGGTGGGGTTCGATCTCGGTGGCGCGTGCCAGCGCCTGCCACTGCCTCAGGCTGATTGCCACGACCATGACGCGCCGGTCGTCCGATGTGGGGAAGTCGCGACCGAAGGCACCGTACATGTCATTGCCGAGGGGCGGTCGACCTTCATGGAGCACCNNGGGCCTGGGCCACGTAGCCGAGGTTTGCCACCATGGCGAACGCCACATCGGCCAAGGAGATCGTGACCAGCCCGCCGCGTCCGGTGCGGGTCCGGAGTCGATCGGCGGCCAGCAGGCTGGTGGCGGCCGTGAGCCCTGTGGCCACATCCCATGCGGGCAGGACGTGGTTGGTCGGGTTCGACGAGCCGGCCGGCCCGGTGGCGTA
>PMLV01000162.1 GCA_003160635.1 Acidimicrobiaceae bacterium | reverse complement strand
ATCAGTTCCGGCGTGAGCCCTTAGTGTCGCATCCTGCACTCTACGGATGGAACTGGAACTATGAACTCGAATCCGCCGAGGGGGGCGGGTACATACCTGGTCACGAAGGCGAGCCAACTTCTCTCCCGCGATCCTGACGTCGCTGCATGGACTGGCGTCTACTTCGACTCCTTGCGGATCGACGGTCAGACAGTGCCGATCATCGGTGAGTCACCGCCGTCGCCGGTCGGGCCCCCGGTCCAATCCGGTCACGCCCTCCAAGCCCGTAACCAGATCGTGCTCGGAGCGACCACTCTGGCCGACCTGCACAAGCGGGTTGGCGACACGGTCAGAGCAAGCTATGGAACGTCCTCCACGGAGACGACGCTGCGGATCGTAGGAACCGCCACCCTGCCCGCCGTCGGACCGGGTTTGGGTCTGCACCTATCCATGGGAACCGGGGCAGTGGTCTCGGATCTGTTCATCCCGGCAGGCGTTCGCAATCCGGCAAGCGGGCCCCCCGGACCGAACGCGTACTTCGTGCGCCTGACCAACCGCGCCAGTCCGTCGGGAGCACTTCGCTCCCTTCAGCGAATAGTTAGCGCTCTGGACGCGGATCCCAATGCTGCTCCAATCTCTGTGTTGTCCGTCCAGCGCCCAGCGGAGATCGTCAACTATCGCACCATGGGAAGCACCCCGGCCCTTTTGGGCATCGGTCTGGCCGCCGGTGCTGTTGTCGCGCTGGGCCTCACACTGATCGCTTCGGTGCGACGGCGCCCCCGAGACTTCGCCGTGTTGAGAACACTTGGCTTTACCGGTCGTCAGCTGGGTTCCGTCGTGGCCTGGCAGTCGAGCGTGGCTGTGGCGATCGGGACCATCGTTGGAGTGCCTCTGGGCATCATCCTCGGACGGTTCCTCTGGAATCTCTTCGCCCACGAAATCGACGTCATCCCGGCACCGACCGTTCCGGTGGCGTCGATTGTCCTTATTGTCGTTGGTGGGATCGTTCTCGCAAACATCGTCGCTGCCGTGCCCGCACGTCTCGCCGCCCGCACCCCTGCGGCGCTGCTACTGAGAGCTGAATAACACAGCAATCCCGGAGTCGAAAATGCGTGCCCGGGGCGTAAATGAGGGGCCCTCGCGCTCCGGCACGTCATAGCGGCAAGCTCCGCTGCCGGCGTGGTGTGCCACCTCAGGCCATGCGTTCACTGGCAACCGTCACTAGAGGTGCCTCAGGAGTGACGTAGACGGATCGTCCTAAATAGACCGCACGATCGGACCGCTTGGCGGAACATGGACGTGACACGCGACCCCCGAAAAAGACACAAAACTACGATCACGAGTGGTTATCAACGTGGACCAACGGAGAATTCGCCGTCGATCTCGAAGTTATGCACGTGGTAGTCCTCTCAGCCCATGGCGACCTGGAACACCCCATGACGGGACCAAATCTGGTGACCACGGGGTGTCAGATCAGTCCGCATTCCCAGCGATGGTGCTGACGAAATCGCCCCCAGTGGGGCGATTAGGTATGGGACTTCGTCGACGGAAAGTTATCCGCTCCTCGATGGGTGCTCGGTTATGAGTGGGACTTCTCGGACATCTGACTGGTTGGTCGGGACGCTCGTGAAATTGAGCATTCCTGGTGTGCCTGGCGAGTGCCCCACCATTCCGGCGTTTACAGCGGGATGTTGCCATCTAACCCAGGGCTAACCGGAGCTCTCGCGAATCATCTCGAGGAGGTGACGTGGTGAGGGATTTACGAGGGACCGTGCCCCAATGCGAACTGTCGGGACCGTTTCATCGCCACCCGTGACCGATCGGACGAAAGCTGCCCCGGCCGGGTCCTCCCAAATGTTGATCTCGTCTACATGTACGCCGGCCCGCTTCAGCTTGGTTCGAAGTCGCCAGCAATAGGGGCAGCCCGGCCGCCAGAAGAGGGTCACCTGTGGGGAGGTCGAAGTCACACCCCGTACAACCCCAGACCGTCACCAATCCTTCCTGCTTGTCGGATAGCAGGACAGCTCTGAAATGTCCCATCTATCCGGCGGACTGCGCTACCCGACCCCCACCTGACCCACTTCCGTCGCAGGGCAATTCTCACCAGAGAGTTGTCGCACGGACCATTAAGGGTAGATGCACGAACTCATCGCCGACGGCAATCTCGATATAGCCGACGAAGTAGCTGAACTCGACTACGTGAACCTCGCGATGGGGGAGCCGATCGCGACGCAGCCAAGGCGATGCTTGTCGCCACCCGCGCTGCGTTGAAGGGACAGCGGTTCGAGGACGAGGAGTTCGTGGCCGAGGGAGATGCCGTGTTTGCCAGGTTCAACTATGTTCTCACTTTCCCTGATGGGAGAACGACGTCGGCCCGCACAAGATGGAGATGACTTGGACATCGCCTGACAACGGCCAGTACTCGGCGATCAGTTGGATGCCGTCGGGATACTCCCACGTTGTCCGACGCACAAGGGTAGAATCTCGTTCCGCGCCCGCGACAGAGGAACGGGTCGCTGAGACTTTAGTTGAGATCGAGAGATTGCGTCCTGGACTGTCCGGCCCTACGTAGCTGATTTGGCGTTCAGGTGAGCCGCCGATGTTGCATCGTTCGCGGATATCGTGAACCCATGCCGATGCCCAAACGCGCAAGTGTCGATGACTTCTTCGCTCAGCTGAGCGACGTCCAGCGGCCGCATCTCAAGGCGCTCCGGAAGTTGAGTTCGGACGTCGACCCGGAGGCACGAGAGGTACTCAAGTGGAACCTGCCGGTGTATGTGCGCGGCGAGAATACGAACCTGTGGATGCTTCAGAACTTCAAGAACCACTGCTCGCTTCGGTTCAATCCTCCGTTCTTTGCCGCCCAGAAGGCCGCTGTCGAGGCCGCCGGCTACGAATTCGGTGAGGGCTTCATCAAGCTCCCCTACACACGCGAGTTGCCGACCGAACTCCTCAAGACGTTGATGCGGGCGCGAGTCGACGAGTACGAAACATCCGAAGCTGAGTAGTAGCGTGCATGCGAGCGCACATCAGCCGCCGGCCGCGGGGAGGCAACAGAACTTGTAAAGCGCTCTCTCGGATCACAATCGATCGACGCGCCTCAATGGCGACTTCACGTCCCGAAGAAGACGGTCATGAGCGGTCATCGATGAGGCCCGAGGAGTGGTTTTCCCTTGCGTTCAACCTCGAACGATAGGGAGAACGCCTACGATTCGATCATGCCCGTCGTGTTGAGGCCGTTCGATTCACAAGATGAAGAAGTGGGATTGATCGCACACATGGCCTTTGCGGAGGAAGGCTTGATCTTTCTCTTGGGCTATCAGTCGGACATGTCCTGGCAGGATTGGCTGGCCCACATCGAGCGTTACCGTGTGGGATCGGATCTCCCGGCGAATAGAGTCCGTGCCGAATTCCTCGCCGCCGAGGTGAACGGCGAACTCGTCGGCCGCGTGTCGATACGCTTCGCGTTGAACGATTGGCTTGCCCGCGAGGGCGGGCACATCGGCTATGGCGTGTTGCCCGGTTTTCGACGCAAGGGCCATGCCACAGAGATGCTTCGTCAGGCTGCCGATCTTGCGCATCACGAGGGAGTTGATCCGCTGCTGATCATATGCGACGAGGACAATCTTGGGTCTGCGACCGTCATCGAGCGCTGCGGGGGCGTCTTCGAGAGTTTGGCCACAACTGAGAGTGGAACGACGATTCGCCGGTACTGGATCCAAGTGGAGTCGCCTCGCCACCCCAGCCCGGCGTTATACAGGGTCACCCGAGCGAAGTCTCGAAGCCGGGGCACGCCTCTCGACGGTCGATGAATGTGACCCTTGTGGGAGTAGCTCATGCGATGGATGAACCACCCGTGGGACTGACCGCACAACTTCATGGCCGAGGTCAAAGGAGGACAAGGACATGCGCTCCACACTCATTTGGACATCTGATGCGTGACGACCTACGCCAAGTATTGGCCAACGGTCAGTCTTCGAACCTCGAGGCGCGAACGATCGACATCACCACCGTAGGCCGACGCTCCGGGGAACCGCGACGGATCGAAATCGTCTTCTACTGGTTCGAAGACTCGATCTATCTAAGCGGGATCCCCGGCCCGCGCATCCGGGACTGGCTGGCCAACCTCACCGCCGAGCCCCATTTCACATTCCATCTCAAGCACGGCGTCGTCGCCGATCTGCCAGCGGTGGCCACGGTCATCACCGATCCGGCAGAGCGTCGTCGCGTGCTCGCCGACTTCGTCGATCAATTCAATCAGCGCAATGGACCCGAAAGTGGGTGGCCGAAAGCTGTCCTCGAAGAGTGGGTAGAGGGCAGTCCGCTGGCGAAAGTTGACTTCTCGGGGGCCGATTGTCCGAGACCGCGATCCAGCGGCACCCCCCGACGGAGCTGAGTCCTACGGGATCGGATGGACGCGCCGCTCGCCGGTCCTAGAGCCGCGTGTACGTGATGTCAAAGTCGTGCTCCCATATGGGGCCTTCAAATGACGTTTCCCAATGCGATACAACTGTCTTCCGATCCGGACTCACTCGCCCTCCGAAGCGCTGAGAAAAACCGGTGTCGTTGCGCCACAGCCGCCAAAAGGCCTTCGGAGAAGCTCATCCCTTAGTTCCGCGACACACCACGGTTGTCAAAATCCCCTCTCGTGGAAGACTGACCGAGTGGCTTCGCTGGAACTCGTGACGCTCATCGTTGAGAAGTACGACGAGGCGATCGAATTTTTCGTCGAGAAGCTCGGATTTGAGCTGGTGGAGGATTCGCCATCCGTGACCAGCGCGGGACATCCGAAACGATGGGTCGTCGTCCGCCCCCTCGGAGGCCAGACTGGCGTTCTGCTCGCACAGGCTGACGGAGACGAACAGGCCTCCATCGTAGGAACTCAGGTGGCGGGCCGTGTTGGCTTCTTACTGCGCGTGGATGACTTCCAGAAGGCCTACGAACGGATGGTCTCTGGTGGCGTGGAATTCATCTCACCTCCACGCACAGAGTCGTACGGAAGGGTCGCCGTATTTCTCGACATCGCAGGCAATCGTTGGGACCTGCTCGGGCCCTCGTAGACGGGAGTGCTCGATCCGATCCACCTCAGGCCCGGTCCGGTGGTGGGAGTCACCCTAAGGTGTGCCGGCCGCCCCGGGGTGAGAGCGTCTCTCCGCACGTCGCCGATTCCATAATGACGAAAAGCCCTTGCCTCAAAGAGCCCTCCTTGTCTCCCCTATCTGTACAGGGCTACCAATACCAGTGGAGGAAGGTGATGCGAGTACCTCAGACGTCCCTCGCCGCGGCGCCAACACCGCTGCTTCGCTGCGCAAACGAGCGGCTTCCTCGTATCGGCCCAACTCCTGGTATTGGGCGGCAGATGTCTCCCGATCCGTCAGTTCGCCCGTCAAAATGACCGCAATCTCGCGCTCTTCAAGTTTCCGGCAGTGACCCCTTCGGAGCCTCGACGGCTTCTGCGTTGTCAATCGCCGCCAAGGAAGTTCGGAGCACCGAAACGGCAATGCTGTCTCGCTCCTTCATGGCTGCAGTGAGCGCTTGCCGAAGTCTGGCTCTGAGTAGTGATCCGCCCGATGAACCCGTCATGCCCCGAGTATTGCTCCCGTAGCCGCCAGACCGAATCGCCCACCAACTCGGCGGAGGAGGGGCAAGTGGCTCACGTTGCCTGCAGAGTTTGCTGTTCTCGCGGCGTCAACCCATTCGGCTCGGCTCGGGTACTCCCGCCACTCACAACCACCTCGTTTGCTCAATCACCTGGCTGATTGAGAACCACTGTGCGTCCGGATATCGCATAAATGCCGGCCATCTCACGGATGCGGCAAACTGCGATGCCCGTCTGCAACACCCGACAGCTAGGAACAGCACATTGGGCGTAATGGGGGCCTCTTCCGGGAGGGTTGACAACTCCCCTACCTCGACGGCGCCATACCGAGGCGTGCAATGATGCACGTGTGTCTGAACGACTCGAGGTCCGACGGGCCATCGCGGCAGATCCAGCGGCGATTTTCGAGGTGCTCACCAACCCACAAGGGCATGTCGGGATCGACAGCTCGGGCATGCTGATGAATGCCACGGGTCAACCGGTTACATCTGTCGGCGACTCCTTCGTGGTACATATGGACCGTGAAGCGCTCAATGATCTCCCTCTCGGCCTGTACGACGTCACCGTGAAGATCGTCACATTCGAGCCGACCCGGGAGATCGCGTGGACGATCGAAAGTCAGCTCAACCTCGGCCATGTGTACGGCTACAAGCTGGAACCGATAGACGAGGGTACGCTCGTCACTTCATACTACGACTGGTCGGATGTCGACCAGTCGTGGAAGGACGCCGCATCTTCCCGGTCATTCCAGAGAGCGCGCTCCGTGCCACGCTCGGCGTCCTTGCGCGAACTGTGGCCCCGGGACGCCCGCGGCCTTCGGTCTCAGCGGCCGGCATCTCAAGCTCACGCACCCCCGCGACCCTGATTGAGGTGGCTTACGGGCCGGGTAACCCCTCTTAGGCGTTCTGCGGCGGACTCACGTCCGGTCTCTTGCGACCTTGGGACACTCTGCTCGGTAGAAGCACCGGGCCCGCTCCTATGGTTGATCTAGTGACCGAACAAGATGGTCTGCATTGGGATGAGAAATACTCCCTCGAGGGGCTCGGGCCCGATTGCGCTCCCGGTCCTCCAAGACTCTTTGCCGCGAACGAACACCTGATTCCGACGTGTGGTCATGCGATCGACCTTGCATGTGGACGAGGACTGGCAGCCGTCTGGCTCGCTGTACGGGGTCTCACCGTGTACGGAGTCGACGTCTCTACTGTGGCGGTGCGCTTCGCCCGTGACCTGGCGGCGCGTTATGGGGTCGGCGATCGCTGTCGGTTCGAGGTCCTGGATCTCGATGCCGGTCTCCCCGAAGGGCCGGCGGTCGATGTCATCGTCTGTCACCTGTTCAGGGACGCTCGTCTTGATAAGACAGTCATCGAACGTCTTATGCCTGGCGGAGTGCTGGCAATAGCTGTCCTCAGTGAGGTGGACCACGGTCCGGGACCCTTCCGTGCTGCACCTGGTGAGCTTCACGCTGCGTTCAGCGCCTTAACGATCATGAGTGAGGGCGAGGACGGCGGGGAGGCCTGGCTATTGGCGGTCAAGGCGTGACGAAGATCGGCTGATCAGCCTTTTCGTAGTGGAATTTCACGGGAGTCAACACGTCATTGGGCGGCCGCAGACCAACGTCGCCCATCGGTGCCATGCTCTCGTCTCGACCAAGAGCTCCGGGGGTACGCAATGGCAGGGACTGTGTTCAACGGAAAGATCGGCAACGACTGGCGCGACTCAGAGCCGTGGTGGCCTCCAGTCCCGACCCCACCCGCAGGCGCGCCGAACGTCGTGCTGGTCGTCCTGGACGATGTCGGGTTCGCCCAACTGGGCTGCTACGGGTCCGACATGGAGACACCCGTGATCGATCGCGTGGCCGCCGAGGGGGTCCGGCTCACCAACTTCCACACCACGGCCCTGTGCTCGCCCACCAGGGCCTGTCTCCTCACTGGGCGCAACCATCACCGCAGCGGCATGGGACGGGTGGCCGACCTTGCCATCGGATTCCCGGGTTACTGGGGTCGACCACCGCGCGAGAACGGCTTCCTCTCCGAGATACTGCGGGCAAACGGCTATGCGACGTACGCCGTAGGGAAGTGGCACCTCAGCCCCGAGGACGAGACGAACATGGCCCGCTCGCGCGCCACCTGGCCGCTCGGACGTGGCTTCGACCGCTGGTACGGATTCCACGGCGGCGAGACCCACCAATTCGCGCCTGGGCTCTACCACGACAACCACAGCATCCGTCCACCGGCGCCCATCGAGGACGGCTACCACCTCAGCGCCGACCTCGCCGACCGGGCCATCGAGTTCCTCGGCGACCTCCGGGCCGTCGACGACGAGCTCCCGTTCTTCTTGTACCTGGCAACCGGTGCGTGCCACTCCCCCCACCATGCACCTGCGGAGTGGATCAGTCGCTACAAAGGTCACTTCGCCCAGGGCTGGGACCGCTGGCGCGACGAGACCTTCGCGCGACAGCAGGCGATGGGCATTGTCCCCGAGGGCACGGTGCTGACGCGGCGCCCACGGTGGGTCCCCGACTGGGACAGCCTCGACGGTAGGCAACGGGAGCTCGCCGAACGGTTCATGGAGTGCTTTGCCGCGTTCCTGTCCTACACAGACGAGCAGATCGGGCGCGTCCTGGACTTCATCGACGACCTCGGCGACGGCGACAACACCGTCGTAATAGTCGTCTCCGACAACGGAGCCAGCTCCGAGGGCGGTGCGGAAGGCACTATCAACGAGGGTCGACTGTCGAACTTCGACGGGTCCGGCGTGGACGAGATGTACCGGCGGATCGATGAGATCGGTGGACCGCTCAGCCACAACAACTACCCGTGGGGTTGGACCATGGCTGGCAACACGCCGTTCAAGCGATGGAAGCGCGAGGTGCACGAGGGAGGTGTCGCCGACCCCTGCATCGTCCGTGCGCCCGCTCGGATGCGCTCCGCCGTCGGTGGGCTGCGGCGTCAGTACGCCCATGCGATCGACGTGCTCCCGACGGTGCTCGAACTGGTAGGCATCGAGCCTCCCGCTGAAATCGACGGCATCGCCCAATCACACATCGACGGCACGAGCTTCGCCTATGTGCTCAGCAAGGACGGTGGGACCGAGCCCGACCGGCACCGGACCCAGCACTTCGAGATGCTGGGATCGCGCGCTATCTACCACGACGGTTGGAAGGCGGTGACGTATCACCCGGTCGGACCCATCTACGGCGACGGCCTGCGGGCCAGCGCACCGTTCGACGATGACGTGTGGGAGCTGTACCACGTGGCCGAGGACACCTCGGAGGCCTACGACCGCGCCGTCGAGTTCCCCGGCAAGGTCGCGGAACTGGTCGCTCTGTGGTGGGAGGAGGCGAGGGGTAACGACGTCCTCCCTCTCGACAACCGGGTCCTCGAGGCAATGGCCCACAAGCACGACAATCGCCGGCCGCAGCCGACGTACCGCTACTTCCAGAACGGCGCGCAGGTCCCCGAGTGGGTGGCTGTCGACGTCCGCAATCGTTCGCATGCGATTGCAGTAACCGTCGAGGTCCCCGACGGGTCGGTTCCCTCGGGCACGCTGCTCGCGCTCGGGTGTGCGCTTGGTGGCTGGTCATTCCACGTGCTGGACGGACGTCTCCGCTACGTACACAACCTGCACGGGGAACATGCCTATGCGGTCGTGGCCGACACGGTGATCGGTCCGGGGCGGCACCATCTCGAGTTCCATTTCGAGAAGGACCAGGGCGCTGGTGGCCGTGCATCGCTCGTCGTCGACGAACGACCTGCGGGTGAGGCCCATATCGCGCGGTTTACCCCCGTGGCCTTCAACGAGGTCGCCATTGGGCTTACGTGTGGCTACGAATGGGGGCCCGCGGTCGGAGACGGGTACAAGGCACCGTTTGCCTTCAACGGGACCATCGTCCGGGCCGAGGTCACGGCGACGGGTCCCATCGTCCGGGACCCCGTAGCCGAGGTGGCGGCGATTCTGGCCTCCCAGTAACCGGCTCACCGCTCCGCTGGTGCCACAGGTACGCGCCTGGCGCATGACCAACATCGAGGTTTCCCGTAAGGGACCATCGTCTCCCCCGAGAATGTCGACGCGGGCTTTAGGGCGGCCCGGCGGCCCTCCCCTCTACGTGAGCTGTCTCGCTCGATTACACGGAGCCGTTGAAGGAGACCCTTCATGCCCCACTCGCGCTGATCGGCGACACCCGGCGCCGAATCGGCCCTGTCGCCGAGTCACAGAGGATGGATTGTAAACAGATGTGGTCAGACCGGAACGATTCATTCACTGTTGCGGTCTTGGAGCCATCAGAATCATTCTGGACCGCATGGGAGCGGATTCGGGCCAGTTCGGACCCTGACCCCCTCGAGGTGCTTCGGGTTGCAGCCTCATTTACCCGTTACTTTGAAACGGCCCAGAAGGAAGCCATATCCTTTGCCCGCTCCGCCGGATTGTCATGGGAACAAATCGCGGAATCGCTCGGGCGGAGCCGACAGTCAGTGTGGCAGCGCGCGAGTCGTGATGGGTCGCTGCAGGCGATGCTCCGAGCAACTGCGAAACGCCAATGGGGTGCGATTCATCGCGATCCACAATCCTGGTACGAAAAGACAACAGGGTTCCCGGTTTAGTCTCGGTCTCGCA
This sequence comes from Acidimicrobiaceae bacterium, assembly GCA_003160635.1. GTDB lineage: Bacteria > Actinomycetota > Acidimicrobiia > Acidimicrobiales > RAAP-2 > Bog-473. The sequence continues at coordinate 762 of PMLV01000162.1, read as the reverse complement.
TCGTCCAGTCGAATCCGTGCACGAGGATCGCCACCAAGCACTGCGCTTCTGTCGGGTCGGACAACGCCCCCGCCAAGATGCGGTTCACCCATTTGCTCCAGCCAGTCATGGCGGACAAGAACCGCCGAACCGTTCGCCTCCTCGTATGACTCTGGCCGACCGGGCGTGTCGACAGGCGTTGAATGACTTCAAAGGATTACCTGAGGTCACTCCACGCAAGGTGATCGAATTCGAGTCGCACAAGGACACGAATGCCGTCGATCCACATGGAGCAAGCCAGGGTCGGCGAAGTGCGAAACGGTTGCGAGTTGGTTGTAACCAACATCGAAGGACCATCGGCCCTATCGCGGTCCCCTTGGTGGGATCATTGTCGTGACAGCAATCGAAAAAGGCAAACCTCTCGCGAGAGGGGGACGCAAAGCCACGGGACTCCCTGAGTCAGCCGGGCCGCCGAAGTAGCGGTTCACACGCAGAAGCGTTTTCCACGCGTAGCTATTTTCCCAGCGGCTCCCNNCTCAGGCATCCTTGCCGCAATCATCGGCTTCGGCACCCTCGCCTCAGCCGCCGGTCCCAACGGACAGCAACGCCGCCCCGTCGCCACGGCCACCATCAAAAAGCCCGTCGCTGCCCCCGTCGCCCCCACCCCCACCACGAGCGGTCTTCTCCACGGCGTCTACGTCGGGGCGGCCGATCCCTCGGGGGTGGCGTCGTTCGCCGCGGTCACCAAGACCTCGGTTTCGATCGCCTCTGAGTACCTGCCCT
>PMLV01000332.1 GCA_003160635.1 Acidimicrobiaceae bacterium | reverse complement strand
CACCGGCTGGCTGACGAGAACTTGCACTCGGTTAGGTCATGATCACTCCTTTGTGCTCATGGCGTCCCGAGCTAACTGGACGCACGTGGATCGAGGTTTAGATCGTTCCGCACGTAAGGAAAGGACGACCAGTTCGAAGAGGCGCCGCAGAGCGAAATACACGAAGGCCCACAGCTGGCAGCGTGCCTGGTTCCCTCGCATCGAGCCGAAGGTAGTCGAGACGATGATGGCTGTGAGAAGTCCCTACTAGATGGGCATGGTCGTATTTTCGGACACTTCGCGTGGATCGAAGAACATTTAGGGGCAGTGCCGTTATCGCTCCCCAAGGTACGGCAGCTAGGCCGCAACGGCGCTACAGAACCATCCAAGGTCGTGAAGGGCGACATTGACGGATACGAATCCGACCAACTCCAGGCGGTGACGAAGGCTCTCCGGATCGATTGGGTTGTAGATGTCGTTTTCGTGAAAGGCCAGAGATCCCTCGCTGAAAACACCGTCGGCTGCGACTAGAAGACCACCTTGTCGGAGTACCCTGGCCAACTCCGCCAACGCCTGGTTTTGGGCGTCGTCCGACGCAATGTGGTGCAGCATGTGGAATGACGCCGCCGCGCTGAACCGATCATCGGGAAAATCGAGTGATGTCGCATCACCACAAACTACTTCCACGTTTGTCCCTTGGAGCCTGCTCTTCAGTGCGACGGCCAGATTGGGATCAACCTCAACCGCGATGAGGTGATCGGTCAGCTTGCGCAGTACATCTGTCGTGAAGCCGGGCCCGGGGCCTATCTCGATAACTTCCGTGCCGAGTTTTGCATTTCGAAGCGCGTCAGGAAGGATCATCTCTTCGACGATTGTCCGCCATTCAGGGCTTGCGCAGAACTCAAGATGTGCCGAATTCATATGCAGACTCTAGGACCTCTGCCGTTTTTCAGCGGATGGAGCCCGGATCGCCTGCAGATATCGGCCTCGAGCAATGTAGTGGGGCACCCTTCTGTCTGCCGCAGCCCGCACTCTCTGGGGCACTAAGAACCGCGTGGACGTGTCAGGATTGGAGGGTGTCTCACATCAAGCGCAACGTCTCGCAGAGGCGGTTCACACTGGACGATCTACGGCGTTATCGGGCCCATGGACCTCGCGTCGCCTTGCTCTGACCTCCCGCTCTGATCGTGAGCGGGCGGTCATTCCCGTTGGCGAACACGATGGGGGATGCTGAGTGGTGATCGAGGCGTCGGCTCCCGTGCGGATTTGCGACAACGGTGGGTGGACCGACACATGGTTCGGGGGGCCGGGACGGATCTTGAATATCGCAGTAACGCCGGGAGTAGAGGTCTCGATCCGCACGACGGTAGGCCCGGACCCTGTGGTGTTCGACGTGGAGACCTTCGGCGACCGGTACTCCATCGTCCCGAGGGCGCCCCGGGTCGCCCGCCACCCGCTGCTGGAGGCCGCCATCGACGCGTTCCCACCCCCAAGGGGCCTCGCCGTGGAAGTCAGTGTCCGTTCCGGCGTCCCGGCTGGTTGCGNNTCGGCTCGAAGTCGACATCCTCGGTCTCCAGAGCGGGATCCAGGACCAGCTGAGCGCAGCGTTCGGCGGGATCAACTACCTCGAAGTCGAGACGTACCCCGAGGCCAGGGTGTACCCACTGCCGACCTGGGAGGAACTCAGCCCCCGGCTAACGCTGGTCTTCCTTGGTCGCGCCCACGACTCTTCGGCCGTGCACCGCCAGGTCATCGAGGATGTGGGGTGTCGCGGGTCAGGGGTATTCTCGCGGTTACGAGATGCGGCGGTCGCGGCTCGCGACGCTGTCCTTGCCCGGGATCTCGACGCTTTCGGTCAGGCGATGATCGCCAACACCGAGGCGCAGGGGTCCCTACATCCTGGGCTTGTGGGCGTGGACGCAAGACGGGTGATTGAGTTCGCGGGGGCACAAGGCGCGGTCGGGTGGAAGGTCAATGGGGCCGGGGGAGATGGCGGCTCAGTCACGATCTTGAGCGCCACCCCGGAGACCAAAGAGGCACTTGAGCATCGCATCACCGTCTTGGACAAGCGCTACCGGGTGCTCCCCATCCAAGTCAGCACGGTCGGGCTCGAGGTCCGGGGTGCCCTCTAGCCCACTGCCCGCTGGACAACATTGCGCATCGTGGCCCCTGATCGCCGAAGCAAGACGGGTGATTCCGGCGAACAACCGCACTCACATCCGCCAGTCAGTCGACCTCGGTCAGGCGCTCGCATGCACGACGGCTCTGTAGCGGCAACTTGGTGCCGAGAGGTGGTCAGTGCGTTCGATGCGGCCTAGCGACGCCCGATTCGAGTGCGGAGTGGTTCACGGGTCACTAGGGGGACGGCGGACCGTGTTGGGTCCAAATACGCGATGCGCCGATTGACCTGCGTGAAGGGTCCATTTATTCGTTTAGTCCCCTCACCAGGAATTTCACGCGGCGCCAGTGTGTGGGGTACGACCATCAGTGAGACGGCAGGCTCGAGGTGAGGTCTCGTCGAGGCGCCTACCTTTGGTGCCACCGCGCCGCCTCTTCCCGAGAAGCCGCAGGTCAATCGGCGCATCGCGTATTTGGACCCAACAGGTCTGAGCGGCCAATCTCAACGGAGCTGCTGAGCCCGCGCCACGCGATCCATCAGCAACAGCGCCTTCCCGGCCCGATCCCATCTGCGACCTCGGAGCACAGGATCGGGCCGAACACCGCCACGACAACGGCCGCACGCTGTACCAGCCGTCAGACCAGGGGAACGAA
>PMLV01000233.1 GCA_003160635.1 Acidimicrobiaceae bacterium | reverse complement strand
GCAGCTGAAGGAGAACATCGGCGGCTGGGTATGCGAACGTCAAACGTGGCACTTCGGTGCTGGGTGCCCATACCTCGCTGCCGGCTTGGGGATCGATATCTGGCGCGGTGCTGGGGCGCCTGCTTGCTCCAGCAAGCGGTTCAGATCGCTCCATCCGAGCGGTCGGGCCGCAAATTGCTATCGGCGCCGAGCACGCCAGATCGACGGATACGCGAGCACCGGCCGTGCCGTGAGCGGCACCTCGTCGAACTGTCCCGTAAGCCGAACGCCAATAGGTACCGCCTAGCCGAGTCATCAGAGCTACGTTTGGGTGCAACCCAAGGATCCTCTTGGGGGCACTGAGAGTTGGCGTGGCGGGTCCAACTGCTAACGCCGCGCTACCCCGCCCATACCGGCACGAGTGGGGCACCCCGTCGACACTCGGAGAGACAGCGATCTCGACGCAACTGATTCATGCGATGCGCTTGCGGGTCCACCAGAGGCCGACAGCAAGCAGGGCAATCGCACCGCCGAGGAAGATCGCCGCCTCGGACAACTGCAGCGGCCAGTATCGGCTTGCCGGCTGGTAGATGATCACCTGGCGCAGGTGAAAGCTGTCGATGCAGCGCTGAAGGGCAGCTTGGGTCGCCGGGATGGTGTGCCAGTGGGGCCCGGCGGACAAAGGGATCCGGTTCGGGCACCGGCCGACTCCGGTGAACACCGCCGATCCATTGCCCTTCAGGTCGAATTGGCCCAAATTCTCCCAGCTCTCACTTACGAGCTGCCCCGTGCCAGTCGCGATCTGATTCGACATCACCAAGTCATTGGGCTGCGGAGGTCTGATGGTGGCCCCAACACCAGTGCCAGTCAATCGGAGTACGAACGGTAAGTTCGCCTTAAGGGGCGCAATGACGTTCGGCCGGACGTACTCGGTCACCAGGTAACGCACAACGGCGTAGCCCGCGATTGTGGCCGCCATGGCAGGAAGTGTCCGGCGGATGATCGTCCCCAGGGCGACCCCCAGCGCGAACGCGAAGAGCGCGTAGGCAACGGGGACGATATCTCGCTGATCGAAGAGCGAGTATGGGGAGTCAACGAGACGGTCATGGGGCGAGGCCCACCAGGTGACCATGAGGCTCAGCAGCCCTGCGGTGATCACGCTCGCCGCACCCGTGACGGCGACCTTGACCGAGAACCACCGCGATCTGGTCACGCTCTGGGTCCAGGCGAGGAGGTTCGTCCGCGTCTCGAGCTCTCGGGCGACGAGCGGTGCGCCCCAGAAGGCGCCGAGGAGTGCCGGGACCGCCAGCACCAAGAGGTTCAGTGCATTGTGCCACTTCGCCTGAGCCTGGAAGAGCGCCCTGGCTGACACGCAGTTGTTGTGTTGGGCACAGTTGGCCACGGTCGTGTCGTAGAGGTGGAGGAGGTGAGGTCCATTGATCGCGAGAGCGATGGCCAAGACGACGAGCAGTCCGGCGACGACAAGTGCCTGGGTCCGGAACTGGCGCCAAACCAGCCAGATCATGCCATCGCCTCTCCATCGACGTGGTCACCGGAGCGCGGATGCTTCCCACGAGCCATGTAGGCCAAGACCAGGTCTTCGAGGCTGACTGGCTCGATGGTCCATGCCTCCTCCAGCACCGGGCCATGGCTCCGCACGATGAGAGTGCTCAGTCGGTCCGTGTGGCTAGCGTCGACCACCTCTTGATTGGCGGGGTAGCCGTCGGGATCACAGCGGGCGCCGATGAGTCGGTGGTGAGAGTTCACGAGATCGTCCACGTCACCTGCGAGCTGGACCCGTGAGTCGGCGAGGACGATGAGGTAGTCGCAGACCCGTTCGATGTCGGAGACAAGGTGAGACGACAGGACGATGCTGACGACCTGGTCGGCGACTGTCTCCATGAGAATCTGGAGGAACTCACGGCGAGCGAGCGGGTCCAAACTGGCGACAGGCTCGTCGAGCAGAAGCAGCTCTGGCCGCTTGGCGATTGCCAAGGTGAGCGCGAGCTGGGCGCGCTGACCCCCGGAGAGCTTCCCTGCTCGCTGGCTCGGATCGAGACCGAGGTCCTCGACGCGGCTCTTGGCCAGTTCGGTGTCCCAGCGGGGATTGAGATGGGCACCGAGGCGAAGATGGTCGCGGACACTGAACGCGGAATAGACGGGGGGTTCCTGGGCCACGAAGCCCACGCGACCAAGGGCGGTGGCATCGCGTGCCGGAATTCCTCCCAGCACGTCGAGTCTGCCTGCGCTGGGCGCCAAGAGTCCGGCAGCAAGGTTCAGCAGCGTCGATTTTCCTGACCCGTTCGGTCCGACAAGCCCCACAACGTGACCTTCAGGGATGCTCAATGTGCAGTCACTGAGCGCCCACTTGCGGCGGTACCTCTTGCCCAGATCGGTCGCCTCCAGGACAGCGGTCACGGTGCGACCACTGAGGAGGCACCCCGAAGGGACTCGATGAAAAGGGCTTCGATGCCCTCGTCATCGAGACCTGCATCACGCGCCCGAGCGATCCAGCGCTCAAGATCTCGTCGTAGCGGTCGGAGCGTCGCAGGGGGTCCGTCACTCGGGGCGACGGCGACGAACGTCCCGACCCCGGTTCGGGCGACGACCAGTCCCTGGTGTTCGAGCTCTCGATAAGCCTTAGACACCGTGTTGGGGTTGATTGCGATCTTCCCGACGACATCTTTTACAGTCGGGAGCTGGTCGCCATCGTGCAGGAGGCCTAGCTTGACGGCGCGCCGGACCTGCTGGACCAGTTGCAGGTAAGGCGTCACGCCTGACTTCTGATCTAGATAGAACTCGATCATCAGACCTCTTTCACTAGGTAGCTAGTGAAAGCATACGCTACGATACCCACGCGTCAAGTCGTTAGGTCGATTCTTCGAAGTGTCCCCTACCGCCGGTTATACAGGTGATCCACCTC
>PMLV01000319.1 GCA_003160635.1 Acidimicrobiaceae bacterium | reverse complement strand
CCGAAAAGAGCCCGGCATGAAAGCCGTCATCATGGCCGGTGGCGAGGGGACACGCCTGCGGCCCCAGACGTCGAACCTGCCCAAACCGATGCTGCCCCTGGTGGGCCGCCCGATGATGGAGCACATCGTCTCGCTGCTCCGGCGTCATGGCATCACCGACATCGTGGTGACCGTCGCCTTCTTGCCCAACGCCATCCGCAGCTACTTCGGCGACGGCTCGGAGCTCGGGGTGCGCATGGTGTACGCCACGGAGGAGACGCCGCTCGGCACGGCCGGCTCGGTGCGCAACGCGCGCGATGAGCTGACGGAGCGCTTCTTGGTCATTTCGGGTGACGTGCTGACCGACATCGACCTCACCTCGATGATGCAGTTCCACGAGAAGAACAAGGCGCTGGCCACGCTGGCCCTGTGCGCGGTGGAGAACCCGCTCGAGTTCGGCATCGTGATCACCCGGGAGGACGGGAGCATCGAACGCTTCTTGGAGAAGCCGGGCTGGGGGCAGGTCTTCAGCGACACGATCAACACCGGCATCTACGTGCTCGAGCCCGAGATCTTCGATCTCATCCCCGAAGGCCGCGCCGTGGATTTCTCGGCCGAGGTCTTTCCGGCCGTCCTCGAGGCCGGCGGCCCGATCTACGGCTACGTGGCCAACGGCTACTGGGAGGACGTCGGGACCACGGCGGCGTACCTCAAGGCGCATGAGGACATCCTCGACGGCAAGGTGGAGGTGGACATCTCCGGGTTCGAATTGCAGCCGGGGGTCTGGCTCGGCAAGGGCTCGTCGATCGACCCCTCGGCCCAGCTCGGGGGACCGGCGTTCATCGGGGAGAACTGCACCATCGACGAGCACGCCGTCGTCGGCGCGTACACGACCATCGGCGCCAACACCCGTATTGCCGAGCGGGCCGAGGTGCGCCACTCGGTGATCGGCGGGAACTCCTACGTCGGCCCGGCGGCCCGGGTGGAGGGAGCGGTGCTGGGGCGTTCCTGCGACCTGCGCCGGGGGGCGCGCTGCGAGCCGGGCTCAGTGGTCGGGGAGGGCTGCCTGATCGGTGCCCACGCCGAGGTCCGGGGAGACGTCAAGGTCTACCCCTACAAAGTGGTCGAGGCCGGGGCGCAGGTGCACGCGTCGATCGTGTGGGAGTCGGGCGGCACCCGGACGCTCTTCAGCCGGGAAGGCGTGGTCGGCATCGTGAACGTCGACATCAGCCCCGAGCTGGCCGTGCGCCTGGCCAAGGCGTGGGCCTCGTCGTTCGAGAAGGGGTCGGTGATCACGACCTCGCGGGACACGAGCCGGGCGGCGCGGGTCCTCAAGCGTGCGCTCATGGTCGGGTGCAACTCGGTCGGGGTGAACGTCACCGACCTCGAGGTGGCGACCATTCCGGTCACCCGGCACCACATTCGCACCAGAGCCACCCAGGGCGGGCTGACGGTGCGCCTCAGCCCCGACGACCCGCAGTCGGTGGCCATCCGGTTCTTCGACTCCCGGGGGCTCGACCTCTCGGAGAACGAGCAGCGGCGGATCGAGCGTCTCTACCACCGCGAGGAGTTCCGGCGGGTCACGGCGGGCGACATCGGCGACATCGACTTCTCGTCCCGCGCCCTCGAGCACTACACGGCCGATCTGGTCGAGGCGTTCGACCTTCCCCACGCCTCCCGACGTGAGCTGAAGCTCGTCCTCGACCTCTCCTACGGCGCGGCCAGCTACGTCATGCCGAACCTGCTCTCGAAGGTGCAGGCCGACGTGCTGAGCATCAATCCCTACGCCCAGACGCCGGGGATGATCTCGGTGGACCCGACCACGAGCGCGGCCCGGGTCGTCCGGTCGGTGCGCAGCTCCGGGGCCGACCTGGGTGCGGTGATCGATGCCGGGGGGGAGCACCTCACCCTGGTGGACGGCACCGGGCACGTGTTGAGCACCGACGAGGCCCTGATGGTCTTCCTCGAACTCGTCACGGCGGGGGAGGGCGCGGGCCAGTACGCACGGGGAGAACCGGTGCGCGTCGCCCTTCCGCTGACCGTCAGCCAGAAGGCGTACCAGCTGTGCGCCGCCCGCGGGGCCGAGGTCCTCACCACCGCCCTGTCGTCGTCCAAGCTGATGGAGGCGGCCGACTCGGGCGGTGTGACCTACGCCGCCGATCAGGAGGGCGGCTTCGTCTTCCCCGAGTTCCTTCCTTCGTTCGACGGCGCGGCGGCGTTGATCAACCTCATCGCACTCCTCGGCCGCTCCGGGGAGTCCTTGGCCCGTGTCGTCGCACGAGTTCCCGAGCTGCCGGTCATGCGGACCGAGGTCGAGACCCCGTTCGAGCAAAAGGGCATGATCATGCGCACGCTGATGGAGCAGCTGACCGAAGAGGGGGCCGAATTGGTGCTCCTGGACGGGATAAAGGTGATCTCTCCGACCGGTTGGGTGCTGGTGGTGCCCGACCCCGAGGAGCCCGCCACACACGTCTGGGCGGAGGGGGCCGACCGGGCCGACTCCGAGCGGCTCAGCCTGGGCTATGTCGAGCGGTTGCGCCAGATGATGGCGAGCCACGCCGGGGACACGCCGCCGACGAAGGGGCCGGCCCGATAGGGCCGCCCGGCCCGTAGTGGGGGTGTAAGCCCGCCCCGTCGTCCGCTAGCGTCGCACCCCATGAACATTCCAGACGACCTTCGCTACTCGGTTGAACATGAATGGGTGCGAGCCGAGGGTGTCCGGGCGCGAGTGGGGATCACGGACTACGCCCAGGACGCCCTGGGCGACATCGTCTACGTCGATCTCCCGGCGCTCGGGACGGACGTGGAGGTCGGTGGGAAATTGGGCGAAGTGGAGTCGACCAAATCGGTTTCGGAGATCTACGCGCCGGTCGCCGGGACGATCACGGCCGTGAACAATGCGCTCTCCGACGCCCCCGAACGCATCAATGAGGATCCCTACGGGGAGGGGTGGATCTGCGAGCTGGAACTGGCAGACGGTGCCGCGGGCGACGCCCTGCTCGACCCGGCGGCCTACCGCGATCTGACCGCAGGTTGAGCCCAGGTCAGGCCCTGGCCGCCCGGCCGGGGAAAGGATGCGTGGCGTGGAGTACCGTGGTTGCCGTGTTCTGTAACAACTGCGGGCATCGAAACCCCGAGGGCGTGAACTTCTGCTCGTCGTGCGGCCACGCTCTGCTCGCGGAAGGCGAGGATGCAACGATCACCCTCCACCCCGACGACAACGGCGAGCTCTCCGAGGACGACGCGACGCCCACGCTGGTGGAGATCCCGCACGGCGCCGGTGTCCTCGTGGTGACACGTGGCTCCAACATGGGCGCGCGCTACCTCCTGGGTGAGTACATCACCCGCGCCGGCCGTCATCCCGAGAGCGACATCTTCCTCGACGACATCACCGTGTCCCGACGCCACGTCGAGATCACGCACGTCGACGGGGGCACCTTCCTCATTCGCGACGTGGGCTCGTTGAACGGCACCTATGTCAATCGCGAGCGCATCGAGGAGGCAACCCTCCTACCGGGCGACGAAGTGCAGATCGGAAAGTTCAAGTTGCTCTACTTGGTGGCGGGCAACGAGTGAGCAGCCGCACGTATCTCTCCATCGGGGACGTTCTCACGTTGTTGCGCGAGGAGTTTCCCGACGTGACGATCTCGAAGATCCGGTTCCTCGAGAGCCAGGGACTGGTGAACCCCGAGCGCTCCCCGTCGGGCTACCGGAAGTTCTTCGAAGCCGATGTGGAGCGGCTCCGATGGGTCCTGCGTCAGCAGCGGGAGCACTTCTTGCCCCTCAAGGTCATCAGGGACCGGCTGGCCGACGGCGACCTGGGCGACGGCGAGACGCCCTCGGACTCGTCGGTCGCCCCGATCAACGGGAAGGCCACGGCGCGCACCCACGCGGTGGCCGGAGCCGCGCTCTCGGGCCGGGGGCGCACGGGCGCTCACGCCGGCACGACCACCGCGGCGCGCACCGAGGAGCAGTCGACGCAAGCCGACGAAGAGGCCATGGCGCGGATACTGGCCGACGCCTCCCGACGCGTGGCACGCGCGCCGGAGAGCTCTCGTGAGCACATGGTGCCGCCGGCGGTGCCGGACCCGGGTGCGCCGACCCCGGCCGGCCCCACGGACGTGTTGGGAGTGCCGCGTGAACGTGACGTCCCACGCGCGGCGGACGTCGAGGGCCTGCGGGCCGATCCCGATGCGCCGCACAGCGAAGGCATCGCAGCAACGACAGGGGGCGCCCGGCACGCGAGCCCGACGGCCGCGGGCGACATCGACGAGCAGTCGTCGCATCGCGCACCGACGGCCGCGCCGGCTGCAGCCGTGCCGTCACCGCTCCCTCCGTCGACGCACGCCGCGGGCAGTGCAGCCCCCAACGGCGTGGTGGGCGCGGAGACGGGCGTCGCTGCCGGTACCGCCGGCGTCACCGCCATGCGCGTGGGCGGGGGCGCGCGCGGCACCGGCGCCGAAGGTGGGGCGGCCGCTGTGCAAGGAGCCAGGGGTGCGGCCGGGCGCGTTCCCGGCGACGTCCCCACAACCGGTGCGGACGTCCGCGACGCCAGCGCGCGCGGCGACGCGGGACGTCAGGGTGCGCCGGAGAAACGTGCCGCCGGGACCGGGGGAACCGCGGGCACCGCGGGCCCCGCCGGGAGAGCGACCGAGCCGGCTGCCGAGCCGGGCCGCGCCGCGACGGGAACACCAGCGGGGTCGACGTCGGGCATGGTCACCGGGGCGAGCCTGACCACCGAAGAGCTCTGCGCCGCCAGTGGGCTCTCCGAGATCGAGCTGGCCGGCCTGCAGGGCTTCGGCTTGATCGAGCCCGTGATGGTGGCGGGAATTGCCACCTTCGACGAGGATGCGCTCACCGTGGCCAACCTGGCGGCCGAGTTCCGCAAGTACGGCATCGAGGCTCGCCACCTGCGCCCGTACCGGAACGCCGTGGATCGCGAGATGGGCCTAATTGAGCAGGTCATCATCCCATTACTGCGGCAGCGCAACCCCGAATCGCGGCAGCGGGCCGTCGACGCCGCGGACGAATTGGGAGCCCTGGGCCAGACCATGCGAGCCACGTTGCTGCGGACGGCGCTGCGGCGCCATGTGGGGGGCTGACCCAAGCCTCCACTGCGGGCGCTACATTTCACGTATGGTCCGAGTTCTTCTCCGTGCGGTCAGGGTGGACCTCCAGACGAATACCCCGGTCCTCCTCCTCCAGGAAGAGGACGGTGCGGGCCGCACGTTGCCCATCTTCATCGGCAACCCGGAGGCGACCGCCATTGCCTATGCCATTCAGGGCGTCGCGTTGCCGCGGCCCCTGACGCATGACCTCATGAAGGACATGCTCGGTGCGTTGCAGATCAAGGTGGAGCAGGTCCTCATCACCGAGCTCCGCGCCTCGACGTACTACGCCGAGCTGCACTTGCGACGCGGGGAGGAGCGAACCGTCGTATCGAGCCGGCCCTCTGACGCCGTGGCGGTGGCGGTGCGCACCGAGACGCCCATCTTCGTGGCCGACGAGCTCATGGAATCTGAAGGCATCATCTTGGCGATCGAGAGCGAAGAGGAGAGCGACGAGGTGCCCGAGGAGTTGGTGGGGGAGTTCCGCCAGTTTCTCGAATCGGTGCGCCCCGAGGACTTCGACGGCTGATGCGCCCAGGGCGCGCGCTGCGCGTGATGACGATGGTTGTCGGCGCCGGCCTGCTCGCCGCCGCCTGCTCGAGCAACACTCCGAGCACGACGACGACCACCACCACGGTCCATCGCACGACCACGACGACGGCCGTCCCACCGACCACGGCGAGCACCACCACGACGACGGGCATCGCCGCCTGCAGGCAGGTGAGTGTCACCCCGGGTCAGACGCAAGGAGCGGCGGGCACCATCATCGGCACGGTGACCGTTGCCCTCGTGGGTACTGGCACGTGCACCATCGACGGCTACCCGAACCTGACTCGTTACAACGCGAGCGGTTCGATCGTGACGACGACGTTGGTGCACGGATTGACGGTGAACCTGTCGGGACCGCCGACGCAGCCACCGTCGCTGGTCACGCTGACGTCGACCCAACAAGCCGAGTTCACGTTCCAGTACTCCGACGTCGTCACGGGGGGGGAGACCAGTTGCGCCGTCTCGTCGACCTTGTCGGTCACCACGCCGGGGGCGGCCAGCGCGTCGACGCCGGTTCCGCTCTCCATCTCCGCTTGTCACAACGGCACGGTCGACGTGTCGCCGGTGTACGCCGCCACCGCCGGCTGATCGGGCCCCTCCGGGTGGGCGCCGTCTCTCCGTTCGGGCGTTGGCCCTCGCCGCTCGACGCCGAGCAGGCCGCCGCCGGAAGGGTGTCGCTCTCCGACCTCTGCTCCGACGGGACCGCGGTGTACTGGCTCGAGTCGCGACCCCGTGACGGCGGTCGCGTGGTGTTCGTCCGCTCCGGGGACGAGGGCGTCGAGGATCTCTCCCCGCGCGATGTGAGCATTCGCAGCCGTGTGCATGAATACGGCGGGGGCGCGTGCTGCCTCGTCCCGGCGCACGGACCCGGGGCTTCGCCTACGTGGGGGCGTCGGATCAACGGGTCTGGCTCCAACACGGCGCCGGCGCTGCACCGCGCCCGCTGACTCCCGAGCCCCCCGACGGTGAACGCTGGGCCCACGGCGGCCTCGGCGCCAGTGCGGACGGGGCATGGGTCGTGGCGGTGCGCGAGGTGCACGGCGCGGAGGGTGAGGGTGCACACGGCACACGGTCTCCCCGTCGCTGCGTGGTCGCGCTCGGTACCGGGCCGGGGCACGCCGGTGCGTCGGTCCTGGCGCAGGGTCACGACTTCTACGGTGCCCCGCGGCTCGATACGGCGACGCAACGCCTCGCCGTGGTGGCGTGGGACCACCCCGACATGCCGTGGGACCGTTCCGCCGTCATCGTCGTCGCGCTGGCGTGCACCGCCGATGCGACGACGGGAACGTCACGGCTCGTTCCCGCCGGCGAGCCGTGGACCGTCGAAGGAGGTGACGACGTCTCGGTGGGACAGCCCCGGTGGCAGCGCGACGGCAGCCTTCGCTTCGTCTCGGACCGCCACGGATGGTGGCAGCCGTACACGCAGAGCGGGCAGCCCGGCGGCACGGCCGCCGTGGCGTCGACCGCAACGGCGTCGGAGTTCCACGGTCCCGANNGACGTCGTCGTGCGCATCGTGGACGGCGCCCAGGCACCGCGCCCGCTCGATCAACCGTGCGTGGCGATCGCCGGCCTCTGTGGCCACCGGGACGGCATCGCCTTCATCGGCGCGCCACCTGACGGACCGGCCAGCGTGTGGACGCTCGGACCGCTCGGACCGCTCGGACCGCTCGGACCGCTCGGACCGCTCGGACCGCTCGGACCGCTCCAACCGCTCCACGACTCCTCGACCACGCCGACGGTGGCCGTTGCCGTCCGCCCCCGCCCGCCGGGCGCCCTGGGCCGGGGCGACATCGCGGTGGGCGAGGCCTTCTCGTTCGTCGGCCGGTCCGGCCGGCGCATCCACGGGTTGTTCTACCGGCCCACATTGGATGGGACGGTCGGCCCACCGGGCGCCGCGCCGCCTCTCCTGGTCCAATGCCACTCGGGCCCCACGGACTCCGTCGGCGGGGGCTACAACGTGGTGACCCAGTACTTCACGAGTCGCGGGTTCGCCGTGGCGGCGGTCGACTATGCGGGGAGCACCGGCTACGGGCGGGCCTACCGCTGCTCGCTCCGGGGTCAGTGGGGGGTGGCGGACAGCGACGACTGTGTCGACGCCGCCCGGCATCTCGCCGCCGTGGGCCGGGTCGATGGTTCCCGCATGGCCATCAGGGGTTCGAGCTCGGGCGGGTTGACGGCGCTCAACGCGCTGGCGGGCAGCGACAGCTTCCGCGCCGCGGTCTCGTGGTACGGCGTCACCGACCTCCTCGGACTGGCCTCGTCGACGCACGACTTCGAGGCCCACTACTTGGATGGCCTGGTCGGCCCCCTGCCCGAGTGCCGGGAGAGATATGTGGCGCGCTCGCCCACCGCGCGGGCGGCGGAGATCAAGGGATCGGTCCTCCTGCTCCAGGGGCTCGATGACCCGGTGGTCCCGCCGGCCCAGACCGAGGCCTTGCGCGATGCGCTCGTGGCCCAGGGCCGTCACTGCGAGGTCCGGTTCTTCGAGGGTGAAGCCCACGGGTTCCGCCGGGCCGAGACCGTGCGCGCCGCCCTCGAGGATGAACTGGGCTTTTACCTGCGTGTGCTGGACCTCGAAGGGAGTTCCTGACGAAAAGAATTTGCGATTACCGTGGTCCGGCTGGGCTTGCTATGTCAGGCTGTGCAAACGCCCATGTCAGCCCCACATCTTTCGTTCGCTGAAGGGCCCCGTCCCTGGTCCCGGGCGCGGCAGCGCTATCGCGCGATCCGGCCCGAGACGGGTGACGCCATCCTCTACGGATTGAGCGCCGCCTTCGCGCTCGTCACCATTCTCAGCTCGGGCCTGGCTCTGTACCGGCAGTGGGCGGAGCTGGCCATCGGGCCGTTCCTCTTCGGCGCCCTCGCCTCCGCGGTCCTCGCCTCGCTGGCGGCACGCCGCGCCCGCCACCGGGGTGACGTCCCCGCCGGGCCTTCGCCGGGACGCGGCCAGTGGATCGGCCGCATCGTCGTAGCCGTCCTCGTCTTCGCCGGCGCCACGGCCATCCCGCTCGGGCTCGAGATCCTCTGGCGTTCCGAGGGCGACCCCGGCTCGCACGTCCAACCCGAGGTCACGGTGATCGAGCGGGGCGGGCAGACCATCGTCAAGGGGAAAGATCCCTATCACGCCGTCACCAATGCCGCCGGGAAAGTCGTCTACCACGCCCCGGGCGAGTCGACGGTCAACACGTTCCTGCCCTACCTCCCCTTGATGACGGTGTTCGGCATACCGAGCGAGAAGAAGCACGACATCGCGTTGACCGATGCCCGTATCTTCTTCAGCCTGGTGACGCTCCTGGTGGCCGCGGCCGCACTGTGGCTATGCCCGGCCGACGGGCGCCGCAAGATGCGCGCCCTGCAGGTCATCGCCATCTTCCCCACCGCGGCCCTCCCGCTGGCCACCGGGGGCGACGACATGCCGGTCGTGGCCTTCCTCCTCCTGGCCATGGTCCTGGCGCGGCGCCGGCAGCCGTTCGCCGCAGGTGTCGTCCTCGGGATCGTGTCGGCCATGAAGTTCACCGCATGGCCGCTGGCCGCACTCGCCCTCTTCGCGGCGCACAACCGGAAGGGGGCACGGCGTCCCCTCGTCATGTTCCTCGGCATGCTCGTCGTCGCCGGGCCGGTGGTGGTGCCGTTCGCACTGAGTGGGCCGTGGGCGTTCTTCGACAACGTCGTCCTGTTCCCTCTCGGCCTTTCAGGAGTCACCTCGCCGGCAGCCAGCCCGCTCCCGGGCCATCTCATCGTCACCGCGTTCCCGTTCTTGCACCGCGTGCTGCCGGTGGCGGTCGGCACCGTCGGCGGCGCGTTGCTCGTGTGGTACCTCTACCGGCGGCCGCCACAAACGGCGGCACAGGTGTGCAAGGTGGCGGGCGTGGTGATGGCGGTCATCACCCTGTTCGCCCCGGCCACGCGCATCGGCTACCTGTTGTACCCGATCAACTTCTTCGTGTGGGCCCATCTCTTCTCCGACCGCGAGCGCGGCGAGCTCCCCGAGCCCGATCTCGTGGTGCAACCGCCGGCCGAGGCCGACACGGTGAACGTCGCGACGGCAGCGACGGCCACCACATCCCCCACGACCGTCGCCTGAAGGCCGGGCGCCCCCGGCGGGCTCAGTCCGGGTCGGGCTGCTGGTACAGCTCGAGGCTGAAGGACGTCGCGCCGCCGGCGGGCGAGCCCGAAGCGAACGTCGTGGCCGAGATGACCGCACCCATGCCCCAGTAGAAGCCGTCCGAACCGGCCTTCTTGCCGAGGACCTCGAGCGCGCCCGGGTTGTGGTCGGCCGGCCCCGTGTCGATGATCTGCCAGCCCTGCTTCTTCATGGCCGTCTTGAAGAACGTCTCGAGGGCGCCCTGGGAGTTGTCGGCCTTGAGCGTGATCCGCGCGTCGTACTGCTGCGCCGCCTCGATGTTGTTGGCGAACGACACCCGCCTGGACCCTTGGGGGACCGAGATGGCGTTGAGGATGTTGCCCGGCGGCTGGCCCGAGACCGTGATGACCTTGAGGTCGTGCACGGCCGGCACGGCCCGCAGGGGTGTGCCGGGCACCGAGAAGGAGCCGGTCGAGGTCTTCGTCGGCTGGACCGGGTTGGAGGTGACGAGGCCGGCGCCGATGAACACGAAGAGGATGGCCAGCCCGATGCCGGGCACGATCATGGCCGCCTTCATGGAGAATCCCGCCCGGGGCGGGGGCAGCAGTGGTGCCGCATCATCGAGGGTCATGACCTCAAAAGCCTACGTTCGCCCGGGCCCCCCCAATCCGCAGGGCCCCCCAAATCCGCAGGGCCACCCGGATTCAGCGGGACCACCCGAAATGGTCGATCGGGCCATGGCCCGCGCCGAGACGCCAGGCGGCGCCGCCGGCCAGGCCCTGGGCCACGAAGGTCTTGGCCGCGCGGACAGCGTCGAGCACCCCGCAGCCCCACGACAGGTTGGCGGCGATCGCGGCAGACAGCGAGCACCCCGTGCCATGGTCGTTGCCGGTCACCACGCGCACGGCCTCGAGCACGGTGATCCCTTCGGGACCGGCCACGACGTCATGGGCCGCCTCGGTGAGGTGGCCCCCCTTGACCACCACGTACCGGGCCCCCCCGGCCCGGATCTCCTCGGCGGCGTCCGTCATCGCCTCGACGCTCATGAGCTCGGCCACATCGACGCCCGTCAGGGCGGCGGCCTCCAGCAAGTTGGGCGTCACCACCAGGGCGTGCGGCAGCAGCCGCGTGCGGTAGGCCTCCAGCCCGTCGGGCGTCATCAGCGCCTGCCCGCTGGAGGAGACGAGGACGGGATCGACCACGAGCTGCGGCAGCCTTCCGGCCGCGGCCAGCTCGGCCACGACGTCGACGATCGCCCGGTTGGCCAGCATCCCGGTCTTCACGCTGCGCACGTCGAAGTCGTCGAGCACCGTCTCTATCTGCAGGAGGACGAACTCGGGCTCCAGCGCCACCACGCCGCGCACCTGGGCCGTGTTCTGCGCGGTCACCGCTGTCAGTGCGGTGGTGCCGTGGACCCGGTGCGCGGCGAACGTCTTGAGGTCGGCCTGGGCCCCGGCGCCGCCACCCGAGTCGGATCCCGCGATGCTCAGGGCGGTGGGAGGAGTGGCTGGGTCCGGCACCCGGCCACGATAGCGAGCGTTCCGACCCCGATCGGGACGGGGGGTATCGTCGTCGGTGATGACGTCCGACCCGCTGTCTCCGTGGCCCGAGGAGCCCGAGCCCCTCTGTATCGCAGGGGAGTCCCTGCCCTCGCGGCTGCTCCTGGGCACCGGCGGTATGACGAGCCTGCGTGCCCTGCGCGAGGCGCTGGTCGAGTCCGGCACCGCGCTGGCCACGGTGGCCGTGCGCCGGGTCGATCCCTCGGGCAAGGGTGCCCTGCTCGACCTGCTGGCCGAGGTGGGTGTGCGGGTGCTGCCCAACACCGCCGGGTGCGCCACGGCCAGCGAGGCCGTGCTCACGGCCAAGCTGGCCCGGGAGGCCTTCGCCACCGACTGGGTGAAGCTCGAGGTGATCGGCGACGATCGGACCCTGCTCCCGGACGCGGTGGAGCTCCTGTCCGCGGCCGAACAGCTGGTCGACGACGGGTTCGTCGTCCTGCCCTACACGACGGACGACCCCGTCCTGGCCTTCCGCCTCCAACAAGTCGGCTGTGCCGCCGTCATGCCCTTGGGGGCGCCCATCGGCAGCGGCCTCGGGATCCGCAACCCCCATAACATCGCCCTGCTCAGAGAGGCCGTCCATGTGCCGGTGATCCTCGATGCGGGCATCGGCACCGCCTCGGATGCGGCATTGGCCATGGAGCTCGGCTGCGACGGCGTCCTGGTGGCGACGGCGGTGAACCGGGCCCATGCGCCGGGGGCGATGGCGCGTGCCATGCGGTTGGCCACCGAGGCCGGCTTCCTCGCCCGCCGGGCCGGGCGCATACCGGTGCGCTTCCATGCCGAGCCCTCCAGCCCCACCGAGGGGCGGGCCGACTTCGGAATCGGGGGGCCCCGGATCGACTGACCGTCTTGACGCTCCCTTCTCCCGTCGCTAAGTTAGGGTAACCTAAGATTCCGAGGTGGGAGGGGATGCGGAGAATGGCCCAGCGCGAGGTGCCCCTCGGGAGTCGTCGGTGAACCTCGGGTTGCCGGTCCCGTTCCCCCGCAGCGCGGTGCCCGCACGGGTCGGCGCAGCACGGGCTGGCGCACTCGCCCTCGCACTGGCCCTCGGTGGGGTGGTGGTCACGCTCGGCGGGGGAGGGGCGGCCTCGGCCTCGAGCTCGCACGGCAGCCTCACCCTCTACAGCGGCCAGCACGTCCAGACGACGCAGGCGCTGGTGAACGGCTTCGAGAAGGAGACGGGCATCAGCGCCAGCATCCGCTCCGACGACGAGGACGTGCTGGCGGACCAGATCGAGACGGAGGGCTCGCGCTCGCCGGCCGATGTCTTCTTCGCCGAGAACTCGCCCCCGCTCCAGGTCCTCGCCTCGAAGGGCCTGCTGTCGACGGTCGACGCCCCGACGCTGGCCAAGTCGCCGTCCCGTTTCAGCTCGCCCCAGGGCAAGTGGGTCGGCGTCACGGCCCGGGTGAGCGTCCTCGTCTACAACACGAGCCTCGTCAAGAAGAGCCAGCTCCCGACCTCGGCCATGCAGCTGGCCAACCCCAAGTGGAAGGGCAAGCTCGCGGTCGCCGGCGGCGAGACCGACTTCCAGCCCATCGTCACGTCCATCGCCCGGGCCCACGGGCAGGCGGCCGCCCTCAAGTGGCTCGAGGCCTACAAGGCCAACGCCGGCGGCCACTCCTACCCCGACAACGAGACCCTGGTCGACCAGGTCAACCGGGGCCAGGCGGCCATCGGGATCATCAACGAGTACTACTGGTACCGAGAGCGCGGCCTGGTGGGCGCCTCGAACATGCACTCGGCGCTGGCCTACTTCGCGCCCCACGACGTGGGCTACGTGATCGACGTCTCCGGCGCCGGCATCCTCAAGTCGTCGACCCACCAGGCCCAGGCGCAGAAGTTCCTGGCCTACCTGACCTCGGTGGCCGGGCAGGAGATCATCAACCACAGCCAGAGCTGGGAGTACCCGATCGCCTCGGGCGTCAAGCGGACGGGCGAGACGCCGTTCGGCCAGCTCCAGCCCAATTCGATCTCCGTGGCCCAGCTGGGGACCGGTGCCCTGGCCATCAAGCTGTTGCAAGAGGCCCAGCTGTTGTGACGGCGCGGTGACCTCCGTCATCGCCGCGCCGGCGAGCGAGCGCCCCCCGGTCCCACCGGGGGCGCCGACGCGTCCGCCGCGGTACCGGGACCGCCTGCGTCGCCGTGGGGTGCCGCGCCCGTTGCTGCTGGGGGCGCTGGTGGCGACCGTCGCCGTGGTGCTGCCCCTGGGCTTCCTGGTCGCCCAGGCGGTCCAGGTCGGGTGGGGCACCCTGGACCCCTTGCTGTTCCGGAGCCTGACGGCCCAGTTGCTGTGGAACACGGTGAGCCTCACGGTCGTCGTGACGATCCTCTGCGCCGTCATCGGGACGCTCCTGGCCTGGTTCATCGAGCGCACCAAGCTCCCGGGGCGCCGCTATTGGGCCGTCCTGGTGGTCATCCCCCTCGGCATCCCCGACTTCGTCGTCAGCTTCGGATGGCGGGCCATCTTCCCCGCCTTCAGCGGCTTCTGGGCCGCCGTCCTGGTCATGACCCTGGCCGTCTACCCCCTCGTCTTCCTGCCCGTGGCGGCCAGCCTGCGCAACGCCGACCCGGCGCAGGAGGAGGTGGCCCGGAGTCTGGGCTTGGGGCGCGTGGCGACGTTCTGCCGGGTGACGCTGGGCCAGGCCCGGCTCGCCGTTCTCGGCGGTGCGGTGCTCGTCGGCCTGGTCGTGCTGGCCGAGTTCGGCGCCTTCGAGATCCTCGGGTACAACACGCTGACCACCGAGATCTTCACCGAGTTCACCGTGGGTCGTAACCAGGCGGCGGCCTGCGCCTTCTCGGTGATCCTGGTGGTGCTGGGCGCGATCATCCTCTTCGGCGAGGGTGCGGCCCGGGGGCACGGTCGGGCGGCGCGGCTGGGGGCGGGGGCGGCGCGGCGCCAGCGCCCCCGGCCGTTGGGCCGCTCCATGCCCGCCGTACTGGGCGGCGTCGGGCTCCTGGTCGGCCTGGCCCTGGGGGTGCCCGTGGGCTCGGTCGTCTACCTGATCGTGCACGGCGGCACGTCGACCTTGCCGCCCGCCTCGCTCCTCGACGCGGCGGGGCACACGTTCACCTATGCCGCGGGCGCCGGCCTCATCGCCACGATCGCCGCCCTGCCCATCGCCCTGCTCTCGGTCCGCTTCCCCCGGCGCGAGGTGCGGCTCCTCGAGCGCTCCAACATGTTGATCCTGGCCGTGCCCGGGTTGGTGATCGCGCTGTCGGCCACCTACTTCACCGAGCACCTCCTGGCCGGGTACCTCTACCAGACGCCGATCCTCTTAGTGCTGGTCTACGCCGTGATGTTCTTTCCCATGGCGGTGGTCTCCGTCCGCGCCGCCGTGGCGCGGTCGCCCGTCGGGCTCGAAGAGGTCGGGCATTCGCTCGGCGTCAGCCGCAGCACCGTCTTTTGGCGCGTCACCCTCCCGCTCATCGGGCCGGGGTTGGTCGCCGCCTTCTGCCTGGTGTTCTTGGAGTCGGCCATCGAGCTCACCGCCACGCTCGTGCTGATACCGACGGGCGTGCAGACGTTGGCCACCCAGTTCTGGGCCTACCAGACCGACCTCTCGTACAGCCAGGCCGCGCCGTACGCCGGCGTGATCATGCTGATCGCCGCCATCCCCAGCTATGTCCTGGGCCGCTGGTTCGACCGCCTGCCCGCCCGCACATCGATCGTCCAGGCGCCGGGAGCCCACGGTGCGGGCCTGGCACCGGGCACAATGGTGAACCTGTGAAGGATCTGTCGATCTCCGGGGTGGTCAAGTCGTTCGGCGGGCTGTCGGTGCTGTCCGGCGTCGACCTCGAGGTGCCCGAGGGGTCGTTCACGGCCATCCTGGGTCCCTCGGGCAGCGGCAAGACCACCCTGCTCCGGATCATCGCCGGTTTCGAGCGGCCCGACGAGGGCGAGGTCCGCCTGGGAGACGAGGTGGTCGACGACTCGGCCCAGCGGTTCGTGCCGTGCGAGAAGCGACGGATCGGCTACGTGCCCCAGGAGGGTGCGCTCTTCCCGCATCTCAGCGTCGGGCGCAACGTGGCCTTCGGGCTGGCCCGTCACGAGCGCCACGGCGGTCGGGTGAACGACCTGCTCGAGCTGGTCGGCCTGGCCGGCTTGGCCCGCCGCTATCCCCACCAGCTCTCCGGCGGCCAGCAACAGCGCGTGGCCCTGGCCCGGGCCCTGGCCTCGCAGCCCGAGATCGTCCTCCTCGACGAGCCGTTCTCCTCGCTCGACGCCTCGCTGCGGGCCTCGCTGCGGGCCGACGTCCACGATGTGCTGCGGCTGTCGGGTGCCACCTCGATCCTCGTGACGCACGACCAGGACGAGGCCCTGTCGATGGCCGATCAGGTGGCCGTCCTGCGCGGGGGCGTCATCGCCCAGATCAACACCCCGTCCATGCTCTACCGCGCCCCGCGGGACGCCGACCTGGCCCAGTTCCTGGGCGAGGCCAANNCGGCCGGCATCTCGAGCGTCGTGCGCAGCTACGAGTATTTCGGCCACGATGCCGTCGTGCGGGTGCAGCCCGACGGCGGGGGCCTGCCCGAGCTGGTCGTGCGGATCACCGGGGGCACGCCGCTCGCCCCCGGGGCCCGCGTCGGCCTGAGGGTGCACGGCACCGTCGTGGTGTGGCCCGAGGACGCGGAGGCGCCGCAATCCGTGGGAACCACGCCTCCGTAACTACCTCATTGTCGTCTCCGCTGGGCTACCATGGGACACCGAAGCGGGAGCACAGGAGGTGCGATGGCTGACGTGCCGACAACCGACGTCGGGGGGTTCCACGGTCCGCAGGTCTGCGGTCTGGTGGGCATCTCCTACCGCCAGCTGGACTACTGGGCCCGCACCGGGCTGCTCCAGCCCTCGGTGGCCGCGGCGCGGGGGAGCGGGACCCGGCGGGTCTACTCCTACTCCGACGTCCTCGAGCTCAAGGTGATCAAGCAGTTGCTCGACGCCGGGGTCTCCCTACAATCGGCCCGGCGGGCCGTCGAATGTCTCCGTGAGGATCTCGGTGCCGACGTGGCATCTTCGAATCTGGTCCTGACCGGGACCAGCTCGGTGCTGGCGCGCTCGAACGGCGAGGTGGTCGACCTGCTGGCCGGTGGCCAGGGCGTCTTCAACATCGTGCCGCTGGCGGGCGTGGTCGACGAGCTCGAGGCCGACATCGTGCGCCTGGACATCGCGGCCCAATCGCGCCCGTCGGGCGAACGACCGGCGACCCCCCAGGTGGCTCGGGCCGCCGGCGAGTGAGCCAAGCCGTCCCCGCGCAACGTCGGCGTCCGCCCCACCCTTCGGGCGCACCCGCCGGACAAGTTCGATTCGCCCATCCCTCCGAGCGGCTCTTCGCCGCCCTCCTCGACCTCTACGACGAGCGCTGGGAGTACGAGCCCGTGGAGTTCCCCTTGCGGTGGGACGAGTCGGGCTCTCCGGTGTCGGGCTTCCGGCCCGACTTCTGGCTGCCCGAGCGAGCGGTGTTCATCGAATTGACGACGGCCGAGCAGCGACTGGTCACGCGCAAGAACGGCAAGGTCCGGCGCATGCGCGAGCTGTATCCCGAGGTCCCGGTGCTCGTGGTGTACCAGCGTGATTTCCTGGCCCTCCTCGAAGCGCATGGGCTTGGCGTCAACGTGCCATCCGCCGCCTAATCTGGCGAGGTGGTAGCCGAGAACAACGAGAGCGACCAGCACTCGTCTCGTCGCTCACCCCTCCACGCTGCGCACCTTGCCCTGGGGGCGAAGATGGTTCCCTTCGGCGGATGGGAGATGCCCCTGGCCTACCCGTCCGGCACCATGGCCGAGCACCGGGCCTGCCGTGAGGGCGCGGTGGCGTTCGACGTGAGTCATCTCGGCGCCGTGCGCGTCGAGGGCCCCACGGCGTTCGACCACCTCCAGCGCTCCTTCAGCAACGATCTGCGCCGGATCGCGCCCGGCCGGGCGCAGTACACCCATCTGCTCGACGAGACCGGTTCGGTCGCCGACGACATCATCGTGTTGTGGGTGGAGGACGAGGTGTTCGACGTCATGCCGAACGCGTCGAACACCAGCCGGGTGGTGTCGGCCATCGGCGGCGAGGACGTGACGAGCCAACGGGCCGTCATCGCCGTCCAAGGCCCACGGGCCCGTGCCCTCCTGGCGACGGTGTCGCCCGACGCGGCCGCCGTCCCACGTTTCGGGGTCGCCCGTTTCGACTGGGAGGGCATCGCATGCGTGGTCTCGGGCACCGGCTACACCGGCGAGGACGGGGTCGAATGCGCGGTGCCGGCGGCGCGGGCGGAGGAGCTGTGGTCGGCCATTTTGGACACCGGTGTCATGCCGGCCGGGCTCGGTGCGCGCGACACGCTGCGTCTTGAAGCGGGGCTGCCCCTGCACGGGCACGAGCTCGGGCCGGGCATCACGCCGCTGCAAGCCGAACTGGGCCGGGTGGTGGGCTGGACCAAGGGCGACTTCATCGGCCGCGCCGCGCTGGAGGAGGAGAGGGCGCAAGGCCCGCGCCGACGGCTCCGGGGCGTGGTGGGGGAGGGGCGCCAACCCATGCGCGACGGGGCCGACGTCTTCGCCTTTGGCCGGCGCGTCGGTTGGCTCACCAGCGGCAACTTCTCGCCCATGCGCGAACGGGGGATCGGCCTGGCTCTCGTCGATGCGGATGCGCAGCTGCTCGACGGCGATGCGGTGACCGTGGTCCAACGCGGGCGCGAGTTGCCGGCCACCATTGTCCGCCCGCCCCTGTGGCCTCCGAGAGTGGAGGAATAAGTGCCCGACTACCTGCCGCACACCGATGACGAACTCGCCCAGATGTTGGGCTTTCTCGGGCTCTCTTCGCTCGACGAGCTCTTCGCCGTCGTGCCGGCGGCGCTCCGCCTCGGCCGCGGGCTCGACCTGGCGGACGGATCACCCGAGCCCGACGTCCTGGTGCGCATGGAGGCGTTGGGTGAGGCCAACCGGGCCCGGGCCGATCGCCTGGTCTGCTTCGCCGGTGGCGGCGCATACGACCACGAGGTGCCGCCGGTCGTGCGTGCCCTGGCCGGACGCTCGGAATTCGTCACCTCCTACACCCCGTACCAACCCGAGGTGGCGCAGGGCATCCTCCAGGCGGTCTTCGAATTCCAGACCATGGTGGCCCGCCTGGCCGGGCTGCCCGTCGCCAACGCGTCGCTCTACGACGGTGCGAACGCGCTGGTCGAAGCGGTGAACCTGGGCGTGGCCGCATCGGGTCGCCAGACGGTGTGGCTTTCGGCCGGCGTCCCACCACACTGGCGGGCCGTGCTCAGGACCTTCGCCGCCGGCACCGGCCACGTGCTGGTCGACGTGCCCCTGCATGAGGGGCTGACGGGATGGCCCCCGGCGGGCTCGCAGGGAGGGCTCGACGGTGCGACGCCCGGCGTGCTGGTCGTCGGATACCCGAACTATCTGGGCTGCCTCGAGGATCTCGCCGCGGCACGTCGCGTCTGCGATGCCACGGGGGCGCTGCTGGTGGTCGTGGCCGATCCGGTGTCGGCCGCCCTCCTCCGCTCACCGGGTGAATGCGGGGCGGACGTCGTGGTCGGCGAAGGGCAACCCCTCGGCACCGCGCTGAGCTTCGGCGGTCCCTACCTCGGGCTGTTCGCCGTGGCCGCGGCGCACGTGCGCCGGCTGCCGGGCCGCCTGGTGGGCGAGACGGTGGACATCGAGGGGACCCGGGCCTACGTCACCACCCTGCGGGCGCGCGAGCAGGACATCCGGCGCGAGAAGGCCACCTCGAACGTGTGCACGAACCAGACCCTGATGGCCGTCTATGCCGCGGTGCAGCTGGGATGGCTGGGCACCTCGGGATTGCGCGAGGTGGCGCTGCGTTGCGCCCGGGGCACCAGGTTCTGTCGCGAGTCGATGCTCGCCCTGAGCGGGGTGGAGCCGATCACCGGGAGCACGCCCACACTGCGCGAGTTCGCCGTGCGCCTGCCGATCCCGGGCCGCGTGGCCATCGAACGGCTGGCCGACGAGGGGTATCTCGGAGGCCTGGCGCTGGCCGATCTCGCCGGCGACGAGGGCGACGGCTCGGTCGACGCCCACGATGCCGGGCACGGGTTACTGGTGACGGTCACCGAGCGGCGCACCCGCGCCGAAGTGGAGGGATTCGTGCGGACGCTGGACAAGGTGGTGCGATGACGGCGGCGGGAGGGCGCGCCACCAGCGCGCCGATCATGGGCCACGAGGCCGAGCCGACGTTGTTCGAACTGTCGCAGCCCGGCCGGAGCAGTTGGCAGTTGCGCACGACCGGCATGCCCGAGTGGGACGTCGACGAACTCGTTCCGGCCGAGCACCGCCGCGCCGTGCCGGTACCCCTGGCCGAGGTCTCCGAGCGCGATCTGGTCGGTCACTTCACCCGGCTGAGCCACCGGCAGTTCTCGGTCGACCTCGGGGCGTACCCGTTGGGCTCGTGCACCATGAAGTACAACCCCAAGCTGTGCGACACCGTGGCCGGTCTGCCGGGCCTGGCCGGCGTGCACCCGGGGGCACCGGCCTCGCTGAGCCAGGGGTGGTTGCAGATCTTCGTCGAGCTCGAAGAGGCGCTGTGCGAGGTGACCGGCATGGCGGCGGCCACGCTGCAGCCGGCCGCCGGCGCGGCAGGTGAGCTGACCGGCTTGCTGCTGATGCGGGCGTACCACCAGGCACGGGGCGAGTCGCGCCACCGCGTGATCATCCCGGACTCGGCGCACGGCACGAATCCGGCCTCGGTGACGCTGGGCGGCTACGAGACGGTCACGGTGCCGAGCGACGCGCGCGGCTGCGTCGACCTCGAGGCGTTGCGATCCGTCCTCGACACCGACGTGGCCGGCATCATGTTGACCAACCCGAACACGTTGGGCTTGTTCGAGGAGGACATCGAGGCGATCGCGGCGGCCATCCATGAGGTGGGAGGGTTGCTCTACTACGACGGCGCCAACCTCAACGCCATCCTGGGCGTCGTGCGTCCCGGGGACATGGGATTCGACATCGTGCACATGAACCTGCACAAGACCTTCGCCACCCCGCACGGGGGAGGAGGGCCCGGCGCGGGGCCGGTCGCCGTCTCGCCGCGGCTGGTGGACTTCCTCCCCGGACCGCGCCCGGTGCGCCTGCCTGCGGGGTCGGACGGGGACTTCGGCTATATGACACCGAGCCGGTCCATCGGGCGCGTGCACAGCTGGCACGGCAATGCCCTCGTCCTGGCCCGTGCGCTGGCGTACATCGATGTGCACGGGGGCGACGGGTTGCGCCGGGTGGCGGAGCGGGCCGTGCTCAACGCCAACTGGATCAGGCGGCGGCTCTCCGCCGTCTATGACGTCCCGTTCGATCGGCCCTGCATGCACGAGGTGGTGCTGTCGGCGGCCAGCCTGCGGAAGAAGTACGGCACCAAGGCGCTCGATGTCGGCAAGCGCCTCTTGGAGTTCGGCTTCCACTCGCCGACGATCTACTTCCCGCTCATCGTCGACGAGGCCCTCATGATCGAGCCCACCGAGACCGAGAGCGTGCAGACGCTCGAGGCCCTGGCCGCCGCACTCGAGACGATCGCGCACGAAGCGGCGGCGGGGGTGGCGTTGCACGAAGCGCCGCGGACGACGCCGGTCCGCCGGGTCGACGAGGCCCGGGCCGCGCGCACGCTGGTCCCCACATTCGATGCCCGCCCGTAGCCGCCCGCACGCGGCGGGCGACTACCCCCAGGTGATCGTTCCCGTCGACCATGTGGAGCCCTGCCCGCGGCGCGTGCGGGCCATGCTGGCGGGTGAGGTCGTCGTCGACACCGTCCACGCGCGCTACGTGTGGGAGTGGCCCTTCTACCCGCAGTACTACATCCCCTGGGCCGACGTGCACCAGGAGCTCCTCGTCGACGAGCAGCATCCCCAGCGCGACCATCGTGGCCC
The DNA here is from genome assembly GCA_003160635.1 of Acidimicrobiaceae bacterium. Lineage (GTDB taxonomy): Bacteria > Actinomycetota > Acidimicrobiia > Acidimicrobiales > RAAP-2 > Bog-473. The sequence goes on along the minus strand of PMLV01000319.1, from coordinate 36,034 downwards.
GGTGCGGCTCTTCGGCCTGGCGGCCGCCGGCACCGTCCGCCCCAGCGCGGTGCGTGTCTACGGCGACTCGAGCATCGAAGGACTCAGCCAGACCGCGCGCTTCGAATGGTCGGCCCTCGACAGGTGGTTCGAGGAAGACGAAGAGATCTTCGTGCACCCGCGCAGCCCCTACGTGCGCGTCGACGCGCTGCGCTCGACCCGTTCCGTGCGCATCGAGCTCGACGGGGCCGTCCTCGCCGCGTCGTCATCGCCGGTGATGGTGTTCGAGACGGGATTGCCCACCCGCTACTACCTCAATCGCACCGAGGTGAACTTCGCGCATCTCCGGCCGTCGGACACCGTGACCTCATGCCCCTACAAGGGGACGACGTCCGGCTACTGGTCGAGCCACATCGGCGAGGAGGTCCAGCCGGATCTGGCCTGGTCCTATGACTTCCCGACGCGCCAGCTGCTGCCGATCGCCGGCTTGCTCTCCTTCTACAACGAGAAGGTCGACATCTTCGTCGACGGGGAGCTCCTGGCGCGACCCACGACGCACTTCTCGTAGGAGCACTTCTCGTCCCTGGCGTCCGGCTTCAGGGGGTGTCCTGTGCAGCTGCACCGGCATTGAATCCTCGAGCTCGGTACTCACCACGCCGACCAACCAGGCCTGGGTGTCATGGGTCAACGCCCATGGTGGCATAGCCGGACACCCGGTGACGCTCTTCTACGCCGACGACCAGACGAACCCTGCCGTGGCCACCAGCGATATCGCGAGGTTCATTCAGAGCGACCATGTCGCCGCCATTATCGACAACAGCCAGGAGGACTCCGCGTGGATCAGCGCCGCCGTCAGCGCCGGTGTCCCGGTCATCGGAGGGGTGAACAGCGTTCTGGGCTACACGAACCCGGACGTCTTCCCGTCCGGCTCCACGCTCAACTACGGCATCGCGGGGGAGGACGCCGGCGCGGCGAAGGCCGGCATCAAGACTGAGGCGATCTTCTACTGCGTCGAGGCGGCCTCCTGCAAGCAAATTACGGATTTGGCGGGCAAAGTTGGCCAACAGTTCGGCATCAAGGTCGTCTACACCTCGGGCATCTCCTTCACGGCACCGACCTACGCAGCCCAGTGCGTGGCGGCCAAAGCAACAGGGGCGCAGTCACTGGAAACCGCCGACGCGAATATCGTCGTCGAGAAGGCGGCCGACAACTGTGCCACCCAGGGCTGGAGTCCCGTCGAGGTCACCGCGACGAGCGAAATCGGCAGTGGTATGGCCACCGACCCCACCTTCAAGACCATGGTCGCCTCCATGAACAACATACCTTGGGTGGTCCACAATGCCGCCACGATGGTCATGTACGCCGCGCTCGACGCGTATCAGCCCTCGGTCGAGACCTCGCCGAACTTCGGCGAGCAGGTCGTCCTGGAATGGGCCAACCTGGTGTTGTTGCAAGACGCCATTACGGCGGCGGCACCGGCCAAGAGCGCGAAGGTGACGGCCGCTGTCGTGAAGAAGGGTCTCTACCATCTGCCGGCCGGCGACAACCTGGGCGGCCTGGCTGCCCAGCCGATCCACTTCACCAAGGGAGTTCCCGCCAACTTCAACTGCTGGTACTACATGGGCACCAAGAATGGGAAGTTCGTCTGGTCGAACGACCACAAGCCCATCTGTGCGCCACTGATGAAGCCGGGCACGGCCGAGGGCGGACCGGTGCTGAAGGGGTAACGGCGCGCCGCCCGCGCCGCCGCTCCCTCAGCCGGGCCCGGGTGAACCGCACCGGATGTGAGGACGTCGCTGAGCCAGCCAGGCCATCCCTTTTCCGCGCGCGGCGGGGGGTGCCTCGGCCACGACATGGCGCGCCATACTTCTGGATAGAGGAGGGACGGCATGCGCATCGCCGTGGCCGGCGGTACCGGAGTGGTCGGCAAGTTCGTGGTGCAGGCGGCGGCTGACGCCGGACATGACGTCGTGTCCCTGAGCCGGCGCACCGGGGTGGACCTGCGCCGAGGCGACGGGCTTGCGGACGCGCTGCGCGGGGTCGAGGTCATTGTGGACACGACCAATGCGGAGACGACGAACAGGGACAAGGCGACCGCGTTCTTCACCGAGGTGACGCGCCACCTGCAGACCGCCGGCGCGGGGGAGGGGGTGGGGCTCCTCGTGGTCCTCTCCATCGTGGGACTCGAGCGGGTGCCGGGCTTCGGCTACTACGAGGCGAAATTGGCACACGAGAGGGCGGCGCTCGCCGGTCCGGTCCCGGTGACCATTGTCCGGGCCACGCAGTTCCACGAGTTCCCGGCGCAGATCCTGAGCCGGACGCAACACGGCCCGATTGCCCTGATGCCCCGGATGCGGATCCAGCCCGTGGCGGCGCGGAACGTGGGCCAGGTTCTCCTCGAGGCCGCGGTGGCGCCGCCCTCGGCACGAGCCGCCCGCTTGGAGGTGGCGGGTCCCGAGCAGGCCGACCTGGTCTCGCTCGCACGCGCGGTGGTCCGGCGGCGAGGGGAGCGGGCCTGGGTCATCCCCGTGCGCCTGCCGGGAAAGGGCGGGAAGGCGATGCGCACCGGGGGCCAGTTGCCGGCTCCCGGGGTTCGCCTCATTGGCCCGAGTTTCTCCGAATGGATCGAAGGACCGGATCTGGCGTCAGTCGGCTGAGAGGAAGTCCAGGATCATCGGCGCGAGGCGGGGCCACTCGTCAAAGAAGTGCCCCTGGCCGGCGACTGACAGCCGTTTGACCCGATTCCACTCGTCCTCGCCCCAGGGCGGGTCGATCAGCACCGAGCCCGGTATGAGCCGGTCGAGTTCCAACGAGAGGAATTCGGGGTGGTACTCGTCCTCTTTCCCGCTCCGGAAGATGAGGGTCGGTGCGGCAATGGCGGCGAGTTGTTCCTCCTTCACTCCGGGGACCGGCGCCTCGTTGTCGGGGATGTACGAATTGAGCCATCGCTTCTGGATGTCGATGAACTCCTGCGTGTCCATGGCGAGAAGGCGCTCGCGGTTCGACGGATTGGCGGCGATGGTCTCCGCCCACATGGGAAGGTCGGCCACCGCCGGCATGCCGCCGACCAGGGCGGCGGCGATCACCGGGAGGATGTAGTTCATCGCCAGGTACATCGTGCCGAACACGCCCCCCGACATCCACCACACGACGAGCTTGCGGGCCACCTCGGGATGCCGCAGCGCCGTGACCAACGAGAGGCGGGAGCCGGCAGAGCCGCCGACGAGGATGGCCGGCGCCAGATCGAGCGCATGCAACAGCGTGGCGAGGTCATCGGCGTGCATCTGTGACTCGGACTCACCGGTGAACTTCACGTCGGACTTACCGGTGTTGGGGCGGTCCCAGAGCAGCACCTGGTAGTGCTCGGCCAGCTTCTCGGCCAACGGCCGCACACCGGGATACTCCATGCTGAACCGCCCGCCCGGTGTGAGCACGAGGGGGTCGCCTTCTCCGAGCAATTCGTAGGCGATCTGTCCACCGTTGATGTCGAGAGCCGGCACAGGGTCTCCTTCGATTGATCAGGTCTGGCATGAGAGCTGCAGCCCGGTGATGGTAAGCATGCATCGGAGCAGGGTCAAACGTCGCCGCGAGCGGGCGAGACATACGTTCGCCACAACAGGTGGCCCGGTCGATCGGTGGGGTACTATCCGCGGGACGGAAGGTGAAAGGGGGACTGCGATGAACCGTCTCGTTCTTACCAACGTCAACTTGCTCGACGGGGAAAATCCCGCTGTCCGCAACCGTACGGTCGTCGTGGAGGGAGACCGCATCACCTTTGTCGGGGCCGAGCTCCCCACGGTGAACGACGGGGACCGTGTTGTCGATCTGCAAGGTCGCACCGTCATGCCGGGCCTGGCCACGTGCCACTATCACGCAACGATGCACTCCGGGACGCAGGGCGGGTTTGCGCCGTATGGATACGAGTACCCGGCGCCGTACCAGGCGCTCATCGCGCACCGCAATCTGATGGCGGCCCTCCAGCAGGGGTACACCATTGTCGTCGGTGCCGGTTCGGCCCGGGAAATAGATCCCGGGATCAAGCAAGCCATCGAAGACGGATTCGTCCCGGGACCTCGCTTCACGCCCAGTGGGCGCGAGCTCAGCACGACCGGCCACGCCAATGACACGACGGTGCCGTGGCACTGGGGATTGCCCGAGTTGGGCGCCGCTCGGAACTGTGACGGCGCTGATGCGTTCAGGTACGCCGTGCGCGACGAGGTCAAAAAGGGCGTCGAAGTGATCAAGCTCTTCGTCACCCGGGGCCATCTGGTCCCCGGGTCCAATGACAGCATGGAGATGACGCCCGCCGAAATTGCGGCAGCCATCGAAACCGCCCACGAGCGGGGGGTGCTGATCCGTGCGCACCTGGCGGGCAAACGGGCGATCATGTTGGCCATCGAACTCGGCATCGATATCGTCGATCATTGCGACGAAATGGACGACGAGGTGATCGCGGCACTGGTGGAAACGGGCACCTTCGTGGTGCCGAGCATCCACTACATCAAGCTTTTCGCCCAGTCGGATGTGCGAGGTCCGCACGTGCGTGCGGAATCCATGAGGAACATGGAGTTCATGCGCGACGCGCTGCCCAAGGCGGAGGCCGCCGGTGTGCGCCTGCTCCTCGGTGACGACTACGGAGGCGTGAGTCTGCGTCATGGCCAGTACGGCGACGAATTGCACACCTACATCGATGACATCGGGCTCGCCCCCTTGGCTGTGCTCCGGTGGGCTACCCGCAACGGCGCAGCCCTTATCCGTCGAGGGGACGATCTCGGAACTATCGAGACCGGCAAGCTGGCAGATCTGCTCGTCGTTGAGGGCGACCCCTCCATCGACATCGGTGTTCTCGCGGACCAGAATCCGATGGCTGTCCTGAAGGGTGGCGATATCGTGTGTGGCGCCCTACCCGATACGCAGTCCGCATGACGAAGGCCCCATGATCATGGGGAACCGAAAGGGGAGGGACATGTCCGAGCGGCTCTTGGTTATCTCGGCTGATTGCCATGCGGGTGCGCCGCTGTACGGGTATAGGGAGTATCTGCCGCGGCATTGGCACCGGGAGTTCGATGCGTGGGCCACGTCTTTCAGCGATCCTTGGGTAGAGGTCGAGGAGCGCGACCTCAAATTCGGTGTGTCGAGTTTCGATTCCCGGATCAGTTGGGATTCTGCATACCGTCAGAAGGTCCTGGAAGCTGACGGGATCGTCGGTGAGGTGCTGTTCCCGAACACGGCACCCCCGTTCTTTCCGAGTGGGGTTCTCAGCGTTGCTGTTCCGCAGACGCTGCCCGAATACGAGCGGCGGATGGCGGGCATCCGTGCCCATAACACCTGGCTGGCCGAGTTCTGCCACGATCTTCCCGGTCGCAGGGTCGGTGTGGCACAGCTGTTTCTGAACAACATCGACGACACCCTGGCCGAGGTGGAGCGGATCAGGGGGCTGGGTCTGGGCTCGGTTCTGCTTCCCGCTGATACGCCGGGCGGTCTGGTGCCCTTGTACCAGCCGCGCTTGGAGCCGCTGTGGGAGTTGTGCGAAGATCTCGGAGTCGTGGTGCACAAGCACGCGAACTTCGCCGGGGATCCCAATACCGACGAGTTCGGGATCGGGGCGGGTGCAATCGGGAAGATCGAGGGCATGACCTGGAATCGGCGAGGTCTCGCCCACCTGATCATGGCGGGCGTGTTCGAGCGGTACCCGAATCTGAAGTTCGTGATGACGGAGACCATGGCCGAGTGGGTTCCGGACTATCTCGCGGTGTGTGACCGGCTGTACGAGGCGGCGAAGGTACCGGGGAGCTCGGAAGAGTTCTTCGGAGGTCCGGCTGTGACGCGCCTCCCGAAACGTCCCAGCGAGTACTTTGCGATGAACTGTTGGATCGGCGCGTCATTCATGACAGCGGCGGAATCGGCCCGGCGCTATGAGATAGGGCTGGATCGCCTCATGTGGGGATCCGACCTGCCGCACTCGGAGGGGACGTATCCGCACACCCTGGAGGCATTGCGTGTGGTGTTCGCCTCCGTTCCGCTCGAGGAGACGAAGCTGATCCTGTCAGAGACACCCGCGGCGGTCTATGGGTTCGATCTGGGAACGTTGCAGAAGCTCGCGGACGAGATCGGTCCCCTGGTGGACGATATCCAGACGCCCTTGGCCCCCGAGGACTGGCCCAAGGTCCCCGGGGAGTCGCTGTGCTCGACGTTCGCCGCAGCGCCTCTGCCCGGGCTCCACGCTCCAACCTCGCAGCGGTGAGCGAATGAGCACCGTGACGGGAGGTGGGCTGGAGGGATTGGCGGGGCGGGCGGGTGCCTTAGGCGAGGTGTACCACATCGGTCTTCGTGTGCCCGACATCGACGTTGCCAAGGCAGAACTGAGCGCCTCGATGGGGCTGCAGTGGGCTTCGCCGCTGCATCTCGACATGAAGCCGTGGCTGCCCGGGGAGGGCTACAAGGAATTCGAGCTCACATTGGCCGAGTCCGTGGAAGGTCCCGTCCATGTCGAACTGTCGCATGGGACTCCGGGGAGTATCTGGGATCACAACTTCGGTGTCGGGTTGCATCATTTCGGCGTGTGGGTGGAAGACGTCGGCGCAACGGTCGAGGGGTTGGTCCGCGAGGGGTGGACCATCGAGATGGCAGCCAAGAGCCCCGAGGAAGGCTACGGACACTTTGCCTATATCCGCTCACCATCGGGCATCGTGTTCGAACCAGTCTCGGCGGCTTCCAAAGAGAAGCACGAGCGGTGGTGGTCGGGAGGCAGCTTCGCCTGAGGGAAGCAGTCTTCGAGGTCGCGGGTGAGGGCGTCTCCTTTCAGAGAATTCCGGCCAGTCCGATGCCAGCCGCGGCGACGCCGAGGCAGAGCGCAAGTCCGCCGAAGGTGTACAGCCACGCCTCGGGGCGGTGACCGTCCCGGAAGAGGTGCACCGACTCCCAGCTCGCGGTCGACCACGTGGTGTAGCCGCCACACAACCCCACGCCGGCCACGTCGAGATCGTGGGGCCCGAAGCCGTGATACATCGAGAGCCCGGTGAGGAATCCCAGGAGCAACGACCCCGAGGCATTGACGAGGAGCGTGCCCGCGGGCAGCGGGTCGGCACGACGAAGAGCGGCATGATGGATGATCAGCGCGCGCAGCACGGCGCCGACGGCACCGGCTCCGGCCACCGACAGCGCGAGCCCGAGAGTGGGGGAGTGATGCGCCGCCACCGCGGCCGCCACGGTATCGACGAGCGCGGTCACGGCGCGGACAACCGCCGACCGACGGCGCTCCCGACCGCCACGAACGCGGTCCCTCCGACGAGGGTGGCCGCGAGGTAGAGCACGCTCGTCGCCGCGTGGCCGTTCTGGAGAAGCGTGACCGCGCTCACGGCGAGAGCGGAGTAGGTGGTCCATCCACCGAGGACGCCGACGATGAGGAAGGGCCGCAGCAGCGGGTGGTGCGGCATCCATCGCTCCACCAGCGGGACGAGGAGGCCTATGGCCAGGGACCCGCTGAGGTTGATGACCAGCGTCACCGTCGGAACCTGGCTGGACCCCTCGACGAACGTCGTGCCGAGGAGGAATCGGGCCAGCGTGCCGAGCGCACCTCCCAGGGCAATGACGAGTAATACCGACAGCGAGAGCCCGAGGCGCGGGACTGCGGGATCTGTGAGTGGATCGTGGGTGCCCGTCATGGTCCTCCTGCGCCTGGTGCCCGCCGCGACGTGTGCCGCGGTGCTGTCTGGTCAGGAGCCATCAGCCTCTGCGGCGGTTCGGAGCGGTTGCTCCCCGGCGGGACCCATCGCCGGACTGCGGGACAATGATAGCGGTCGCCCGCCGGGGGAGTGGGTCCGGTCAGAGGCGGGGCCCCGGCGCATTGCGAAAGCGGAAGGGCTCGCTCTCCCGTCCGGCAATCACGTACCAGCACTCGCCGGAGGCCTCGGACTCGAGGATGCGTTGAAATGCAGCCACGACGTCGCTCACGTCGAGGATGGGAAACCCCATGTCGAGGAGCATCTGCTCGGAGCCCTTGATGATGTTCGTGTACGCGAAGGACGGGCAGAGGGCGTGGACGTTGATCCCCTCCGCGGCGTACGACGCGCCGATGGAGCGCACCAGGCCGACGACGGCGTGCTTGTTGGCGGCATAGATCGGATCGAAGGGGGCCGCCACCAGACCCGCCATGCTGGCCGTGGCCACGATGGTCCCGCCGCCCGATGCGATGATGGCGGGCCGCGCCGCGGTGATGCCGTAGACGACACCATCGAGGTTGATGCGCATGGCCCGGCGGTAGGCCTCGGCATCGAAGTCGTCGCCCATGCTGCACCACGAGGTGACGCCCGCGTTGAGGTGGGCCAGATGCAATCCCCCGAATTCGGCCACGGCGAACGCCGCCGCCGCGGTGCTGTCGGCCGGCTCGGTCACGTCGGTATGGATGAAACGGCCACCGAGCTCTTCGGCCACCGCCATGCCCCGGGCATCGTCGATGTCGGCGAGCACCAGGCGCGCGCCCTGCGCCGCAAGATGACGTGCCACCCCCTCACCGATCCCGTTGCTGCCACCGGTGATCAACGCGACCTTGCCGTCCATGTCCATGGGTTGGATCGTAGGGGAGGGGGCCGGCCCGGTAGCCTTCGCTCGCCGGCGGCAGCGGTCGCCGCCGCGCCAAAGGAGTGCGGTGACGATGTCGAACGACGCCGGAGGAACGCCCCCGGACAACGAGGGCGAACGCCGTCGCTGGAACGACGCGTACTGGACCTCGGTGTGGCCGCGGCGCGAGGCCCTTACCGACAACGTGACCCCTGACCTCCTCGCCCACGTGGGGGCGAGGACCGGCGATGCCGTGCTCGACATCGGCAGTGGCGGGGGCAAGGTGGCCATCGCCGTGGGGAGACAGGTGGGACCCGAGGGTCGAGTCGTGGGGGCGGACGTCTCAGAGGCCCTCGTACGACTGGCCCGGAAGAGGGCCGGCCGGTCGCGGGCCGAAAACGTCCGCTTCGAGCTGGTGGACGCCCAGAAGGACGACATCCCCGGCGCGCCCTTCTCGGTGGCCATGAGCCAGTTCGGCGTGATGTTCTTCGACGAGCCCGCAACGGCCTTTGCCAACATCGCCCGGCATGTCGGGGAGGCCGGCCGGCTTGCCGTCGTGTGCTGGCAGGCCATGGACCGCAATCCATGGGCGCTCGGTCATGCCATCGGGGCCTATACCCCGCCTCCGGCCACCCCGCCCCCGGGCAAGAGCCTGCCGGGCCCGTTCGCCTTGGGCGACTTCACGCGGACGGCGGAGCTCCTTTCGGCCGCCGGCTGGGAGGAGCCGGATGCCGTCCCGTACGACCGGATCGTCACCGTCGACCGGGCGGCCATTTTCGACGACGGCCAGCTGGCCTTCAACGGTGTGGCCGCCGAGGACCTGCCGGCGGCCCGGGATGCTGTCGATCGTCATCTCGCCCAATTCCTCCGGGCTGATGGTCGGCTCGATGTGCCCATTGCCTACTTCGTCGTCACCGCAAGAAAGGGGAGAGGGGCGGCCTGACCGGGTGGCGATGGCCCCGTCCGGAATTTGCTACGTAACTTAACATAATGATTATTATCGGCGGCACGGGGGAGTGGGGCTGGTCGAGCCGGGACGAGATGTTGGGCTTCGACCAGGGCTTCTCGGTGTCAGCCGAGTCGGCGTTCAGTCCAGCTGAACCAGCCAATAGGCAGATGCTTCTGCGCACTATGCCGGCGGAATTCGGTACGCCGAGGATGGCTCGATTCGATCGTCGTTCTGGTGCACGCAGTGTGCAGCCCGTCAGGAACATGTTCCAAATCGGCGTTGTCTCCGCCGATCCCTGGCGGCGCTTTCATCGGATCTTGCTAGAGAGGCTCCTCGCACGCCATATGGATATGGGTCAATCCGGAATGCCGGTTGCAACGGCGACCGGTTGCTTCGGTTTCGGGAAGATTTGGTGGCCTCCTCCCCCACCCACCAACAGCGCCCCCGGCCGGCACGGTGTGTGTGCACCGCGCCGACTGGGGGGCCGGGCGCCGTAAAGGGAGACGGCGCAAGTGCTCACTGCCGGCAGAGGAGGGGGGTCGTGATGGCGGATTCACGGAACCCTCTGCAGGCGGGAGCACTTCCACCATGGAGGCCACAGTTTGGAATCCGGATGGCGCGCCCTGTGTCTCCGGTGAGAGTTTGGGCCCTCGGCGTCCCGTCACCTGGCCACGTCGAGGCTGAGGGCTGCCGCGGGACCTTTCTGACCTGGTCTTTTCTGGGAGGTGATTTGAAACTCTACGGGGGGTCACAGCCAATTTGGGGCTGGCTGTGAAATCGGCTGGGTGTACTGCACCATATGCCGCATCCGGGAGATGACGAGGCATCGGGGGCACCAGGTTCTGCCGACGCCACGCAGGAGATTCCACTGAACGATGAGGGAGAGGCTCTCCCCGTAGCGGGGACTCGCGCAAAGCGCTGGGGAGTTGTGGTTGGGAGCCTCTGGTGCCCACGGCTGGAGAATGCGCCCCCAATGTTGGCGCTCGGGCGGTGCGGGCTGTGGGCCTTCAGTAGATCGTGGAGCGGGCTGGTGCTGGGAGAACGCCGACATGGAATCAAGTCAAGTCGGATCAGTCGAGCGACCGAGCCGTCAACGGCTTCTCGCGGGCCGACGAAGGCTCGTCCCTATGTCGCGGTCGTGATCTGACGTGCCCGTCGTCGGCCGTCCGCGGCGACAACTGATAGGGAGGAGAACAGCGCGGTGAGCAACGGAGACCCAGGCAGCAACGTCGGTACCCTTAGCCCGGGCACCGTGGTGACCACCGTCGGCCCGAGCGGAGCACCAGCTCCGACCGACGGCACCGGCGCGGCCGCGGGTCGGCCGCGACATGTGCGCCGACTTATGCGACCCTTCGTGGGCCACCGGCGCGCCACCATCCTCGTCCTCGTCCTCATCCTGGCCGGCGTCGGCGTCGGCGTCGGTTTGACCCTCACGGGGTCGTCGGGGTCCCAGTTCCGTACGACCGTCGCCGCTCTGGGGACGGTCCAGCAGACCATTTCCGCAACGGGCACCATTGAGCCGGTCGATCAGGCCAACGTGAGTTTCGTCACGGCCGGCACGCTGGCCTCGGTCAGCGTGGTGCCGGGCCAGGCCGTGACGGCAGGGCAGGTGGTCGCCACGCTGGACAGCACCCCCTTGTCCATTCAGGTGGAGCAGGATCAGGCGAGCCTGGCCACTGCACAGGCCAAGCTCCAGAGCGATAAGTCGCCGAGTGCGTCCACCCTGACCGCAGGGCAGTCTTCGGTGACGAGCGCCCAGAACTCCGTGACGAACGACGAGACATCCCTGACCGATGCCGCCACCTCCAACCAGATGAGTCTGACCCAGGCCCAGCAAGCGCTCCAGAGCGCCCAGACCGCACTGGCTAGCGACCAGACCACCCTTGAGAACGACCAGTCAACGCTCACCGCGACGCAGGAGAAGGAGGGCATCGACTGCCAAGGTGATGTGCTTGGTTCGTCCGCGTCCAGCGCGTGTGCCACGGACGAGAGCCAGGTGACGGGCGATCAGTCGAAGGTGACGGGCGACCAGTCGAAGGTGACGGGCGACCAGAGCGCGGTCGCCTCGGACCAGAACAATGTGACGTCCACTCAGCTCAAGAATGCCCAGACCGTCCAACAGGACCAGCAACAAGTGACCTCGGCCCAGTCTCAGCTGGCCACCGCCCAAGCGAACCTTCAGACGACCGAGGCCGGCGCAACACCGGCCCAACTCGAGTCCGACCAGGCCTCCATAGCTGCCGCCACCGCCACCCTCACCACGGCCCAGAACAATCTCAACGGCGCCAAGCTGGTCGCACCGATAGGCGGCACGGTGACTGCCGTCAACATCGTTGCCGGCGGTAGCGCGAGCGCCGGCAATACCACTATTGGTGCGCCCACGGCCTCTTCGTCTTCGTCAACTTCGGCCTCTACCGGCACCGGTACCGGTACCGGTGCCGGCTCGTCGAGCGCGGCCGTGGTGATCGTGAGCCCGGGAACCTTCGAGGTGCAGGGCACCGTCAGCGACACCCAGGTCGCCGAGATCAAGGACGGAGACCAGGCCGTGATCACGCCGTCCGGTGCCGCCACGAACGTGTTCGGCACCATCGCCTCGGTAGGGGTGGTGGCCACGGTGAGTTCAGGAGTGGCAACCTTCCCGGTCGTCATCGCGGTCACCGGCACCCCGTCGGGTCTGTACGCCGGGTCGAGCGCGGACGTGTCCATGATCGTCCTGCAGCGGTCCAACGTGCTCACCGTGCCCTCGAGCGCCTTGCACACCGTCGGAACCAGCAGCTTCGTCTACGAGCTCCAAGGCGGTCGCGAGGTGGCCCACACAGTCACGGTCGGCGCCATCGGCGGGACGCTCACGCAGATCACAAAAGGTATCAAGACCGGACAAGTAGTCGTCCTGGCCAGTCTGTCGGCCACCACTTCCACGGGTTCCACAGGCACGGGCGCCACCTTCGGTGGCGGTTTGGGTGGCGGTTTGGGTGGCGGAGGCTTCACCGGCGGTGGAGGCTTCGGAGGTCGAGGCTTCGGCGGCGGTGGAGGCATTGCGGGTGGTGGGTGAGCACGTGAGCCAGCTCTCGGCACCCGGAGCCCTTCGTCCCGACGAGCGCACCGTGCCCTTACCCGCTGTCAGACCGGGAGACACGGCGGTCATGGATTCCTGGATGGGCCAGCGTTCTCCCATTGTGGAATTGGTCGACGTGTGGAAGAGCTACCGCACAGGGACGATCTCGGTCGACGCCCTCCGCGGCGTCACCCTGCGCATCGCCGAAGGGGAGTTCATCTCCATCATCGGGCCTTCGGGATCTGGCAAGTCAACCCTGATGCACATCCTGGGTTGCCTGGACCAGTCCACTATGGGCAGCTACCGACTAGGCGGCATCGACGTGAGCGAGATGAATGAGGTCCAGCTCGCCGAGGTGCGCAACCGCCGCGTGGGCTTCGTGTTCCAACAGTTCAACCTCTTGCCCAGGATCTCAGCATGGCGAAACGTCGAGCTGCCCCTTGTGTACTCCGGGGTGGAGCGCCGAGCCCGCAAGCAAAGGGCACTCCGCGCGCTCGAGCGGGTGGGCCTGGCGGACAGGGTGGAGCACCGGCCGACCGAGCTCTCCGGGGGCCAGCAACAGCGGGTGGCGCTGGCCCGGGCGCTTGTGAACGAGCCGTCGCTCATCCTCGCCGACGAGCCGACGGGCAACCTCGATTCCGTCTCGGCCGCCGACATGCTCGCCCTCCTCGGCGAGCTGCACGCGGCCGGTCGGACCATCGTCCTCATCACGCATGACGCAGAGGTGGCGAGCGCGGCCGGGCGCGTCGTGCGCATCCGCGACGGTCTCATCCAGGCCGATCAGGCGGCGGGGACGTGAGCTGGTTCGAGACCCTGCGCTCGGGGATGGAGGCGATCGCAGGTCACCGCCTCCGCTCAGGTCTCACGGTCCTCGGCATCCTCATCGGCATCGCCGCGGTCATCCTCACCGTAGGCCTCGGGGAGGGAGCTACGTCTCAGGTCAACTCGTCCATCTCCGCTCTCGGAGCGAACCTGCTCATCGTCACCCCGGGCAGCACGACGACGGGCGGTGTCAGGGGTGGGTTCGGTTCGGCAAGCACGCTCACTTACGCCAACGCCCAGTCCCTCGGGTCCCGCGTCGACTGCCCTGATATCGCAGCGGTCGCACCCACGGCGCAGACCGAGGAGAGCGTGCAGGCGGGAACGACCAACTGGACGACGTCTGTGGTGGGCACGACAGCGTCCTGGATCTCGGTACGCAGCCGCTCGGTTGCGGTGGGGAGCTTCTTTACTGCGGCCCAGGTGAAAGGACAAGACGGCGTGGCGGTCCTTGGTTCGACCACGGCCTCCGAACTGGGTCTCGGTTTCGACCCCGTCGGGCGGACCATCGATATCGGGAACGTACCGCTCACCGTCATCGGCGTGCTCACCTCGGCCGGGAGCTCAGCGTCGACCAACGAGGACGACATGGTGCTTGTGCCCATCACCGTGGCACAGAGCCAGATCCTAGGTTCGGACAGTGTGCAGACCATCTACCTCGAGGCCGACTCGCAAGGAACTCTCGGAGCCGCCTACGAGGAGGCCGACGACGAGCTGCTGTCGCTACACAACGTCACGACCCCAACGGGCGCGGACTTCACCATCACCTCCCAGTCGACCATCGAAGCCACCGCGAGCTCGGTGGACAAGACCCTCACCGTGCTCCTCGCCGGCATCGCAGCAATCTCACTCCTGGTGGGTGGCATCGGCGTGATGAACATCANNCGCGTGCGGGAGATCGGCCTGCGCAAGGCCCTTGGTGCCACGCCGGCGGCCATCCGTCGCCAGTTCCTCGTCGAAGCGTCGGTCCTCGGCTTGGCCGGTGGGATCCTCGGTGCCGGGCTCGGGCTGATCGGTGCCGTCGTACTCCCCCACTTCATCTCCAATACCATCGCCATCGAATGGTGGGCCGTCGCCGGCGCCATCGGGGTAGCGATGGCCATTGGTGTGGTGTTCGCGGTCTACCCGGCGACGCGGGCCGCCCGTTTGGCCCCGATCGAAGCGCTGCGGAGCCAGTAGCCAGTGGCGCACATTCCACCCGACGACGTGCGGGTCCCACCCCGTCGAGGCCCTGAGGGTGGTCCGGACCGCCGCCTGACCGCGGGCCGGACGGTCCGCACGATCCTTCCCGAACCGAACCCAAGTAAGGAGTGGTAATGACCAGTCCCAAGGCCCCCGCCTCATCAAAGCGGATGTCGCCCAGCCCCCGAGGGCGCCCACGGCGCTTCACCGTTCTTGCGCTGGGCGCGGTGTCCCTGGTCGGGATCGTCTGGGTTGCCCCGGCGAGCTTCGCCGCGGCCGGCGCCGCCGGTGCGGCCACGGCTCCCACACCTCCGGCCAACCTGAGCTCGGCCTCGGGCACGGTGGCCGCGATCATCGGCACGGACACGCTCGAGGTGCAGAACCCGTCGAGCGGCCAGGTGGCGGTCACGATCACATCCTCGACTGTCATCACGCAGAGCGTCTCGGCCTCGGCGAGCACCCTCGCCGCCGGCCAGTGCGTCTCGGCGATCGGGTCTGCGTCCAAGTCCGGCACCGTCACGGCCCGCTCGGTCACGATCACCCAGCCGACCTCGTCGGGGTGTACGGGGAGCTTCGGCGGCTTCGGTGGAGGTAGCTTCAGCGGCGCTGGCGCCAGTGGCTCCGGTACTGGCGGCTTCCGGGGCGGTTTCGGCGGTGGGGAGGGGGGAGCGTCCACGTTCCCGAGCCGACCGAGGACCGGTGCGGCCAGCTTCAGCTCGGCCTCGGGCACGCTGCTCTCGGTGTCCGGCTCCACGTTGAAGGTGAAGGGAACCGAGATCATCCCACCGAAGGCCTCCAAGTCGTCGAGCAAGAAGTCGACGACGACGACGACGACCAAGCCCAAGAGCGGCACGTCCCTGCCGAAGTTCAAGACCAAGACGGTGACGAAGACCGTGAAGGTCACGTCCAAGACCACGTTCGCCAAGATCACCTCCGCTACCCCGTCCGCGCTGGCCACGAACCTGTGCGTGACCGCTGTCGGCCCCGCCAATGACCAGGGGGCGATCACAGCGACGAGGCTGAGCATCAGCTCGCCGGGTCCCAGCGGCTGCTCGGCGGGCTTCGGCGGCTTCGGCGGGGCCGGAAGATCCTTCGGCGGCGGCGGGGGTTCCCGTGGCACGGCGACCGCGTGAACTCCGTCATCCCTGCAGTCGGATCCACTAGGACCGCTGCTGTCCGGTCCGACCCAGGAGGGTTCCCACATATTATGAGGCACTCGATGCAGCTGTTGCCTGTCCGCCAGGGGAGGACCAATGGCGATGAGGAACCCGGTTCACCGGGAGAGGGGCATGGTCGATGAGGCATCTACGTCGCACCGTCGCGGCAACTGCCGGCGCCGCTCTGCTCTTGGGCTCGTGCCTGGTCGGTGGCGTGGCCGTAGTGGCCGCATTCCCCGGGACGGCTGCGGCGGCGCTCGCCAGCGACTACCTCTGTTCCGTGAGTGGCTCCCCGCAGGACGCGGGCGTCGGGGGACCCTATGCCGCCGACCTCGTCGTTGAAGCCAGCAGCACGACGTGCACCGCTCCGACGCTTGACTCCACGGCCACGGGCAGCGTCACCTTCACCGTGTCGACGACGCCGGCCGGCCCCTCGGCGACATTCGCGGGGAGCGCCACGGTCTCGCTTTCGGGAGGGATGGCCACGTCGCCGAGCCTCACCGCCAACTCGGTAACCGGCGCGTTCACCGTGGTCGCCGCCTCCAGTCCCGTGGCCACGACCACGGCGACGTTCTCGCTCGACAACCTGACGGGGGCCCCGGCGACGATCTCGCACGGGCCCGGGGCGGTTCAGTCGACCTCCGCGGGCACGGCGTTCCCCGTCGCCCTGTCCGTGACGGTGGACGACGCGTCCGACAACCCGATTCCCGGCGTCGCGGTGACCTTCTCTGCCCCGAGCACCGGCGCCAGCGGAACATTCGCCTCCACCGGGAGCCCGTCGGCGGTCGTGGACACCAACGCCAGCGGGGTGGCGACCGCCTCCACGTTCACCGCCAACACCACCCCCGGCGGCTACGCGGTGGTGGCATCGGTCGCCGGTCTCAACCCTACCGCTGTCTTCTCCCTGGACAACCTGGCGACGCTCGCCACCAGCAGCCTCTGTGCCGTGAGTGGCTCCGGGCAGTCCGCGTCCGTCGGGGGACCGTATGCCGACTACCTCGTCGTTGAAGCCAGCAGTACGCCGTGTGGCGCTCCGACCCTTGACTCGTCGGTCACGGGCAGCGTCACCTTCACCGTGTCGACGACGCCGGGCGGCCCCTCGGCGACATTCACGGGGAGCTCCACGGTCTCACTTTCGGGAGGGATAGCCACGTCGCCGACCATCACCGCCAACTCGGTGATCGGCACGTTCACCGTGGTCGCCACCTCCAATCCCGCTGCCACGACCACGGCGGCGTTCTCGCTCGACAACGTGGCGGGAGCCCCGGCGACGATCACGCCCGGGCTCGGGGCGACCCAGTCGACCTCCGCGGGCACGGCGTTCCCCCTCGACCTGGCCGTGACGGTGGTCAACGTGTACAACAACCCGGTTCCCGACGCCGCGGTCACCTTCTCTGCCCCGAGCACCGGCGCCAGTGGAACCTTCGCCACCACGGCGACCTCGTCGGTGGTCATGGACACCGACGACAACGGGGTGGCGGTCGCCCCAACGTTCACCGCCAACACCACCCCCGGCGGCTACGTGGTGGTGGCATCGGTCGCCGGTCTCACCCCTACCGCTACCTTCGCCCTGGTCAACCAGGCCACCACCCCGCCTCCGGGTACGACACCCGGTAGCGGGGCTGCACCCACGACCACCAGCGCCATCACCGGCCTGGACGCGCCCATCGTGGGCATGGCGGCCACCCTCGACGGCGAGGGGTACTGGCTGGTGGCTTCTGACGGTGGGATCTTCAGCTTCGGTGACGCCGGCTACCACGGCTCGATGGGTGGGCAGCATCTCAACGCGCCCATCGTGGGCATGGCGGCCACCCCCGACGGCGAGGGGTACTGGCTGGTGGCTTCTGACGGTGGGATCTTCAGCTTCGGTGACGCCGGCTACCACGGCTCGATGGGTGGGCAGCATCTCAACGCGCCCATCGTGGGCATGGCGGCCACCCCCGACGGCGGGGGGTACGCGCTACCGGCGGCCGACGGGTCGGTCTCGCTCTTCGGCGATGCCACAAGCTTCTGAACCGTCCCATGGCTTAAGTCTGGGTGCAGGGCCGAGCCGCCTGTTGCGGGCGATTCATGATCCTCAAACGCGCATATGAGCGATCTGAGAGCTGGCGTGCCGTTTGCCAAAGGCTCCTCTTTCATCGCACTCGTCCCGGACACGGTCCACTCGCCGCCGGAAGGGGTGACCACGCTGCCCTGGGCGTGGTTTGGGGCCGGTAAGGGTATGGGTCACGGTGCACCGCTCGCTCCCCCACTCCCGCATCCCTTCGGCATGATGACGGCACCCCTTCTGGGCGCACCCATACGCAGTGACGTCAGGTTCAGGACCGAGAAGCTGCCGCAATGCGGTCGTCGTAGTCGTCGGCCAGACGGAGTAAGGCGTCCGCGCAGTCCCCGTTGAACGATGACCCGTGCATCACGGCCAGGGTGGTCGGCTGCAGCGCAGACAGGGCGCGCAGGGTCGCTCCGGTGCTGGGAGCAAGGCAGGTGGCGTGGAACACGTCCTCGGCCACGGCGGCAGGCCCGACGATGTCGTCGTTCGTCAACGCCGGTCCGTTTCCGAGATGGGTGAAGAGATCCCCGCAGAGCAACGTGCCCGTCGTCTCCTCGTAGAGCACACGGGCCTCCCATCCATGGGGCACATGGGGAGTATCGATGTGCCGGACTCGCTTGCCGCCCAGGTCGAGTACCTCGCCGTCGGCCAGGGGACGGGGCGGGCGGTCGGCGAGGTCGTCAAGGGAGACCATGCAGCCGACGGCTCCGTGGGCCACTTGGGCCGCGGGGGCCGCCGCCAGGAAGAGGTTCATGGCTCCGCATTCGTCCGACTCCACATGGCCGAAGGTGATCCACCGCAGGTCCTCGACGGGCAGAACGGTAGAGATCGCCTTAGCGACTTCGCCAAACATGTGGCGGGCTCCCGTGTGGAACAAGAGGGGCTCCTCCCCCTTGATGAGGAATTGGTTGAAGGTGAACCCGGTGGGCCCGATGTCGGGGACGAAGGTGGACAAGCGGAAGATGCCGTCGGCGATCTCGTCAATGTGGATCTCCATGGTTGTGGGCTCCCTTTCCGTGGGACGTGTCGGCTAGAGCGGCAGCGGGTGGGCGAGAATGCCGGTACCGGGGAGGCGGCCCGAGAGTGTGCGGATGAAGGTGATGGCGTCGATGTCGACTCGTTCGCCCCCGGTACCTTGGCTGAATTCTCCCCCGGCGGTCCCTTCGAGAACGAGTTCGAAGGGCTCACCGTGAATTGACGCCCACTCCCCCACGATGTCGGCGACAAGGCGACCGTCGTGATCGGCCGACAGATGCATGGGGCGGTCGATGGCGGCACAGATGTCGATCCGGTGTGCCCAGACGTCGCGGGTGAACCCGACATCGAGGAGGTATTTCAGGGAGGTCCAACCGATGGGCGGCCCAAAAGGGATCGGCAGGTAGCGCATGGGTGGAGGCGTTCCCCAGCGGCCCTTGACTGCCCTCGGCCCGATCGTGGTCAGCTGCGTGGCGATCTCCTCATTGGACAGGTGGGCGCGTTCGCGGATCTGCAGTTCATTCATACCGTCAACCCAATGATGTGATTCGATCTCCCGATTGAGCGGGACGCCCTTGCGGAGCTGGTGAACGAACTGCGGGAACGAGGCTTGTGCGTCACCGGAACCGAGGACGTGGAGCGCCATCTTACGGACGTCCCAGGCGGTGCAATCTGTCTGCGTCGCCCACTCATCGGGTGAAAGTGAACCCACCAGATCGGCGAAACGCCTGAATTCCTCTTCTGCCAGCACTCGAGCTTCGGGTCGGCGGATCCTCTGCTCGATCAGGGTGCCTGTCGTCATCGCTGCTCTCTCCTTTGCCGTGTGTCGTCGAGGTGCATGTCGGTGAGTCGGTCCAAATGCCGGATCCAGCGGTCCCCTCCCGGGTCGTTGCTGATCTGCGCGTCGATCAGGCCCGCAACCATCGCGATGAAGCAGTCGACGTCCCCCTGGCTGTCGAGCCCGGCCGCCTGGAGGAGTGCCGTGGCACGACTGAGCGCCACCTGCGCCAGGGCATACGACTCGATTGACGGCTCGAACCCAGGTAGCGGGCGCTGGAGAAGCAGGGCACAACGAGCCGGGTCCTCCACGGCGAATGCGACGAACGCCGCCATGAAGCACTTCACCGCATTTCGGGAGTCGCTGGGCAACTCGAGTCCCTCGAGGCGCTCGAGGAGTCGACGGTTGCCATCGGCGAACATGGCGTCGTAGAGGCCGTTCTTCGAATCGAAATACGCATACAGCGAGGGCTGCCGCATTCCCACTTCGCGTGCGAGCGCGTGAAGGGAGATCCCGCCGATGCCATTGACCCGTGCCAGTTTCCAGGCCTCATCGAGGATCGTGGCCATTTTCGACTGCCGGCGGACGTTGGTCGGAGTACCTATCACTGATAGTCAGTGTACCTATTAGTGATAGGAAGTCAAGGGGTGGACGCCACGGCATTTCATGGCACAATCGGTCGAGCACGAACGGCGCTGGGCCGGTCATGGACTCCGGTGCAACGCCGAGGTGCGAGCGAGGATCGATGAGGGGGGCGGAGTGGAACTTGTCGTCGTGGGTGCCGGCGTTGGCCGCACGGGCACGCATTCACTGAAGTTCGCACTAGAGCAATTGCTCGGGGCACCCTGTCATCACATGCTGGAGATGCTGGCAAATCCCGATCAAGTGCCGGCCTGGATCGATGCCATCGAAGGACGGCCAGTCGACTGGTCGGCCATGCTCGAGCGCTACGGGTCGATCGTCGATTGGCCCGGTGGGTCGTTCTGGCCCGAGCTCTCTGCCGCCAACCCGAACGCGCTCGTCTTGCTCTCCGTGCGTGATGCCGACTCGTGGTACCGCAGCGCCTCGAACACGATCTTCCTGGCGTTCGATCGCGTGCCCCCCGAGGCCGCACCCTGGATGGACGCTGTGCGCAAGCTCCTGCATGACAGGTTCAGTGATCGCCTGGAGGACCCGACCGCGATGATGGACGCGTACGAACGCCACAATGCCGCGGTGCGTGCCACCGTGCCGGCGGCCCGTCTGCTGGAGTGGACGCTCGGAGACGGATGGGAGCCCATCTGCGAGAGGCTGGATCTCCCCGTGCCTGCAGAGCCATTTCCGGTGACGAACTCGACGAGTGAATTCCGCGAGATGATCGGGCTGCCCCCGTTGCACTGACGAACGCGGTGATCGGGGCTCTCACCGGAAAGCCACAAATGTCTGATCAACTGGGCCCTGACCGCCGAACAGGAGAACAAGATGGCCAAACTGGATGACGACGACATTCCAATCATCGAAGAGCCAGAGCCGCTGGATCCAGAGGATGCGGCAGAAATCGCGCCGCTTGACAGTGAGATCGACTTCGATGACGAGCAAGAGGAAGATCAGCTTCCGCTCGATACCGTTGAAGCAGCCGAGGCCGGCGTCTTGTTGGATGACCCGGAAACTCTTTCCGACGAAGACGACTAACCGCTCCGAGGGCGCCGGATTGTCCTGACTGGCTGGGGTGTCGGGGCTACGCAGCCTTCACGTCGATGAGGTCCGTCAAGAGCGATTCCCACGGGGAGTTCTCCCATCCGTCATCTTCCCCGAGTCGCTTGGCCACCGCGACGGCGTCTTGTACCCACTCGATCCTCACATCTTCGATTGGCGTTGCCTTGCCCACCACGTGGTGGCTCCCACTGCCGGGCAGGGCGTCTCCCACGCCGAAGTCAAAGGCGAACCACTCGTCCTTCCAGATCTGGAGTCGCTCCTTCAGCTGCTCCCAACGGGGATGCGGCTGATTGTGGTCGTCTGCCACCTTGATGGCCCACTTCACGCACAGCCTGGCCCGGTGCGGATCTCCTTCGGAAGTCGTCTTGGCGATCGCTTCCTCGTGCGACGCGATCTTCTCGTATTCGTCCTCGGGAAACGACGCGCGTACCTCATGGACGAATACCTCTATAAGAGGTGACGGGGAGATCGGTTTGGTCATGACCGATGGTATGTCAAACGATGATCTGTACGTCCGGAGGGGGCCCGCTCGCGACAGGCCCCGATGGCGCCCAGCGACGATATGGCGCGAAGCTACATAGCCCTTGGCCCTTCGCCGCTACGTACCCCAGTTCGACGGCGTGCGCGCCGTCGCCATCTCCGCCGTGGTCGTCTACCACCTGGGCTATCTCCGGGGCGGCTGGGTCGGCGTCGACGTCTTCTTCGTCCTCTCGGGCTACCTGATCACCAGCCTGTTGCTGGCGGTCGACCAGCCACCTGGGAACCTGGCCGCCTTTTGGGGTCGCCGGGCGAAGCGGCTGCTCCCGGCCGTCCTCGTGCTCTTGGCGGCGCTCTCCGTCTATGCGTGGGCCAATGGGGTCGGACTGGTGCCGGCCCAACTCCGTTCGCCGAGCCTGGCCACGTTGTTCTACGTGGCCAATTGGCAGCAGATCGCCGCCGGTCACGGCTACTTCGCCCAATTCTTGTCGGTGAGCCCGCTCCAGCAGACCTGGTCATTGGCCATCGAGGAGCAGTACTACGTGGTGTGGCCGCTGGTGATCCTGGCGATCACCACCGCGACCCGGGTCAGGGGTGGCCACCAGGACCCTCGTCGGATCCTGTTCGGCTTCACGCTGACGCTGGCCGTCGCCTCCGCGGTCTGGATGGGTGTGGCCGCGCACTGGCTCGGGCCGAACCGGGCGTATCTGGGCACCGATACCCGCGCCTGGGAGCTGTTGCTGGGTGGTGCGGCGGCCATGATCTGGCCGCCGGGCCGTACCGTCGCTGCGGCCCGGGGCCGTCTCTGGTCGATGCTCACCGTGCTCGGGCTGGGCGGGGTCGCGCTCGGGATGGGCATGGCCGGTGGCCCGCCATGGTGGATCTGGAACGGCGGGCTCGTGGGTATCGCCTTGTGCGCGGTGCTGGTCATCGTGGGTGCGATGCAGGCCCCTTACGGCCTGGCCGGCCGCATCCTCGCTGTGCGTCCGATCCGTTGGTTGGGGGTCATCTCCTACAGCCTCTACCTCTGGCACTGGCCGGTCATCGTGCTGATGACCCATGACGCCACGGGCTGGTCCGGTTGGCCGCTCCTGGCCGCTCGGCTCGCCGCGATGCTGACGTTGTCGTGCGCCAGTTTCTATCTGGTCGAACGCCCACTCAGGCGGGCCGACTGGGGGGCGTTGCGCCGCAGGGTCCACATCCCTTCGGTGGGGTTTGCCGCGCTGGGGGTCGCCGTGACGGCGGTGATCATCTTGGCCGGCACCGTCGGTCCCCCACCCGCCCGCACGGCCCAAGTCACGGTGACGCCGGTGCAGGGCGGTGCTGCGGTGGCGCCCCGGGTTCGCCTTGCCTTGGGCGCGAGCTCCCGGCCCTATCGGGTTTGGATCTTCGGCGACAGCGTGATGGTGGACAGTTCGCCGGGTATCACCGCCGCGCTCCAGGCCACCGGGGACGTGTCGGTGGCGGTGAACTCTGCCTTCCCGGGTTGGGGGCTGACCATCGATCACTCCTGGTTGAGCGACGCCCAGCAGACCTTGGCTCACAACTCCGTCCAGATCGCCATGGGCACGTGGAGCTGGGACGACCAGGAGGCGCAGACCGACCCAGCCGCATACCGGGCTCTCCTCGAGAGCTATATGGCCGCACTCCTGGCCCCACCTCACGGCGTCAAACTGGTCGTGCTCCTGCAATTCCCACAGGTGGGTCCGAGCGACTCGATCGCCGATCCCGTGGCGAGGGAAAAGGCGTGGAAGATAGAGACAGAAGCGACGGACGCGTGGGACGACGTGGCCCGCCAAGCCGTGTCGGCCTTCCCGGGCCGCGCGCTCTACCTGACCACGGAGCAACTTTTCGCTCCCGGCGGGCGGTTCTTGACCTGGATGCGTACCCCGCAGGGAGAGTGGGTCCGGGCCCGGAAGCTCGACAATGCGCACATGTGTCCCTACGGGGCCGCACAATTCGGTGCCTTGGTGACCGAGGAGTTGACGCCGATCCTGCACCTGGGGAAGCTGAAGCCCGGGTGGGAGTTCGCGTCATGGACCGGAGATCCCCGCTACAACGATCCCCCCGGGGCCTGCCCCGACGACCTTCCCCCCGCGGGGTACC
The DNA here is from genome assembly GCA_003160635.1 of Acidimicrobiaceae bacterium. GTDB lineage: Bacteria > Actinomycetota > Acidimicrobiia > Acidimicrobiales > RAAP-2 > Bog-473. The sequence goes on along the minus strand of PMLV01000319.1, from coordinate 12,253 downwards.
GCGGCCTCCCCGTCCCCTCTGCCACCTCCAAATGAGCGTGAGCCCCGGGCCGCGCCCGTGGACACGACGTCAGGTTCGTGCGAAATTGCAGCCCTTCTTCAGCGAAAGGTGGATTCCATGATCGGTGTGTACATTCGACCGGCGTCAATGACCCCTGAGCAGTACAGGAGCATCGATGCACAGGTACGTGCCGCCGGCGTCGAGCCGACGGGCATGAAACTCCACACCTGCTTTGGCGAAGATGCCGGAATCGCGATCTTCGACGTGTGGGAGAGCCAGGAGGAATGGGATGCGTTCGCCGCAGTGCTCGGTCCGATCGTTGCCGCAGCCGGACTGGAGCCGTTGCAGCCGATGATCGTGCCCATGATCACCTTCGAGGTTCCGTAGTGGGGGCACATTGCGACTGACGCAGGCCCCAGTCGCAATGGGCGTCTAGCCCCGCGTCGCTCAGCCCCGAATCACATTGTGCACTGTCGCCACCATGGGCTCCTCCAGCGAGACGCCGAGCTCGCTGAGAATCGGCATCAGCGTCGCACCGAATGCTTCGAAGTCCTCTTGCGACTCCCAAATGTCAAAGACGTTGATGCCGCCGTCGCCGGAATCAAGGGCAACGTGCAACGTCCGCCCCTTCGGGCTACCGGCGCCCGCGTCCTCCAGTTGCTTGAGCGCGCTCTCGTACTTTTCAGCCGAGAATTCTACGTGCGCCAAATAGAAGCCGAGTGCCATAGCGGACCGCCTTTCCGTATGAGGTGTACAGCAGCGGTGAGTGTAGACGAGCCATTGTTCGCGTGCACCGGAGGTTGATCAGGAGATTCCGGAATCAGGAGATTCCGGAGAACCAGCGTTGGATTCGGCTGGTGCCGAATTCAACCTTGTCGGCGGCGATCGCCGCGGATGGTCCCTCGAGGTCCCCGACCGGTGCGGCGCCGCTCAAGAAGGTGACGCTGACGCGTGCCACAAGGTCCTGGCCGAATTCGAGATAACAGGTCCCGTGCCCGTCATAGGTCACGGGCGTCGAGGCGGCGTGCAGCTTCGACGCGATCTGCGTCGCCACCACGGCCGCTTGCCCCTCCGAGAAGACGCCCGCTTTCGGAGTTCCGACGCTCGTCACATCCCCCACCGCGTACACATCCGGGAAGGCGGTCTCGAGGGTCAGCGGATTCACGGGAATCCAGCCGTCGACGGTCATGCCCGACTCTTCGACCACGGGAGGGACCCGGTGCGCGGGAACGCCGAGAAACAGGTCGTAGGGCATCGCCGCCCCTTCGCTGAGCACGGCGACCTTCCGCTCGGGGTCGAGGCTGGTGATCAACCGTCCGGGGTGCCAATCGATGCCGCGCTCGGCGAAGGCGAGGAGCAGCGCCCCGGAGGCAGCCGGCGAGGGAGGGATCGGGACCCCGAGGGGCATGACCAGCGAGATGGTGGAGCGGTCGCGCAGCCCGCGCTCGGTCAGGTAGTCGTGCAGGAGGAGCGCCGTCTCGCTTGGTGCCGGGGGGCACTTGAACGGCGTCGAGGTCACGCCCACCACGACGTGTCCGCCGTCGAATGCCGCCAGGACATCGCGCAGGGCGAAGGCGCCGGGCACGGTGTAGAACTCGTGACCCGCTTCGAGGAGACCCGGCGTGGCGGAGGGATCGAGGTCGGCCCCCAGCGCGACGACCATGATGTCGCCCTCGAAGGCCCCCGAGTCCGTCTCCACGCGTTTGTTCGCGGGATCGATGGCGCGGATCGTGGTCTGGACGAAGCGCAGACCGGGCTTGTCGATGTCACGGTACGGATGCAAGACGTCGGAAGCAGGCTTTCGGCCGAACATCACGTCCAACTTCGAAAATCCAAAAATGAAACCCTCGCTCTGATCGATGAGGACGATGTCGATGTCCTGACCGAACTGCTCCGAGAGCCTCGTGGAGAGTTCCAGGCCGCCGAATCCCGCTCCCAGCACCAGGATCCTCATCGCGCTCATCCGCCCCTCCTCCTTGGTCGCGTGGAGGCGCGTGATTTCCGCCCCACCGCCCGTGGCATGACAGTACCGGGCCGCCTCATCGGACTGCAACGGCCATGCCGCGAGCCTGCGTGTTGCCCGAGGTTGGTCGAGACTCCCGCCGACCGCGGCCGAGCGGGCGTATGGGCCCGATACGACGGGGTGTCCACGGAGTCCCTACGATGGGGCCCCGGCCGTTACCGGCGAGTTCTGGATCAACCTGAGGATCGAGGAGAAGGCAATGGCAGAGAACGTTCCATTGGATGGGCACCATAAGGCCACGGTGGAGAAGATCTTCAGTCATCCGGTGAGTCACAACATTCAATGGCACGACGTCCTCTCGCTTCTCGAGAGTGTGGCGACCGTGACCGAGGAGCACGACGGCCGCTACAAGGTCACCCTCGGGTCTGAAACCCAGTTCTTCGACTCCCCGCGTCATCACGACATCGACGAGCAGCAGGTCGTCGACTTGCGCCGCATGCTCAAGGGCGCCGGAATCACGTCGTAGTCCTCGCGGGGCGCTCCCCCGCCGGAGGGGCACCGCGCCTCAAGGTCGGCGCCTAGCGTGGCAACGATGCCCTCGGTCGTGCTCCCCTCCTCCCCCCTGGCCGGTGGGAAACCGGTGACCATCGGGTATCGCCGGGAGGGACAGGGCCCTGTCCTGCTGTTCCTCCATGGGGGCTGGGGCTACGAGATGTACCCGATCGACATAGGGGCTTTCAGCGGGTCGTACACCGTGGTGATCCCCGATCGCTCCGGCTACGGCTGCTCCACCGCCCTCGACGCCTTCCCGGCGGAGTTCCACTTTCGGGCCGCGCAGGAGACGATGGCCCTCCTCGATGCGCTGGGCATCGACCACGCGGTGTGGTGGGGCCACAGCGACGGAGCGGTGATCGCCGCCCTGGCCGCCATCCATGCGCCGCAACGCGTCAGCGCGGCCGTCCTCGAGGCGCTCCACTACTCGGCCACCAAACCGCGCTCGCGCTCCTTCTTCCAACGCATGGCGTCGGACCCGGACAGTTTCGGCGAGCCCATCCGCCGCACGCTGGCGGCGGAGCACGGTGAGCATCGATGGCGCAGCATCTTGCAGCTCGACGGTCAGGCGTGGTTGGACCTCGCCGCCGGAGCCGCGACGCCGCGCGCCAATCTCTACGACGATCGGCTCAGCGCCCTCCGTCGTCCGACGTTGGTCGTACACGGGGGTGAAGATCCGCGGACGGAGCCGGGTGAGCTCGACGCCATACTCGAGGAGATTCCTCAGGCCCTCCTCTCGCTCCATCCGTCTGCGGGCCACAGCCCGCACTCTGCGGCATCGAGGGATGCCGTGACGTCCGCCATCATCGACTTTCTCGATTCGTGCGGTCCGCACCAGGGAAGGCCTTGACGGGCGTCGCGGAGGCGGCGAGCCGCCGAACGGTCTGCAGCGGCCCGTCTGGGCAGCCGGTACGGTAGGAGGCGCATGGTTCTTGCCGTGACCGTCAGCCAGGACTTCCGATGAAGGGCCCGTCGACCACGGCTGTTGACGTCGTGATCGAGATACCCACCGGAAGCCGGAACAAATACGAGTACGACCACGAGAACCACGTCATTCGTCTGGACCGCCGGCTGTTCACCGCCACGGCGTATCCGGCGGACTACGGCTTTGTGCCCGACACGCTGTCGAAGGACGGTGATCCCCTCGACGCGCTCGTCCTGGTGGCCGATCCGACCTTCCCGGGCTGCGTCGTGCGGGCGCGGATTCTGGGCGTCTTCTTCATGCGCGACGAGGCCGGGCTCGACGCCAAGCTCCTGACGGTCCTCGAGCATGACCCCCAATGGGACGACGCGCACGACATCGGCGATCTGCCGAGGCATCTCCTCAATGAGATCGAACACTTCTTCAGCATCTACAAGGACCTCGAACCCGAGAAGCACACCGAAGTCATGGGCTTCGAGGACCGGGCCGCTGCGCTCAAGGAATTGGACGCGTGCAGGGAGGCCTTCCGCCTGCACGAGAGAGGGAATTGAACGCCCTCGTCAGGGTGTGACGGAGCCGCTCCCGCTGCTGCCGGGGTTGGTGAACCCTCCGGCCCCGAAGGGGTTGGTCTGGCCTTGCACCTGTGACTCTTGTTGTTGCGCTTGGGCCTGGGTTCCCAGCGTCACCGTGGTGGTGCGCTTGCTGTTGCCCACGTAGTAGGTGATCTGGACCTGTTTCCCCGCCTTGTCCTTTTGGATCAGGGTCTCCAGAGCGGCGGCGGAGGTCACCGCGGTGCCGTCGATGGCCACGATGACGTCACCTTGGACCAGGCCGGCCTTGGCGGCGGGCGAGCCCGAGATCACGCTGAGCACGACCACACCCGAGGTCGGGGTGAACCCGTATTGCTGGCGCAGGGCGGGCGTCAAGCTGGTGATGTCGACGCCGAGGTAGCCGCCCCCGTTGGTAGCCGGTCCACCCTTTTCCAGCTGGGGCAGCAGCGTCTCGATCTCGTCGGCCGGTATGGCGAAGCCGATGTTCTGCGCGTTGGTGCCGTTGTCCGCGCTGCCGGCGACAGCGGTGTTCATGCCGATGACCTGACCCGCCGTGTCGATGAGGGGACCTCCGGAGTTTCCGGGGTTGATGGCTGCATCGGTCTGGATCAGGTTCTGCAGGTTCTCGGTCAGCGTCCCCTGCCCACCGGCACTGACCGATCGACCGAGTGCGGAGACGATCCCCTGGGTCACCGTGGGCGTGCCGGCGGCCAGTCCGAGCGCGTTGCCGATGGCGACGACGGCATCGCCCACCACCGCCTTGCCCGAGCTGCCGAAGGTGACGGTGGGCAGATTCGGAGCGGGATTGTCGATCTTGAGGAGCGCCACGTCCTGCTGCGTGTTGTAGCCAACGAGGGTGGCGGGGTCGGCTTTCTTCTGCCCGTACTCGGTCACCGTGATGGTGCCCGTCCCGCCCCCGCTGGTGAACAGTTCGATCACGTGGTTGTTGGTGATCACTTCTCCACTCGAGGTGATGATCATCCCGGTGCCTTCGTCCTCGTTGCCGTGTGACTTGACGTCGATCGACACCACGGCGGGGATGACCTTCTTCACCAACTCGGGAATGGTCACGTTCCCGCTCAGAACGGCCGCACCGGGATCGGCGGTTCCTTCGTGGATGGTGATGCCGGCATTGTTGTTGCCGTTGTCGGCCAGCGCGGTCACGCCCGCGCCGACGGCCCCCCCGATGAGGGCCGCGACGGCAGCGATGGCGAGCCACGTTCTGCGGTTGCCCGAGGGCGAGGTTCCCGGACCCGGACCCGGAGGTGGCGGGGGGAGCCGCGGCGGAGCCCATGTCTCCGCCGTTATCGGGTCGGCCGTGAGCCCGGGGTCGGTGGGATCGAGGGGGTTCATCGGCTCTCCCGCGAACGGGGCGGCCGCCGCGGTGCCACCAACCCCACCAGGACCACCGGGACCACTCTGACCAGGTGCCTCGGCTTCGCCCTGAGGCGGAAGGGGCCAGACGGGCGGAGGAGGTGTGGTCGGTGGCCAACCGACGGGCGCCATGGGTGCGGCCGCGGGCGGTGGCGGCCCCGGTGTGGGTATAACCCCGGTTGTCGGGTCGGGCGACCCCGTCGGGGCAGCCGGGGCGCCCTCGTCGGCCTGTGGGGGGACCTCAGTCGGTTCGGTGTCGTCTGTCATGGGGAATCCTCCTGAGAACGGACATGGGTCCGCCGCGCCGGCCTCCCAGGCGGCAATCAACGGTGCGCGCGTGGATGTAGTGCCATGTTAAGGGAGCAGCGAAGCCGCTCGTCCTCGCCTCGCGACGGTGGCTGCACCTAGGGGGTCGCCTGGCGCGGTAGCGTGTCCGCCGCATGTCACGCCGAATAGATATTGAGTTGACGAGCAAGAGCGGCGACGGGTCATGGACGTGGCGCGCCGCTGGCGCGCGCCAGCCCAAAGGCGTCGTCGAGGGGTCCTTGGTGCCCGCGAACCAAGAAGTTGGTTCCGTGCTCCGGGCCGAAGTCGACACCGGGCTCGAGGGCATAGAGGTGTTGTCGCTCAGCGAGGTCAAGCCGACACGCTCAGCGGAGAAGACCGGGCGCATCGAGGTGGTCGGCACGCCCAAGCGTGCCCCCGACGTATCGGTGATCCTCGCCCCGGGCTCGGGGAAGCGCAGCCGTCGACGTGACGAAGACGGTGACGACAGGGAAGACCGCAGGCCCGCCCGAGGAGGCCATCGCGGCGATCGCCCGAGTGGTGGACCAGGTGGCGGTGGACCGGGCGGAAGCGGCCCCCCCGGAAGCGGCCCCCCCGGAAGCGGCCCCGGAAGCGGCCCCCCCGGAAGCGGCCCCCCCGGAAGCGGCCCCCCCGGAAGCGGTGGCCCCGGTGGCGATCGCCCGAGTGGTGGCCGCAGTGGTCCCGGCGGCGGCACCGGCCCCCGCCGGCCAGGCACCCGACGGCCCGGAGAGGGCGACGGCCGGCCGGCCCGGGGCGAGCGACCCGTCGCGCCGACGTCGACCGTGCACCGCAACGCGATGTTGGCCGCACTGCGGCCCGAGCAGATCCCGGTCGCCGAGCAGTTGCTCCGCGGCGGTCTGCCCGCCGTGAGGCAGGCCATCGACGCCCAGAATTCGGCGGCCAAGGTTTCGGGCCGCCCCCCGGCGTCGACCGACGCGCTCTTGGCCATGGCGGACGAGCTTCTGCCCGTGGTCAAACTGGCGGACTGGAAGGACCGCGCCACGGCGGCACAACTGGCGGGCAAGGATTTCCGGTTGCGCGAGCTGCGCACCGTCGTCGCCGCCTCGCGCACCGTCATTCTCGACGAGGATGGCCGTGCACTGGCCAAGGCCCTTCAGGAGTCGCTGGAGAAGCGCGTCACGGCCCTGCGGGACGAGTGGCTGGCGCGCATCACCAACGCCATCAAGGAGGGACGCGTCCAGCAGGCGCTCGAGGCGTCCATCCGTCCACCTGAGCCCGGCACCCGCTGCCCGGCTGATCTGGCTGTGCAGTTGGCTGCGGCCGCCGGAGAAGCGATGACGGCCGATCTGCCACCCGAAGAGTGGATGAAGATGCTCGACGCGGTCGTCCTGTCTCCCGTGCGTCGCACGGTGAAGCCGGCGGGCATCCCCGCCGACGAGGTGGCGCGCCAAGCGGCGCGGCACGCCGCGGGCTCGGTCCCGGCGCTGGCCAAGCTGCTCGGCCTGCGGATCCCACCCCCTCCCCCGCGGCGCTTGGTCACCGAGCACCGGCTCAGCTCAGCGGGCGGTTAAGCACCAACAGCCGGGCCGTGAACCCGGCCGCCTCGAGCCGTTGCTTGGAATGTCGATCACCCGGTAGTGCCAGCGCGTCGATGTCGCGGCACCCCTGTTCGGCACACCACGCCACCACCGACTCCGTCAGGGCGGTGCCCACACCGACGCCTCGCGCCGCTTCTTCGACGTAACAGCATTCGATCCGGCCGCTGCGCACCGTCGTTCCGCCGCGGGTGAAGGTGGTCGCGGCCGCCAGCCCGACGACGGCATGGTGGAACTCGCCGACGTAGAGGATGGCGCCTGACGGCTCCGGGAGCAGCCATCGGGTCAACACCTCGTCGGGTGTGGCGCCTCCCACCAACATGGCGCCGCCTCGTCGCGCACCGGCGTCGGCCAACGCGTGGGTCAGCAGTGCGACGCAGGCCGCCCTGTCGTCCTCGTGTGCGGGGCGTGTCGTTTCCACAGCGACCCTCTCGCCCTGTTCGCCCTACCCGCCCGATCGATCGGGCTCCGGAGCATCGGCCGCGGGTGGCGACGTTGCCGCCGGGGCACCTTCGGTTCGGGGGCCTTGTCGCGAGGGGGCGGGAGGAGGCAAGACGCTGCCGCCGGCCTCCACGGCTTCGAGTATCTGGTGGGCGCGGTTGAGGATGGTGCGGCGGTTACGGTGTGACGCCTCGTGGCGGTGCAGGGCGCGCAGTTCGTCGGGCCCGAGGCTTTCGAGCCGACGCACCACTTGCGAGGCCGACAGCGTGTCGTAGCCGGCCAGGGCGCCCTCGACGATGGCCACGTCGGCCGGATCGGCGTCGGGTCTCGGCGCGGACGAGGCGGTCGGGGGTGCCGGGGTCCCCGCACCATCGTGTGACGAGGTGGGGTGCGACGCATCCTCCCTAGCGCCCTCTCCGACCGGTGGCTCGCGCTGGAACAGCTTTCCCACGTGCGCACGCAATCGGCGCTGACCATGCGTCACGACGAACTGGCCCATGACGCGCGCGTTCTGGACATCGGTTTCGAAGCGCTGCCGACCTTTGCCGATCAAACCGGGGAGATCCTCGACGACGGTCAGTGCCACACCGACGGGAGCGAAGACGAGGAGGTCGAGCGCCCGCTGGAGCGGGGTCGGCTCTTCCTCTACGGCTTCACCGTCGTCGTGGTCAGACACCGTCGTCGTGGTCAGACACAATCCCGACAGAGCATCTTCTTCTTGTCGGCGAGCTGGCTGGGGTGCTTGACGAGGAAGCACGAGCGGCACACGAACTCGTCGGGCTGCTTGGGCAGGACGCGCTCGTTGCCCTCGGTGCGGTCCTCCTGGTCGGTCGCCTCGTCGTCCTCGGGCTCGTCTTCGACGACGAGGCGCTCCTTCAAAATGACGTCGAGGCTGGCTTCGACGTCTTCGTCCTCGGGCTCTTCCTCCTCTTCCTCCTCGTCGGCTTCGCCGGAGCGCTCCACCACTGCGGCGGGTGCCGCCGTGAGGATTTCGACGACCTCGTCGCCGACCACGTCATCGTCGTCGTCATCGATCTCGACGACGTCATCGTCATCGTCGAGGGGTTCGTCGTCTTCGAGGTCGACGAGGGCATCCTCGTCGAGATCGACTTCCAGGTCGTCTACCTCAGGGTCGTCGTCAACGACGTCGTCGTCCTCCAGAGCGGGGGTCACGGGTTCGAGATCTTTCGGCATGTCCTTCTTCTTCGTCGCCATGTGCCGCCGGAGCATAGACGGTTCGCAGGTGGGTTCAATCGCATTGTGGCCCAGCTCATTGCCCCAGCTCAAGGAGCCGGAAGCGGGCCAGGCGGTTGGGCCCTGGGGTCTTTGGCGCCGTCTTACGTGCCCGATCAGATCAAGCAGGCAAAACGTTCTCTACTCGACCGCCAGGGCCAACCTCCGCCTCTCACCTCATCACCCCGCCTGGGGGCAACCGCCGCAAAGGCCGTCAACTCCCTGGGGCGTTTGGGACAGAGCCGTACATTACGTGTTGTACGGGAGGTGCCGTCAAGGGCGAGGCCCGGCTTCCCACCAGGGTCTATGGCGGTTGTTCCTGGTCAGCGGCATGGAACAAATTCACATATCCGAAATGCGTCGAGGTCCGGCTCAGGGTGTCGAAGATTTCTCGGCTCGTCGGCGTTCGGATCGACGTTCTGACTCCAGGCGCTCCAGGTCCGTCCCGCCGTGGTCGACGAATGTCATGGCATCGGCCAACGCGTGATGGCCGGCCCGCTCGGCGATCGCTCGATGCATCTGTTGCGCCACGCGCCGGTACGCNNTCCTGACCGAAGCTCGAGCAGATGCATCGCCTCGCGCGCGTTGCATTGCATGACGTAGCGGATCCGATGTGCGAGCGCGACGGCATAGGTCGCTTGCTCACCGAAGTGGGGGGCCAACGTGCGATAGAGGTCTTCGGCCCGCTCGATCGCCTCGGTGTAGCCCTCGTGCAGTCCGCTCTCGGCCACCAGCTCGGGCATGTCGTAGCCGAGGCTGATGCCGAGGCGTTGCCATTCGATCGTGAGCATGCGGTGTCGTTGCAGATCGCGGAACGCGCCGTAGTCCGTGACCAACTCGAACCGGTAGTCGGTGCGTTCGAAGGCGCGACCCGGTCGATGCCGACGGTTTCGTCGATCCCCGACGTAGGCCGCCAACAACGCCACACGCTCGTTGTGGCTGAGACGCCGCACGCGCGCCAGCGCCTCACGCTCGGAACATCGCAAGTGGATGAAACAGGCTGCAGCCAGGACTTTCTCTTCCCCGTCGGGGTCGAAGTCCAGGAGGGTCACTTCGGGTTCGGGCTCGTCGGTGTGCGAAAGGGCCCCCTCGTCGGGCCAGAGGCGATCGACGACGCGCGTTGTGGCGTCGCGCGTCGAAGCCAGGTACGCCGTCCACTCCCCTCCCCGCTCGGCAATGTCGACGCGTTGGAGGAACGACGGGATCACCTTGCGGAGTTCGATCAACATCATGTCGGCGTAGGAGCGCGCTTCGGGAAGCGGGTGCGCGCGCATGCGCAGCAGCAACTGCTCGTAGGACTGGCCCGTGCCGTAGAGGCCGATGTTGGAGAGCGAGGCGGCAGGGAGCAAGCCGCGCAAGGCATCGAGCGACTTGGCCTTCACCGCTTGGCGGTAGACAAAGTCGCTGTCGCCGGCCTGTTGGGGGAAACGATCGGCCACCCAACTCCGCATGGCCGGCAAGAGCGCACCGTAGGTGTCGAACACGCGGTCCATGTCGCCGATGTAGCGCGCCCCGAAGGGTGAGTCGAGAATTTCGATCGGGCGGAAGTAGCGGTAGTGCCCACTGTCGAGCCGGTTGTCGTAGGCGATGTAGCGCGTCGATTGTTCGAGATACGACATGAGCCGCCCCCACTCGAGCACCTTGGAGAGCACGTTCGACGACTGCTCACATGCCAGGTGCACGCCACCCAGCTGCGCCACCGAGTCGTCGCCGTACTCGACGAAGACCTTCTCGTAGAGTTGCTCGGCCCGCGCCAGGCCCATGGTGGCATCGAGCGAGATATCGCCGGTGATGTCGAGGTCGCCGACGAACTCGTCGAGGAACAATCGCCGCAGGCTCTTGGGGGACCGGGAGTACCGGGCGAAAAGGGCGCCCTTGACGACTTCGGGCAGGTTCACCAGGGCGAAGACGGGCAGGTGGAGGTTGGTCACGTAGCGCCGAAGGATGGCCTCTTCGTCGGCGGTGAACTGCTCTTCTACGTAGGGGAACATGCCCGGCCCACCATAGGACCGAGCCGAGGCGTGGGTGGCGGATAGCCCGGGGCCTCCGGGTTACGGCGTGGGCAGCCCCACCGCCACCACGCCACGCAGCAGCATGTCGACGGCTTGGCGGGCTGAGGCAACCGTTTCGGGTTCGGTGGCGGCGTGCGACACCTGCTGCACCAGGTCGGCCACCGACTTCACCGTGCGCACGAAGTCGCCGGGGGCCAGGTCCCCCACGTCGCGGGCGGCCACGGCCAACACCGTCTCGAAGGACGCCCCTCGGGCCCACGACGCCACGGCGGTGGCCACGCCGGAGGAGGGTTGCCGCGTCCGGGGGACGAGATGCAGTTCTTCGACCGACCGGATGCGCTCGGCCACGTGCTCGAGGGCGGCGCACCGCCATTCGAGCTCGGCCACCCGCCTCTCCCCCAGCCGATCGGCCAGAGGGCCTTTGCGCCGGCCCCGGCGGGTGGCGGCGCGGGGCCCCGGTCCGCCGTGCCCGGCCAGACGCCGGGCCCGGCGTGGCTCGAAGACGACAGCCGACACCACCCCGGCCAGGACGGAGGGCTCCGCGCCGTGGAGGATGTCGGCAGCCAGTGCCTCTGCCAGCAGGAGATCGGACTCGTGGTAGATCCGAGACAGCCGGCGCCCGGTCGGGGTGAGCGCCCAGTCCTTCAGGTAGCCCAGGTCCTCCAGGACGGCGACCCGGTGGCTGAGCTGGAGGGTGAGCAGGTCGTCCCGTTGGGCCTGCCACTGGGCGAAGGAGCGACGGAGGACGTCGTTGGCCGTCCCCCGATCGAAGCGCGAGGCCAGGTTGACGGCCAGGTTGTAGGTGGGCCGGAAGGACGAGCGCAGGTCGGGAGGAGGCGCCGATGCCACCCGCGCCGCCTCGCTGAAGGCCGTCTCGGAGGACCACAGCGCCACGGCGTGACCCTCCTCGTCCAGACCGCGGCGCCCGGCGCGGCCGGTCAATTGCAGGTACTCGCCCGAGGTGAGGGTGGCCCGCCCCGCGCCGCCGTACTTGGTGAAGCGCTCGATCACCACCGATCGGGCGGGCATGTTGATGCCCAGCGAGAGCGTCTCGGTGGCGAATACCACCTGCAGCAGTCCGGCGGCGAAGCACTCCTCCACCGTCTCCCGGAAGACGGGGACCAGCCCGGCGTGGTGCGGGGCCACGCCTGACTCGAGGCCCTCCAGCCAGTCGTCGTAGCCGAGCACGCCGAGGTCCTCGTCGCTCAACGACTCGACCCGCCGCTCCGCTATCTCGCGGATGGTGGCCCGTTCCACGGCGTCGGTCAACCGGACGCCGTCGCGGACGACCTGGCGCACGGCTTCGTCGCAGGCGGCGCGGCTGAAGATGAAGACGATGGCCG
>PMLV01000016.1 GCA_003160635.1 Acidimicrobiaceae bacterium | reverse complement strand
GCGAGGTCTTCACGTTTGCACGTGAGCTGGGACTTTACGAAGTGATCTCGCTCGCACCCACAGGTTAAGCCAGCGGCGCCCACATCTCAGCTCTTCCAGCGGGGATCGGCATCAACGATGGTGAGGCTGAGCGCTTCGAGTTCAGCCACCAACTCTTTGAGCCGGCGGTGGTTATCGAAGAAGACCTGGTAGTCGTCCAGTTGGTCCTCTGAGAGCAGGCGGGTGACTGTCTTGCCGGTGATCTTTCGGGTCCACGAGCGGAAGGGCCCGTGCAGGCGCGGAGGATCGGCTCGGCACGAACACGCCGCCTTGCCGCAGCGTCCGGTGCGCACCACCACGCTGCCGGGCAAGCAGGGGCCGAGGGTAGCCAGCTCGCCGCTGATCCGTTCGAGCCTGGCGGCCTGGCGCTTGTTCAACTCCACGCTGAGAGTTTCTCAGCCATCCCCCCACCGGTGTCGCGCATTTGCCACAGTATAGACACTGTGGCATCTGTATCGGACTGTCCGGATGTGACCAAGGCGATCGCCCGCTACTCGCCCGAGTCGACGAACCCCGAAGTGGCCGCCTTCGCCCGAGCGCTCGTCGAGCGGGCTGGCCCCAAGAGCGTGGGGCGGGCCAAGGCGCTCCTGTTCGCCGCGGCCAGGCTCGGGTCCTTCGCCGCCTCGGTCGGCCTCGAATTGCGTTCCGAGGTGGTGCTGTGCGATTCGGTTATCGAGCGCTTCATCATCGTGAGAACCCCGCACCTGTCTCCGGCCATGCGGCGGACCTTGCGCTCGAACCTGCGCGCCTTGGCGAGCGCGCTCGGCGAACACCACTCCCCAGCTCCGGTCCCACTCCCTCGGGAGCGGGCCAAGGCCCCCTACAGCCCGGCCGAGATCGAGGCCTACCTGGCCCTGGCTAAGGCCCAACCGACGCCCGCCCGACGCATGCGCCTGTCGGGGTTGATCGCGCTCGGGGCCGGAGCGGGGTTGATGGGGGCCGACCTGCGCGGGGTCTGCGGCACCGACGTCGTGGCGCGTTCAGGCGGGGTGGTGGTCAAGGTCAAAGGAGGCCGGGCCCGGGTGGTCCCGGTGCTCGCCCGCTATCACCACGCATTGGCGGCCAGTGCCCGCTTCGCCGGAACGCGGTACGTGACGGGGGGATTCTCCCCCTCCCGGCGCAACGTGACCGCGGGACTCGTCGCCTCTGTGGCCGGCGGGAGTGACCTACCCGCCCTCGACACCGGGCGGCTGCGGGTCACTTGGCTCGTGACCTGCGCCGAGATGCTCGGTTTGGGGGCCTTTATGGACGCGGCAGGGATCACCTGCTCGCAGCGCCTGGGGGATCTGGTGGCCCACCTTCCACGCGTCGAAGAGGGTCGGGCCGTCTCCCTCTTGGGCGCAGCGTCGTGAACGGGCCCACTTCTCTTTGCACCTTCGAGAGGATCGTCGACGATGCGGGTGTCGCCCCGCAGATCGAAGCGCTCCTCCCAGTCGGCGTGCGGCCCCGCCAACTGCGTGTACGCACATTGTTGGTGGGCATCTTGCTCGCCCTGCTCGACGGACGCCCGGCCCATCTCAGCCGGGCCCACGCCGCACTGGTCGCACTCGATGAAGATGATCGCCGGCGCCTCGGCGTGATCGTCGAGTGGAAGTGCGGAACCCATCTTTTGACGTATCGCCAGACCGAGTACACGGTCGGACTCATCGAAGAGGCGCTCGGGAAGGACTGCCCCGACGGAGAACCCACCGACATCGTCCAAAGGTTGGCCGACGACCTCGTCGAGGTGAGCATCCCGGTGCACTACAAGCAGGCAACCAGCGCGCTGGCGGTCGACTGGACCGATGTCGAGTCCTTCGCCCGCCCTCCGCTCAAAGAGGGTGCACAGACGGCTGACCCCGAGGCTTCGTGGGGTCATCGGCGCGGGAACGGTCCTGGGCAAAAGGACGAGTTGTTCTATGGCTACTACCTCCAGCTGGCCACCACGGTGCACGAAGAAGGCGGAGCCGCCGTCCCCGAACTGGTGCGCCGTCTGCTGCTCACCAACTGCCACGTCGACCCGCCCCCAGCTTTTGTCACCGTCCTGGAGAACATGGCCGCTTCTGGCGTCGCGCTCGGCGACGTCTTGGCCGACTCGGGCTATGCGCACCGGGTCGCCGCACACTGGGCCCTGCCCTTGCGCGCGCTCGGGGCGGAACTGATCATGGACCTGCACCCTCATGACCGCGGCACCCAGGGCACCTTCGCCGGAGCGATCTGTTGGAACGGCAACCTCTACTGCCCGGCCACACCCGCAGCGCTCTTCACCATCGAACCGCTGGCGCGCGGCGCGGGCGAAGCCGAGACGGTGGCCCATGACCGGCGGAGCGCCGAGTTGGCCCGCTACAAGTTGGGGCGGATCACCGCCGACGACGCTGACGGCTTTCACCGGGTCGCCTGCCCGGCAGTGCTGGGCAAGGTGCGCTGCCCCAGGCGAGCCGCATCGATGGCGCTGTCAAACGAGCGGCCCGAGATCATGCATACACCCGAAGAACCTCCAACATGTTGCACGCAAAAGACCCTGACGGTCCCGCCGAGCGTCAACGCCAAGACGAGGCAAAAGCATGACTATCCGAGCAAGGCGCATCGCCTCTCTTATGGCCGACGCAGCGCAGCCGAGCGTTCCAACTCCACGGTCAAGGACCCCGCCTCCAACGACATTTCCCGCGGCTGGTGTCGCCTCATGGGACTGACCTCAATGACCTTGATGCTCACGTGCCTCTTCGTCGTGCGCAATCAGCGGGTCATGGCCTCCTTCGAAGGCCGCCAAGCCGAAGACCAACGACGTCAGGCACTCGGGCTCGGACCAACGACGCGCCGGCGGAGACGTAAGACGGTGGCCGACCTCGTCGCATCCTCGGCCAACGCACCGCCGTAGTTGCTCGCCGTCGCGACCATGCCGACCGACACTGGGTGAATCATCACGCCCCAAGGCGAACACAACCCCAGCTCAAGGGGTCCGGACACCCAGTCGCTACGCTGCCACTACCAAACGTGAAGATGAGACGGCTTCAAATGTGAAGACGTC
>PMLV01000123.1 GCA_003160635.1 Acidimicrobiaceae bacterium | reverse complement strand
TGGGGAAACAATCGCGACAGTCACTAAGAACGCGTGCGAGGATTGGCCGGTGGGCCACGACCGTGCTGCGACGACCCCACCGGTTTCCTACCGCACGATCGTGCGCCAATGGGGGCGCATCGGATGCACGGGGTTTGGTGGACCTCCGACCCACATCGCCATGTTGCGCCAACTCTGCGTGGAGGAGGAAGGCTGGCTCGGGGCAACCGAGTTCGAGGACGCCGTCGCCGCGACCAATCTCTTGCCCGGCCCGGCCTCGACCCAGTTGGCCATCCTGTGTGCCTGGCGACTGCGGGGATGGCCGGGCGGACTCCTCGGGGGAGCGTGCTTCATCGTTCCCGGCCTCGGCCTGATCATTGCGCTCGCGGCGCTCTTTCTCGCCGGCCACCCGCCACTATGGGTGCGTGGTGCCGCACTGGGGACGGGGGCAGCGGTGGCGGCCGTGGCCGTGAACGCCGCCATCGGGCTGGTTCCCGCAAGCTGGCGGCGGGCCGGTCCCACCGCCGCACGACGCGTCCGCTGGGTTGTCTTTGCGCTCTTGGGTGCGGTGTCCGCCGCCACGATCGGCCCTTTTCTGGTCATTGTGCTGCTGGTCTGCGGAGCGGTCGAAGTGGCCATCACGCTCCACAACCGTTCCTCCGGCACGCTGCAGGGGTTCTTCCTGCCTGTGTTCCTGGCCGTCTCCGGTCTGTCGGGTGGCATCGGCGCATTGGTATGGGTCGCGTTCAAGGTCGGTGCGCTCTCCTACGGTGGCGGCTTCGTGATCATCCCCTTGATGCAGGCGGATGCGGTGAACCACTACCACTGGATGACGAATGCCCAGTTTCTGAATGCGGTGGCCCTCGGCCAGATCACCCCGGGTCCAGTGGTGCTGACGGTGGCCGTGGTGGGCTACGCCGCCGCTGGAGTCAGCGGTGCGCTCCTGGGCACGGCTGTCGCGTTTGCCCCGTCCTTCATCTTCATCCTCGGCGGGGGGCGGCACTTCGACGCCCTGCGTAAGAACCAGGGCGTGCAGGCTTTCTTGTCCGGGGCCGGGCCGGCTGCCATCGGTGCCATTGCGGGTTCGTCGATCCGATTGGGCCTCGCGATCTCACATGTGTGGCAGTTGGCGATTCTCGGCTTCGCGCTCATTTGGGTTGTGGCGCTGCGGCGGGGAGTCGTGCCGGCACTCGTCGCAGTGGGTGTTCTGGGTGCGCTAGCCGGTCTTGTCGGCCTGCCCGTTGGTGGTTGACCTGCCTGTTCCGGCGCTCTGCGTCACAAGAGCCTTTCAAATCACCTTGATGTAAGTCTGAAATCTAGGCTTTGAGAGCGGCCTCATTTCTTCGGCTTCTTGACGGCTTTGTTCAGTTTTACAAGCTCGGTCCTGATATCGGCCAGCTGCGCGCCGAGCTCGAGGGCTTCTCCTGCGCCCTGGTCGCCGTCGAGTTTTGCCAGGCGCACGATCAGCTCGTCCACCACATCTGCGAGCGCGATGCATGCGACGAGCGCCAAGGCAGCGCCGGCCTGGGCCTGCTCTACTCGATTCGTGCCGCCGGCGATCGTGGCCTTTCCAGCGTCGATGAGCTCTTGAATACGGTCGCGAGTCGTCATGGCGACAGAGTCTGCCCGACCGGGCATGCTGAGCGCCTATTCGAGCCCGTCATCAGGACACGGCACGCGAGCCCGTGCCCATTCGGAACAGGGACGACTCAACGGCCCGGATGCCCGCTACCCTACGATGCGGCGGTACCTGAAAGAAGGTGGCATGGCCCCTCCCTCCATTCGCATGCTGTTGGCCGACGTGGATGGAACGCTTGTGACCCAGGACAAGGTTCTCACCGACCAAGCGATCGACGCGGTGCACCAGTTGCGTGACGCCGACATCCTTTTTGCCATCACGAGCGGTCGCCCTCCGCGGGGCATGGAGATGCTGATTGAGCCACTTGACCTCCAAACCCCGATCGCCGCATTCAATGGGGGAATGATCGTCGATCGCACCATGACCGTTCTCGAAGAGCACGTTCTCCCCGAGGAGCTTGTGGTGCCTATCGCCAATGAGATGACCTCCTTCGGGCTCGCGGTATGGGTCTACCGTGGAGCCGACTGGTACGTCCCAGATCTCAAGGGTCCGCACGTCGAGCGCGAGGCGTGGACGGTCAAATTCGAGCCCAAGGTGATGGACAGCCTTGACGGACTGACCGACCGTGTCGCCAAAATCGTAGGCGTGAGCGACGACCATGACGCCATCACCAAGGCTTCGGCGGCCGCGCAGGAGAAGTTCGCGGCCGAGGTTACTGCAGCCGCCTCCCAGCCCTACTACCTCGACGTCACTCACCCCGACGCCAACAAGGGATCGGTGGCCAAATACATGGCGCAGCGGTACGGGCTCTCGAGCGAGGAGATCGCCACCATTGGGGACATGCCCAACGACGTCTTGATGTTCGCCCATTCTCGCCTCAGCATCGCAATGGGAAACGCCGATCCTCAGGTCCAACGGGCAGCACGTTGCGTTACCGGCACCAACGAGAACGAGGGATTCGCCACGGCAGTCCGCCGCTTCATCGTTCGGCATTCATGAGTTCGTGTCTCTCCACGCTCGTGCCCTGGAGCGAAGGTAACCGGCACTGCCTGTGCCCCAGGTGAGCACCAGGATCCCGTAGAGGCCCAGGGGTGCGGCCGCCTTGGGTCCAAATGCCGTCGCGGCCAGGCCCGCGGCAATCGCGAAGTCCCGCATCGAGAGAGTGAGGAGAAGCGCACTTCGGCTTCCGACCCGATTGTTTCGTCCCACAAAGAGGCCAAGGGCGATGGACGCGGCAAGGAAAGTGAGAAGGGAGGCAGCGACACGGAGATAGTCAAGGTCCAGATTGATCTCGGCCGCGATCAGCGCAACGAGTGCCGCCACCGAAAGTGAACTGGTCGCCTGCGCCACCGGTTCAAGTCGGGCGGGGAGGGGATAGCGCACGCGGATGCCGACCGCGAGAGCCAACGGAATTGCCACCACAACCAGGAGATTGGTGACGACGCGATCGGGGTGGACGGACGCATGATGCGTCTCGAGGGCCAGAATCGGTCCTGCCACGGAAACGGTGAGGATCGTGGAGCCAAGGAGGAGGCCTCCTGCCAGGACGACGCTTCCCCCCGCCATGGCGGTGGTGGCGATGGAGGCGATCTCGCAAGGCGCAAGACCAACGGTCGCGACACCGTCCCTAAGCGGTCCCCCGTGCACCAAGAAGGCCGCCAGCCACGAGACGGCCGGGAGCACGGTTATCCCAGCCGCAAGGGCGTACACGAGGTCGCGCCAAAGCGAAGGGAGGCGGCGCAACGTTGTGGGCTCTATGGAGATGGCCGTGGAAAAGACCAGGACGGCGAGCAGTACATTGATGCCCTGATGACGCACCAGCCACGCCAAAGGGGCCTGAACCGTCAGGCCCAAGGCGGCGGCAATGAGCACCAGGGCTAGTTCCCGGTAGTTCCGCCATCCCATCTGCGTGTGCCTCCTTTTCGAATAGGGTCGGAGGACGACTTCCACGGGGTGGCGGCTTTGCGTGTGCCCGATGACGGCCCCACGGGGCCGGCGATCCGGTCGCAGACCACTCCCAGAGACTGTCAGATGCACCGCCCACGCTGTCGTAACCGGTGCGACAAGGCCATGCCCAGTGTGTCGCAGAGGACCTCGTCCGTCGTTGTGGCACTCTCCGGGGCGGCGGAGGAGTTCTACGATCACCGCATCCTGATTGGATTCCCGGCATCGAAATCATGGGACATGGGTCACCTTCGCCAGCGCTCTCTTCGGAGGGTACGCTGCATGGTCGATTCAGCCGGACTCTAGCTATGCGCCCCACCTTCCAGTCGAGAGAAGGATGCTCACCACTACGAAGGGACCCAAGAAAGAATGCTCACTTGCGCTGCTCGTCGTAGGCCTTTCGCTGAGGATCGCCGGACGCTGCTGCCGCTGATCGGCGCGGCCGCCACCGGTCAGGAATTCACGAGCGGAACACGGGCCGGTCGTTTCCGGCGCCCGGAATCGCAAAGATGACCGCCACCTCGCACTTCCACCACAAGCCCGCGGTCGGCGCCGTGGATCCTCGGGGAGCCAGCGCCGACCCGACGTTGCTTGCCCAGGTTTTGGAGCAAGGATTCTGCATCGTGCCGGCGCTTCTGCATCGCGACGAGGTCGCTGCGGCCCGCGCGTCGACGGTGGCAGCCTCGGAGCGAGCCGCCGCGGGCGGGTATCCGACGGTGATGGAGGCGCTTGACCCCGGCGGGCGCAACGTGCGCAGCCCCGATCTCCTCGCGTATGACCCGGTGTTCGCAGATCTGGTCATGCATCCCGGCACGGTCCCCTATGTCGGGGCGCTGTTGACCGATGACTGGGTGGTGTCGAACTTTACGGGCAACAACGCGTTACCGGGCAGCCAATCGATGAATGCGCATTGCGACCAGTCGACGGTCATGCCCGAACCATGGCTTGAGCTCTCCTGCCTCAACGTCATCTGGTGTCTCGACGACGTCGACGAGGAGAACGGCGCGACCCGATACCTGCCGGGCAGCCACCGCTTCACCCGATTCTCGGAGGTGCCCGCAGATCCTAAGGTGGGCATGAGATCGTTCGAGGCGGAAGCGGGCTCGGCCATCGTGCATGGACGCATGTGGCACACCTCGGGGGAGAATACGAGCATCGCTCGCGAACGCGTCATGCTCTTTGCGCTCTATGCGCGCGGGTTCTTGCGGCTGCAGGCAAACTGGTGGCAGATAATTCCCGAGGACGCACGCCGACACTTCACTCCCGAGCTCCAAGAGCGTCTCGGCCTCACGAGTCCCAACCGCGGGTACGGCGCCTACCTCGTGAGCACTGCACCCCAGCCACAGCTGGGTTCGTGACCTGTCGAGGCCTCCATGCTTGAGTTCCCGACAATTGCCCATGTGACCCTTTCGGTGAGCGATCTCGATCGCAGTGTCCCGTGGTGCGAGCGATTGTCACCATCACGTCTGACAACGTCTTCGCAACCAATGACTTTCGCTCGTCCGTGGGTGCGCAGTGGACCTTTCTTTCAGACGTCGGGCGCAAGGGGCAGAAGGATCTCGACATCCAGGAGTACACGGATCCCCACAACGACCCGATGATTCCGCACACCCTCGTGCTCAAACCGGGCCTCGTCATCCACAGCGTCTACAACGGCTACTGGTACTGGGGACGTCCGTCAATCGCCGAACTGGAGCGAGAACTCCGAGAAGCGACTCGCGAGGTCCGGCCTGACTGGGACTTGAGCAATCCCGGTCTCAGCGCGAACTGGGACACCGGCGACCGGTAGATGCACTTCCGTTACAAAGATGCCGATCTCGGTCGGAAGGTGAAAGTAGGGTGAACTGGTTCACGCTACATTTCTTCCATGACCGGCCATCCGACCCTTTATGAGTGGGCCGGCGGTAGTGAGGTATTCCATCGGATGATCAACGCGTTCTACGATCGCGTGGAGCAGGACGAGTTGCTTTCGGTGTTCTTTCCTGGGGGAGTACATCGGGAGCACCGTCGCAATGTGGCAACTTGGTGGATCGAAGTCTTTGGAGGGCCGTCGGCCTACACGGAAGAGCTTGGCGGCTACGAACGAATGCTGCACAAGCACCTGGATCTCGGCATCACCGAAGAGCAGCGGTTCCGGTTCGCATCGCTGATGACGTTGGCGGCCGACGATGCGGACATGCCGAACGACCCCGAATTCCGGTCAGCTCTGGTCGCCTACCTCGAATGGGGAACGCGCTTGGCACTCGGAAACTCGCAGATGGATGCCGAAGTCATACGGCACGCGCCGGTTCCCCGGTGGGGTTGGGGCGAAGCGCCGCCATACGAACCGTAGAGGTGGCGTCCCGCCTTCACCTTGGAGCTGAGGGCCACCGGCAGGGAAACGCACTCGCACTTTGTGCGAAAATATCCGCCTGGTGTGTTGTAATAGTGCAGTGCGGGCCGATGGCCAATCAGACGTCGCAACTGAATTCCTACGTCGGTGGAACGCGTTGCCCAATAAGCAGCGCCATCAACTCGCCCCTGAGGTCCCGATCTCTGAGATGCAGGTGGCGGCTCGGGCTCATCCCGATCCATGGGTCAGGCGCAGCTGTTTGGGCTTCCTCGATCACTACGCGAGCGACGCATCCACGCACACCTTCTTGGCGGCCCTGGGCGATCCGGTCACCTTCGTGCGCGAAGCGGCGCTCCATGGCCTCGCATGCGAGCGATGCCGGGCGGCGGAACTATGCGTGGCGGACGTCGTGCCCGTTCTCAGCCGGGTCCTTGCCACTGACTCCAGCCCAGAGGTTCGACACAAAGTAGTCCCCATCCTCTTGGGCCTTTCGGATCGTGACTCTCGCGCTCGGGCAGCGCTCGAACGGGCGGCTGTGTCCGACGACGACCCCCTCGTCCGAAAGGCCGCGTGTGCGGCTCTGCAGGGCCAGGTGCGGGACGCGTCTCGAAGCAGGCACGACCTGGGCCGGAGCGCGAAGACGCGTAAGGGCAAGGCAACGCGCGTGCACCGCATGCCGAATCCGGCTCCGGAGGCACGACGGCAGGCTTGATCATTGGAAGTGACTGGGTCCGGGGTATTATGTGGATGCATTCTCACGCGAGCTGAACGCAGCGTGTGTGGCGCGGCGCATACAAGCTCGAATAACCGAACTCCAAAGGACAAAGAACGATTTGAGTGCCTTCGCAGGATCATGGGACGTGACCATCGACACGCCGATTGGCAAGATGGCAGTCGTCTTCGATATCACCGAAGAGAATGGCGCGATTCACGGTACCGCGCGTTCCGACGCCGAGAC
Source organism: Acidimicrobiaceae bacterium (assembly GCA_003160635.1). Classification (GTDB taxonomy): domain Bacteria; phylum Actinomycetota; class Acidimicrobiia; order Acidimicrobiales; family RAAP-2; genus Bog-473. Next base: position 62,439 of record PMLV01000123.1, on the reverse strand, counting down.
CGTCGCTTTCGTTGACCCGGTGGCCGATGGGAACCGCCTGACATGGTCGCAAGATGTCACAACGCCGATGAAACTCACTCTGAAATTCGACGTCACCGTCGAGGGCGACACGATGACGGGCACGTCGAAAGCCGGCATTGTCCCCGCCTCCAAGCTCTACGGAAGTCGATCCTCTACAGGCTGAGCGATGGTTGTCGAAGACGAGGTCGTCGGTCGCTAGACGCCTTACCTATGACGACCCGGGGAAGATGATGGCGGTGGAATCCCCCTACCGATCCATCTGGACCTTTTCGACGTATCTTCGGAGCGCCTGAAGGTAGCCCCTCGAACCGCCCTTTTGGATGCTTCTCCCGAGCGGGCCCGAAAGCCGGACGAGCGCATTGCCAGGCCGGGAGAATGCAACGATCTCGAAGCGCACTATCCCATCTGATGAGATCGAGACGACGAACGACTCTTCTCCCTGCTCGGGGTGGCCAGGCAGCGTCCCGTATGCGAAGCCCCATCGAGATTCATCATCGATGACGCGTACGATCCGGCATGGAGCAGCGAGAGCCACGAAGGGGGTTCCCAACGTGGCGACCACCGTCGCGCCAATCTGGATCTCACGGCCCTCTGGAAAGATGCGGACTCCGGGCATGTCATGTGCTTTCCAGGTCTTGAGGCCTTTGACGGCGATGTGAAACGTCGCAGATCCGCGACCGAGAACGACCTCGTAACGATCGTGGTGAAATCCTTCGGGTTGAACACCTTCCAGCGTGGCACCGACGTCGGAATAGGTGGGCTGAGCCCGATGGAGGGACTCCACCAGTCGATGCATCCCCGTTGAGTCTGACGGGCGGACAAACCTCATGGAACGTTGCTTGGCACAGCGGTGGGCGAATATTCAGCGAATGTGTGAGCTGACTAACACGTCGGCGGCCATCGCGACGAACAGGACCGTGAGGTAGGTGATGGAGTAGCTGAAGACCCGCATGGCCTCCTTGCCGGTGACTCGATCAGTTCGGGCCGGGTTCCATAAGCGAGTGGTCATGAACAAGAACCCACCGCCGAGTACGGCCGCAGCGACCATGTAGCCCACTCCGAGGTGAGCGACTGGTCCGAAGAGAAGAGAAATCCCAACGAGGGTCACGGTGTAGAGGACGATCTCGCGGGTGGTCCTCTTCATAGAGGCCACGACTGGCAGCATCGGCACGTCGGCTGCCGCGTAGTCCTCCCTGTAGCGCACGGCGAGGGACCAGAAATGAGGTGGCGTCCAGACGAAGATGATGGCGAAGAGCACCACGGGTGCCCACGAGAGGCGGTCGGTCACCGCGGCCCAACCGACGAGGACCGGGACGGCACCGGCCGCACCGCCAATGACGATGTTCTGCGTGGAACGGCGCTTGAGCCACAGGGTGTAGACGAAGACATAGAAGAGGGTGGCAGAGACCGCAAGTGTTGCTGAGAGCAGATTCACCGTTCCCCATAACTCAGCAAACGCCGACACTTCCAGTGTGAGTGCGAAAATCAATGCGGCACGCGGCGTCATTGCACCGGTGACCAGAGGTCGCTTCTTGGTGCGGTTCATGAGGCGATCTATGTCGCGATCGACCACCATGTTTATGGCGTTAGCTCCTCCGGCAGCGAGCGTGCCTCCGATCACAGTGGCGAGCATGAGCCAGATCGAAGGCACGCCGCGCTTCGCAACTACCATGGTGGGGAGAGTGGTGACGAGCAAGAGCTCGATGATGCGGGGCTTTGTGAGGGCGATGTACGCGGCAATGGCGGATCGCATGCTACGGGCGCTCACAGAGGGAGGAGCCAGTATTGCCACCTCGCTCAGCATAGGACCACGCGACCGCGCGCTGCGGAGTACGCCGCCCCAATCCTGCATCGAACCCCCCAGCGCGAGAAATCGGCCGCCTCTACCCCTTCGCTCGAGGGGATAGCCTCATCCGCGTGGCCCGGACATGCTCGGTTCCCTACGAGCCTGAAGGAAGCTTCTGAACCATGCCGGGAATGGGTCGTACCCTTCAGTCGGACAACCCCACCATCGTGTCGGCATTTCACACTGCGCTCTTGCACCAGCTGTTCGTCGTTTTCGTCATCGGGGCGATATTGGCGGTTGCCTTCAATGTGATTCGGTCCGTCCAGTTCCGCCGCCTGGCAGCAGCGGGGCGAGTGACCTTCCCGGCGGGACCCCGCTGGGAAGAGGCCGAACCGCCGGCCCGGCGGATCCTGCGTATCGGCTTCGGTATCCTGTGGATTTTCGACGGGCTACTCCAGTTGCAGACGTCGATGCCGCTCGGACTGCCGACAGCAGTCATAAAGCCTTCGGCCAGCACTTCACCGGCGTGGGTGCAGCACGTCGTCGATAGCGGTCTCAACATCTGGACCCTGCATCCGGTGCAGGCCGCCGCCGCCACCGTTTGGATCCAGGTCGGGTTGGGACTATGGCTCCTCGTCGCCCCACGCGGGCTGTGGTCTCGGTTCGGCGGCTTGGCCAGCGTCGGCTGGGGTCTCGTTGTCTGGGTGTTCGGAGAGGCCTTCGGCGGCATCTTCGCACCGGGACTTTCGTGGCTGTTCGGTGCCCCCGGTGCCGTGCTCCTGTACTGCGTCGGAGGCCTCTTGGTGGCGCTCCCCGATCGGGCGTACGCGACACCGCGGCTCGGCCGCCTGGTTCTGACCTTGACCGGTGTCTTCTTCATCGGCATGGCCGTGCTCCAGGCCTGGCCCGGACGTGGATTCTGGCAAGGTCGGGTGCACGCGACAGCGCATGTCGGGACCCTGGCCGGCATGGTGACGCAGATGGCTCAGATTTCCCAGCCGCACTTCCTTGCGGCGTGGGTGTCGTCCTTCGGAGACTTCGACACCGCCCACGGGTGGGCGGTGAACCTGGGGGTCGTCATCTTGATGGTGGCGATCGGCGTCGCGCTCTGCTCAGGCCGGCGTCGCCTGATCTTTCCTGCCGTGCTCGGCGCCGTGGCACTCTGCCTGGCGGATTGGGTACTGGTGGAGGACACCGGCTTCTTGGGCGGCACGGGGACGGACGTCAACAGCATGTTGCCGACTGCGCTCATCCTCGTGGCGGGCTACGTTGCCTTGGTCCGCCTTCCGGCGCCGATTCCGCAGGCCACCAACGTCGACGAGGTGATTCCCCAGGCGACGCCGGGGGGCCGCTGGTGGGAATGGCTCACGCCGGTCTACCTGATGCGCCTCGTTGCCGCCTTGGGCGCCGTAGCCATCGTGCTGGTCGGTACGGCACCCATGACGTTGGCGGCCGCCAACCCCAATGCGGATCCCATCATCTCGGAAGCCCTCAACGGGACACCCAATGTCATCGATGCGCCCGCGCCCGCGTTCTCGCTGGTAGATCAACACGGCCGCCCGGTGAGCCTCTCGAGCCTCCGCGGCCACACCGTGGCCCTGACATTCCTCGACCCGGTGTGCACTTCGGACTGTCCCCTCATCGCCCAGGAATTCCATCAGGCTGACGAGCGTTTGGGCAGCCGGGACAAGAAGGTCTATTTCGTTGCGATCGTCGCCAATCCCATCTATCGCAATATCGCATTCACCGATGCCTTCGACCGCCAGGAAGGCCTGGCCCATGTCGGTAACTGGCTGTTCCTGACGGGATCCGTGGAGCAGCTACGCCAGGTCTGGAGCTCCTACGGCGTCTTGGTGGAGACCGCAGGGGCCGGGGCCATGATCGCCCACAGCGACCTGACCTTCGTGATCGATGCCCGGGGAAACGAGCGGGCCGAGCTCGAAGACAACCCCGGCAGTGGGGGAGCACCGTCAGTGACGTCGTTCTCCTCGCTCTTGCTCGACCGTATCAATCTCGTGCTCAATTCGTGAGTCGTCGAGCCAGGCGGGTCCCGCTCGTCGTCCTGGCCGTTGCACTTCCGGTGGCGCTGAACGTCCTGCCGGTTCACGGGGCGGCATCTGGTACCACTGCACTGAGCCCTCCGGAGATGCGCGCGTCCTTGGCCAGCGCCGTGACGACGCCCGCAGGGTCGTGGGCCGTCGTGGCCATGGGCCAGCTGGACCGTCCGCTCAACACCTTCTGGGAGGTCTTCTACCGGGCCCCGAGTGCGTCCTCTTGGCGCCTGGCCACTCCTCCCGGGGTGGCGGACAACGGCGGGTTGGTGGTGTCGGCCACCGCTGCTGGTGCGGTGACGGTTGGTTTCGAACCCAGCCAGTTGCTCCGCTACTCGCCGCTGGCGCTGAGCAGCGACGACGGGGCGAGCTGGACCCCGGCCCTCGTTCCGGAGTCGCTGGTCACGACCCCGGACGCTCTCGCCGTCTCAGGTGGTGGTGGTTCGGCGCTGGCACTGGTAGGCCGAGGCACCGGTCAGGTGCTGACGGCGAAAGGACCACTGCTCAGCTGGCACGCCCTTCCGGGCGGCCGGCTTCTGGCCGGCGGATCCGACGCCCGGTGTGGTGTTGCCGGGCTCGACGCCGTCGCCCTCTCTTCGGCGAGCATTCCCCTCGTTGGAACCGGTTGTCGCCGGTCGGGACAGGTCGGGGTCTTCGCCCACCTCGGCACCCGCTGGGAGCTCATCGGACCGTCCCTGCGGGGTTCGTTGCGCGGGGCCACGACCCGGATCCTCCGTCTCGATTCATCCGGCGTGACGACGACCGCCCTCCTGGCCGAAGACGGCCGTGACGGAGTCGGCCTGGTCGGGTTGTGGCGTTCCGCCACAGGCACTTGGACCGAATCCCTCCCGCTCACCGTGGGCCGGGCACCGACGGTACGCGCCAGCGCACTGGGTTCGACCGGCCAACAGCTGGTGTTCATCGAAGAACAAGGGAAGCACACAGTGCTCGAAGAGACGGCTGGACCGGGCCAACCCTGGCGTCGACTCCCGGCGCCACCATCGGGGACCGGCACGGTCTCCGTTCAGTCTGACGGAAGCATCGATGCCTTCAGCGTGGACGGGTCCAAGCTACATATTTTCACGCTGGCCCTGAACGGAACCTCGTGGTCCCTCTCCCAAAAGCTCAACGTTCCCATTGCCTACGGATCGTCGTGACGCCGCGTCCAGGCGCTACCGTGTCGGCACGATCGTGACCGAGGGTGCTGACGCCACGTGAACTATTTGGCCGAGAACTGGAGCTTCGATCCGTTCGTCGTCGTGGCGGCCATCTTCGTCGTTCTCCATGAATTCGGCTTGGCCAACCTCAAGCGCCGATCCATCCCTCGACGGAGCAGGGAGCGTCGCAAACGCTCGTTCCTCTTCTACGCCGGTCTGGGAGTGTTGCTGCTGGCGATCACGTCACCCATCGATTATTGGGCCAGCCGCTACTTCTTCGTCCACATGATCGAGCACATCCTCATCGCCTTCTTCGCCCCCATCCTCATCGTGCTCGGGGCACCGTGGATCCCGCTCCTGCACGGTTTGCCGGTCGGTGTGCGCCGCCGGTGGGGCAGGGCGCTCCTTCTCGGGCGCTGGGCGAGCGCATGGCGGACCGTGGGCCGGTTCGTGACCAACCCGTGGACGGCATTGGTGGCATTCAACCTGGTCATGGTGCTGTGGCACCTACCCGTGCTCTTCGACGCAGCGGAGAACAACCAGCTCATCCACATCTGGCTGATGCACGCCAGCTTCTTCGTGACGGGCGTCCTCTTCTGGTTGACCATCATTCCGTCGCACCCCTTCCGGATCACCGTGTCGCCCCTCTGGCAGATGGGGGCGATGATCGGGACCAATGTGCTCATGTTCGTCCTGGCCATGTCCCTCTCCATCTTCACCGCGACCAGTTGGTACGGCGTCTACGCGCACGTTCCTGGTGTCGCGCTGTCCCCATTCGCGGACCAGCAGATCGGCGCGGCCATCCTGTGGATCTGCGGGGACTTCTGGGCCGTGCCCGCCCTCGGCTACGTGATCTGGAGGGGGATGGCCCGCGAGGGCGGTTTCTCCGCGGCCGTGGATCGGATGCTGCACCGTGACGCCGCGCTCACGCTGCAGCAGCTGCGCACCTCCACCCCTTCTGTACGCGAGTCGGAACCGACCGGCTGAGGTCGGCTGCCGCCCGGGATCGTGCCCGGTCACCCGTGCCGTGTGCGCTGGAACGGTTGTTGACGACGGGTGCATATGACCGTAGTGTCAAAGAGCGAGCTGAGAGGGGATTGAGACCTGGTTGAGAGCCCGCAGATGTGGGCGTTCAGGAGGGACCGCCGTGGGGGGGGCTCTTCGATTTCGGAGCAGTAGATGATCGGAGCATCGGTGACGAAATCGTGGAGAATGGCGACAGCGATAGGCATATTCGTCATCGCTGCCTTGGGGGTCATGTTCGCCGTCCTCGCATTGGCCAAGGAGCCGCCCACGGTGGACTACGCCGCCGGCCACCAGGCTGGCCAGCCGGTTGACGTCACCCTGCAGACCGTAGGTTCATACGGGCTGGCACCCCATCCCACCTGGGTTTCGTTCCTCACCAGGACGCCGCAAGGCACCTGGGTGCACACGACGCTGTGGCAGGTACCCGCCCATACCCGGATCAACGTGACCATCTACAACTACGACTCGGGTAGCCCGTTGAGGAACCAGCAGATCGGGCTGGTCACCGGGACCATCGGCAATGTTGCTCTCTTGAACGGCAAGGCCATCCACCTCGTCAACTCGAACGCAGGCAACGGGGTGGGCCATACCTTCTCCATCCCCACGCTCGGCATCAACATCCCGCTCTACGGAAATAACGGCAACGCCAACCTGTGTGCGGTCGCGCCGTGCTCGACGAAGTCCCCTAACCAAGTGATCAAATTCTCCTTCATGTCCCCCGGGCCGGGGCAGTACCCATGGCAGTGCTTCGTGCCCTGTGCGCTCGGTTATCTCTACGGGAATGGGGGGCCGATGCAGACGATCGGGTACATGGACGGCTTCATGAAGGTGGTGTCGTGAGCGAGGGGAGCGACATTTCGTCCGCCGGGTCGCAGCCGGCAGACGGCGACGCCGAGCAAACCGAAACGCACCACTGGTGGCGGCTGATCGCCGTATGGGTCGTGGCCTCGGCCATTCTCGATCCGCTCTTCTATGTCCTCGCCGGACCCCACATCCCCCCGGGCCGCATGACGGACACGGCGGGAGGGGCGCAATTCGATTTCAACGTGCTCTTGGCCATCGCACTCCCCGTCCTCCTGGGCGTCTGGATCTTCATGATTTACGCCATCGTGATATGGCGTGCCTCCCGTGGCGGGCCAGACCCGGTGGGCGGTCCGGCGGCTCGTGGCAACACCTCCATCCAGGTGGGGTGGATCCTCACCACCACCGTGATCGTCCTCTTCCTTGCTGGCTTCGGAACGTACGAGCTGGTCCAGCCCGGGGGCGCCGGTGGCGGCCAAGGACCCAGCCCGATCTGGACGCCCACATCGCACACGGTCCTCCCGGTGCAGGTGATCGGGCAACAGTGGAAATTCACCTACCGCTACCCGACCTACGGCGGGTTCGAGACGACCGAACTGGTGATTCCCGATCACACCACCATCGCATTCCACGTAACGTCGCTCGATGTGATCCATAGCTTCTGGGCCTACCAGCTAGGGGTCAAGGCCGATGCAAACCCGGCTCAGGACAACGTGGCCTATACGACGACGGCCCAATTGGGGAGCTTTACGGTTCGCTGCTCGGAGCTGTGTGGCATCTGGCACGGCGCCATGTACAACTCGGGGAGCGTGGTGTCGCCGACCGCCTTCCAGGCATGGGCAACCGCCACCCAAGAGAGCTTGCAGGCCAACACGAAATTGTTGCCACCGTTTTCCTACACCTACATCCCCGACGCCAACGGAGCGGACGGCGGCCTCTATCCGGACAACGTCGATCCGTACTCGAAGATTCAGACCTACGGCGCCACGCCGGCGAAACCGACGCCCAAGGGGTGACGTGACAATGATGACTGTTTTCTTCACCCGTTCGGCACAACGAGTAAAGGGCGATTGAGCACAATGGCGATCGACGTAACCGAACAGTCTCCCGACCTCGTCCCGGGCGAGACAGCGACCCGCCAGCATCCCCTGAGCACGCGGACCGAATGGCTCCGCCCGAACATCTTGTGGGCGATCGCCGGGGGAGTCGTCGGATATTTGATCGGTCACTGGCTGGGTAATGTGATTGCGAGCGGCTACACGAACGTCCAATCCAGCGGGCAGAACGATGTCGCGAACGTCTTGGGATTGTCCTTTGGCGTGGTGGGTTGGATGGGCGGCATCGGCGCCCTCAATTACCCGTTGGCCAAAATGCTGGGTCGGGAACCGGCTCCAATGGTGCCCGAACAGAGCTGGGTGCGCTATTTCCGCATGACCGAGGACCACAAAGTCGTGGGGATCCAGTACACGGTCGGGGTCCTCCTGTTTCTCTTCACCGGCGGCTTGTTGGCGATGGCGATCCGGACCGAGCTTCTCAGCCCGACGTCGCACGTGTTTGGACCAGGTACCTACATCAACATCGTCGGCGAGCACGGCACCATGATGATGATGATGGCGTCTTCGGCTGTGGTCGGGCCGTTGGGAAACTACTTGGTGCCGCTCATGATCGGGAGCCGCCGGATGGCCTTTCCCCGGGTGGAGGCCTTCTCTTTCTGGCTCTTCATGGCCGGCTACGCGGTCATTCTCACCGCTCTCCCGCTCGGGGGCTTTCCCACGGGTTGGACGGGCTATGCCCCGCTCCAGACGCAGGCATCGGGCGGGATGGATTCGTATCTGGTGGGCTTCGCCGTCATCGGCATCGGCATGATCCTGGCCGGGTTCAACCTGGCCGCCACCATCATCCACTACCGCGCTCCCGGCATGACATGGAACCGGGTACCCATCTTCGTCTGGTCGATACTGGCCACGTGCGCCCTGCTGACCCTCGCCACGCCCACCCTGGTGGTTGCCGGCCTCTTCGGGGTCTTGGACCGGACCGCGCAGACCGCTTTCTTCGTCAACGAGCACGGAGGCAGCAGCTTCTTGTGGGAGAACCTCTTCTGGTTCTTCGGGCATCCCGAGGTGTACATCATGGCGCTGCCGGGATTCGGCATCGTCATGGAGATCATGCCGGTGTTCACTCGAAAGCCGCTCTTCGCCTACAGGACGGCAGCGGCCGGGATGCTCGGAGTGGCGCTGTTGTCGTTCTTCGTCTGGCAGCACCACCTGTTCCAGAGCGGCATCAATCCGGACATGCGCCCACTCTTCATGCTCACGACCGAGCTCATTTCGATTCCCACTGGATTTCTCTATCTGGTGACGCTGGGTACCCTCTGGAAGGCAAAGATACGATTCGATCCACCGATGCTCTTCTGCCTGGGCATGCTGTTCAACTTCCTCATCGGCGGCATCACGGGTGTCTTTCTCTCCGACGTCCCCGTCGACGTGACCGTGCACGGGAGCTTCTTCGTGTTGGCGCACTTCCACTACACGATCATGGGGGGCTTGATCTTCGCCCTCTTCGGCGGGTTGTACTACTGGCTCCCCAAAATCACGGGTAAGACGATGAACCGCAAGTTGAGCCAGTGGCACTTCTGGACGTTCTTCATCTTCTTCAACCTGACGTTCTTTCCACTTTTCCTGGTCGGACTGCTCGGCCAGCCACGCCGGGTCTTCGAGTACGCCCAGAACCTGCAGCCGCTGAACGACATCTCATCGGTTAGCGCCTTCTTCCTCGGGGCCTCCTTCTTTCTCTTCATCATCAACTTCATCTGGTCGGTCTACATAAACCCGAGGAAGGCGCCGGACAACCCCTGGCACTCGCGGGGTCTTGAGTGGCAGACGGCGACGCCCGTTCCCTGGTACAACTTCGAACGCATCCCCGTCGTGCTTGACGACCCCTATCACTATGGAGAGCGTGATGCGCCCGCAGTGGCCGACCTCGGCCACGAGTTGATCGCCGCTGGCCGCGTCTCTTCGAACCCGGTCGATCCCGATGACCTGTCTGTGGGCGGACGCGACGACCTCGACCCACGCCCACCGATACTGTGATGGGAGACGCCGTGTCAGACGACAAAACCGTGACGGAGCGGTCCGAAGACTTCCTGCATCTCAATGAGACCCCGGAGGAAATCGCCTTCGAACTGCGAGCCCAAGAAGGCGCGCTGTGGACGGGCGGGCGCCTCGTCATCGGCATCTGGACCTTTGTATTCGCCTCGCTGGCCTTCGCGTATTTCTACCTCCGGTCGGCTAACAACCAAGACCTGTGGCGCCCTCATGGCATCACGGCCCCCACGGCCGCCGGTGCTGCGATTTTTGCCATCACGGTTGCCTGTGCGGTCCTCAATCTCTACGGGGTGCGACGATTCCGCTCCGGGGTCGCACTGGACTGGGAAGTGGCAGGCTGGACATCGGTACTCGGCACTCTCCTCGCCGTCGGTCTGCAGATCTGGCAACTCACTGACTTGCCGTTCTTCCCGGGCTCGAGTGGCTACGCCTCGTGTCTCATCGGCTGGGCCGCCCTGAACATAGCGTTGCTCCTCAGCGGCCTCTACTGGATCGAAACGCTGTTGGCGCGCCAGGCCCGGCTACGCCGCGCGCTGCTCGAGGACGGCGGCACGGCGCAATCGACGTTGCCAGCTGCCCGGATGTTCCGCGCCAGTATGGAAGGCTGCGCGTACTACTGGGGCTTCATTGGCGTGGTGGCCGCCCTGTTCTGGGTACTGTTCTATGTGCTCTAGGACAAATGAGGTGGGAAGCTGATGCTGGCATCAGATATCGCTGGGACTCAGGCCTTGACGCTTGCCATTCCCTTGGGCACGCTCTTCGTCGTGATGCTGTGGGGTTTCTTCCAGCGTCGCTCGACCCGGTGAGAGGTAGAACTCTCGACAATCGTCCGCGCCCGACCTCTCGAGGGCTACGCCCGTGGGTATTCTCCGCCGCTGCGCTCGTGTGGGTGATGACGCTCGTTCCGCCCCTCTCGCACTTCGCCACACGCGACGAATGGGGGTTGGTTCTCCGCTACGGCCTGTGGGCCGTCGCCATTCCCGCACTGGTGGCCATAGGAGCCCCATGGCCCAGTGGGGCGATGGCGTCCTCACTGGCCCGATCCCGGGCGCGCCACCCCGAGCACCTGCGGGTGGTGGGATTCCTTCTCCTGGACTGGTTGGTCATGGTGTGGTGGTTCACTCCCACCGCGGTGAGGGCTATCTCCGGAAATCCATGGCTCACTGCACTCGAGGCGTTGACCCTCATTGTGGCAGGGACCGGGTTCTGGTTGGAGCTGGTGGAATCCCCGCCTCTCGCTCCGCGCTCAGGCACCTTCTCGCGTGCCGTGTTTGGCGCACTCGCCATGTGGCAGCTCTGGACTGAGGCGTACCTGGTAGGGATGTCACAATCCGGGTGGTATCGCAATTTCCGCCATGTGCCGGGCCACGGATTGAGCCAGGCGGCGGACCAGCAGGTGGCCGCCATGGTGCTGTGGCTCATCGCCACAGCGATATTCGCTCCCGTGATCTTCATGAATGCCATGCGCTGGTTGCACAGCGATCCCGAACCAGACGCCGAGCTCCGGCGATTGCTCAAGGAGGACGCACGCGGGTACGCCGAACCAGTGGAGCAGCGTGGCGCAATGATACGAAGGGAGGGCGCGGGGTAGGGGACTAGGTGGCCGGTGCCGATATTGGCTCGGCAGGAATGTCCGGACGGGTGAGACGGGTGTTGAGCACCCTGTCGGCGCGTGCCAGTTCGGCCAAGCTCTTCTTTCGATCAGCAGCCATCGCACGCTCAGCTTTGAGGAGGGCGCTTTGCGCCTGGGTGTCGTGCCCATTGAGCATCAGCGCCTGCACCGCCTCTATCGCCCTGAGTGCGTCGGAGGTGGTCCATAGCACCGAGGTTGCCACCAGATCCCCCATGTCCTTGCCTGCGGGCGAACCTGGGACCTCGATGTTGGAGAGGTCGAATATGGTCTGGTTGGTGAACGAGCAGGCGTTTTGATCGTCGCGCAGCAACGAGGCTGACGTCGCCTGGTCAGCTGCGCTGAGTGTATGCGCCGATTGATCACCCCAGATCACGAGCGCCTCGTGCACCGCCAGGACACACGGTGCCAAATCCGTGTTGAGCTCGGAGAGGACTCCTTCTTCGCTGGATATGTCGGAGGCGCGTGACGTATGCACGGGGAGGTCCGTCACCACCGTGACGGCCACTACCGCGGCGAGGGCGAGGGCGACGATAACTGCCCTTCTGCGATACCAGGGCCGCTTCTGGCCGCTGGAGCTCGGGTCATCCTTCATTGGGTTGCCAGCTTGCCGGCGAAGCTCGCGATCCCTGAGCCCCAGCGCGTGACGTCCTCCGACGGGAGCGAATAGACCCCGGTCCGGTTCTCGTTGGCGAACGGGGTGGAACGGTAGCGCTCCTTGCCCTGTGGGTCGATGAAGTAGATCACATTGTTGTGGGCTTCGACCCCCGTGTGCCGCACGACGGAAATGGTGATCCCGTAGGACTTCCATACGGCGTTCATGGTGGCGAGTGGACCAGTCACGATGTGCCAGTTGGCTACCCCGTCCAGTTCGGCCTCAGCGCCCGAGAGGCTCGAAACTGCAAGGGCCGAAGGGTCGGTGTTCACCGTGACGAAGTCCACCTTCGCTGCCTCCGCTCCGAGGTCGGTGTCGGCCTGGCGAATCTCGGCCGCCACAACGGGGCAGATGTCGTTGCAGGAGCCGTTGAAAAAGGTCAGCACAACTGTCTTACCTGGTTGACCGGGCAGGGGGTACGGTCGCCCAGCCTGATCGGTCAGGGTGTACTCGGGGGCAGGAGTGGCGCGCAGGTCCGTCAGATCCATGAACGCGGGGAGGGATGCGCTGAGCTGCTCGCTTCCGCCTGCGGGAGGTGACACCGCAGGCTGTGTGACTGTGGTCGTTGTTGCGTGCCGGTGAGCCGCGGGCACCGGATTGATCCCTGTCGAAGAGAAGAGGTGCTCGACTGCGAGACCACCAAGCCCGAGCACGGCGGCGCCGGCCAGGAGCCAGTAGACGAATTTGCGGGGGACGGCGGGCGAGACGACGGCGAATGCGGCGGCCCGGTCGACGACCTGCTTGGCGCCAGGCGCCTGCCCAACCTCAGAGCCCCCCTCAGGTCGGCCTTCGAGTTCCGATCCCGATTCCCCGATGTCGACGCTCATGACGGGGCGGCGGTCAGGCGGGCGACCCATCGTTCCAGCGAGGCGGTGCCCTGCGCGCCGAGTGCCGAGCCCACCACCCTGCCGCGTCCATCCACGAAATAGGTCACGGGCAGCGCCGTGAGGAGATACCGGGAAGCGACCTGCGCATTGACGTCCAGACCCACCGGGTACGTGGCATGCGCCGCGGTGAGGAGCTTTTCGGCATCGCCGCCGGAACCGTCGTTGGAGTCGACGCCGACCACGGCGACGCGGCCGGCGTTCTGCCTGGCTATCGATCCCATGGCCGCCAGCTCAGAGCGGCAGTGCGGGCACCACGACGCGAAGAAGCTGATGATCACCGGAGTTCCCCGAAAGGCGGTCACGGACACCGGTGCACCGCCTCCCAGTCGCGGCAGCGTGAAGGCAGGAGCAACCGTACCGGCATGGAGAACGGCGGGCGGCGGCGCCTTGAGCGCAGCTATCCCGAGTGTCCGATGGTCGTTTGCCGACGGGCGCACCGCAATGAAGATGATGAAGGCGATAAGGCAGGCGCCCGCGACCAGAGCAATTATCTGGAAGGGCCGATCTGCAGGCTTTGACCTGGACTTCTTGGCATTAACGACAGGCGCCAATCCCAATTGTTCGGCCCCCGGATTCACGTAATGAACACTAGTTGGCGACTCATGGGGACCCTCGGCGATCGCCGCCCGACCGCCCACGCGTCACCCCCACGAGAATCCTGGCGGAGAGTACGGGGGCCCACAGCGTGTCCGACGGTTCGTTTCGTACCTTGTGCACAAAGGAGATGGCGCAGGTCCGCACCGTCCACCTGCGTTTGCACATCATGACATTCCTCATACTCATCCCCCTCATGGTCTTCGCCGTGGTCAGTGCAGCCGTGCCCCTTCTGGTGCTCACGTCCCGCGACCACCGTCTTCGCCAGGTCGAACTGCTCGTCAGCGACGAGAAGTTAGCCCACTGACGGCGGGTTCAACCTGAGCACAAAATCGATGCAGTACGTACACTGTTTCGGTGCACCAGCGCTGGTTCTCCCGCAGAGCATTCACGCTCCACACGGAGTTCGCGATACTCGTGGCGGCGTGCGGCGCAGCAACGTGGTGGCAGGCCACCCGAGCCCTCGGGGGCCACTTCCTTAGTTGGTTCTACACGTTCGAGTGGCCCATTCTTGGATTGGTCGCGCTCGCCGGATGGTGGCACCTCATTCACGAAGACCCAGCCAAGTACCGGGCCCGCAAGGCCGGTCGGGAGGACTGGTATCTCACGGAAAGTGAGGGGGCGACAGCAACCGGCGGGGATGATCCTCGGGTTTGATCAGGCCCCCGGACCGCGCTTCAATCGACGCGGATTGGGAGCTTCGAATATCCCCTCACGGCACTTCCTGTATGGACCACTTCGCATCCTTCCCAGTCGACGTCCCACTCTGAAAACCGGAGCAGCGTTTCTTCGAGAGCGATCCGAGCCTCGAGTCGGGCGAGGGGTGCGCCGAGGCAGACGTGCGGGCCAAAGCCGAAGGAAAGGTGGCGTTCGATCTTGCGCTCTACATGCAGGCGATCGGGATCGGGAAACTGACGGGGATCACGCCCGGTGGCGGCTTGGATGAAGACCATGACCCCCCCTTCGGGAACGACCTCACCATGCAGGACGACATCGCGCCGCACCACGCGGGCCAGGCAGAGCGCCGGGGGTTCGTAGCGGAGGATCTCCTCGACGGCATTGGGGATGAGCTCCGGGTGCTTGACCAGCTTGACCCGCTCGCCTGGGAACTTGGCCAAGCTCGAGCCGATCCAGCCGATGAGTTTAGCCGTCGTCTCGTTGCCGGCACTTGACAAGAGCTTGATGAACGCGACCGCTTCAGCATCTGTCAGTTTCCGGGAGGAGCCATCGTCCTCGGTGATCTCCGCGGCCAAGAGGGCGCTCATCATGTCGTCGCGGGGCTTGGCGCGACGATCGGCGAGCTGTTCGGAATAGTAACTGACGAGTTCGGCAGCCACGCGGTGATGCCGTTGCATATCACGTTCGCCTGGTTCTCGGTGCAATTGCTCATCCGTTGTGCGGCGGATGTACTCACGATCACCGTCGGGAATGCCCAGCATCGTCGCAATCACCATCCCGGGGAGGCGGCTCCCGAAGTCCTCGACGTAGTCAAAGCTCGTCGAACCCGAGTGCTCGTCCAGTAGCTCTTGGGCGAACCGGCGGGTGACGGATTCGAGGTCGCTGACACTGCGAGGTGTGAACGCCCGGCTCAAGAGTCGCCGCAAAGATGTGTGGTAGGGGGCGTCATTCGAAATGATCGAGTTCTGGGATTCAGGTATCGGGCCACCACGGATTATCTCGAGCTGGTCTCCCTGAGCGGACGAGAAGGTCCTCCAATCAACGAGACCGTTCAACACGTCGTCGAAGCGTGTCATTGCCCAGAAGTCGAATTGCTCGTTGCGGTAGAGGGGGGCGTCGTCCATCATCCTCCGCCACACCGGGTGCGGGTCACGATGAAGGTCATAGTCGTACGGATCCCAGTGCAGCTCCTCTGCGGTCACCCGACCCGCTGTGTCCATAGGGCTATATTCGCTCACCGAACAAGCGTATGCATTCCGACCGAGTTTGGCGAACGCTTACGAGGAGGGGAAAGATGGAGTTGCCGTCCAAGAAGGTATTGACACTGGAACTCGCAAAGCGCATTGCGGACGTATGCACGGACTTTGCCCACGAGAAGGGCTTTGTCATTGATCTGGCAATCGTTGATGCGGGCGGTCATTTGATCTACTTCGAAAGGGAAGATGGGGTATCGGTCGGCACCGTCCAGGTCGCGATCATGAAGGCGCAGAGCTCGGCGGTGTTCGGCACCCCGTCGAAGCAATTCGAGATCAACGTGCGTGAGGGACTCATCGGAATGGTCGCGTTGCCAGGGATGGCGCCATTTGAAGGGGCTGTACCGATCAAAGTAGATGGTGACGTCATAGGTGCCGTTGCCGTGAGCGGGGTGACCAAGGAGATAGACGGCGAGATCGCTCAGGTGGGAGCGGATGCCGTCGCGAGGATACTTGGCGGGTAACTGGTCACTCATACTAGTGAGCGTCGCGTGGACAAGACCTTCTGCTAACTGCTCTTCGAGGGCACGGTCCTGTCACTTGGAGGTGGCTGGACGACGACATCCTCCCCCCATTTGGACAGCAGCGTTGAGATTTTGGTGCCTCCTGAAGCGGTCGCAGTCTTGGTCATCGGGAGGGCTGGTCCTGCGGCCGGAATGCTGAGCGTGTTCGACAACTTCGGTACCGACGTCGTGGCAAGGGTCACCCAGGTGAGAACGTCGACCGTGCCCGACTGGCGAACTTGGGTGGACACCTTCGTTCCCTTGGCTTTGGGGAGGAGAGCGGAGACCGATTCCATGGTGAGGTCTCCCTTTAGATTGGTGTACTGACCGGTTCCGGCCTTCCAGGATTCCCATTTGCTTCCGAGCCTCTTCGCCGCGGCCGATCCCATGCCGAATAACGTGGTCAAGCCGGATGAGTTACCACTCACGTAGGCGGATGAAGGCGTCACCCTTATGGCGACGTCAGCCGAACCCTCGGAAATAATTTCGGAGCCGCTCGAGACTCCGACGTCGGCGACAATCGTTTCGGTGATTCCTGTGGAGCCGGAATGCGCCGTGAACACCACATGGACCCCCGTCTGCGCCGCGATCTCCGCTCGCGCTGAGGTGAGGATCGATTTAGCGCCGACATCAGCGGCGCCGACCGTGCTTGCGAAGGCAAATGAGATGGCCACCGTGGCGGCCAACAGACCGAAGCCACGAACGATCATGCGATCTGGCCACCCCATTGCATCACCATAGCGGGCGGCGAATACCTCCCTTCTCCTTCATGATGAGACTTAACGTCACCTGCAGATGCGAAAAAAAGATGCGCGTATTGATCTCCTCTACGGCAGTGTCAAAGGCGGAGGGACATTCGGGGTCGACTTCGGGGATGGCAAATTGGTAGGGACATCCGAGTCTGGGAGTAATCATGACGACCCTCCGATTCGACCGTCGATGAGATCCGGTGCTGAGCTGCGCCGTGCGAAGCTCTTGATACCGCCATGTTCTGGTGCGAGTCAGAGTCCTCGTCGTCACGTATTCGGGCGTCAGGACAAGTACGAAGGAGAACCCGCACCGAATCGCGAGCAGGAGCACCAGGGCACTCAGTGCAGCCAAGAGCAGCTTCGTCCCGACGCCGTCGCTGTGCACGAGGCCGATAAGAAGCAGCCAGAATATCTCTCCACACACGACGATGGCGATCGTTCGACCACGACCATTGGCGTAGCGTTGCACGACCCCCTTTTCAGGTCGGGCGAGGTTCGCTCGTTCGGCCTGGCCCGGCCGCGTGGGCCCACACGGACGCTTCATCGTCGGTGGTCGTCACCCGTGCGGTAACCCTCCTGGCCCGAGTGGCCGTTCCGATGAGCCCCATCCCCGAGGGGTATGTGGATGGCATTGGTCAAGGGAGTTGGAGAGGCGATGACCGGAAGAGGTGACAACCTCAAGACCTGCTCCCTGACACCCCTCCCTGAGAGCCGGCCGATCCCATGTAGCCGACGGGTTCCGAGGACGATGGCATCGCACATGTGGATCAGTGACTCCTCGACAATTCGAAGGGCCACCCGGTCTTCGAGCACGGAGGAATAGTGGCCTTCGGCGCCTACTCCGG
The DNA here is from genome assembly GCA_003160635.1 of Acidimicrobiaceae bacterium. GTDB lineage: Bacteria > Actinomycetota > Acidimicrobiia > Acidimicrobiales > RAAP-2 > Bog-473. The sequence goes on along the minus strand of PMLV01000123.1, from coordinate 44,699 downwards.
CGAGCCGGAACGAAAAGACCGCTTCACTCACGAGGTATTCAGCCTCGGCGGGAGATTCGAGCGGAGGGACTCGAGCCCACTTGGAGAGCGCGCGGATATGGAGCACTCGGACCTCGCTATGGGTCACCGCGGCCAACTTCGTCGTCATGCGTAAGGCGGACTGCCCCGACTCATATTGGTCGAGCGCGAGTAGCACGCGATCCCACATCACTGCACATCCATCTCGTCATTCTGTTCGAAGAAGGCGTGAACAAACCGTAGATATCTCGCAGGAATGTCGTAATAGATGGTGAACGGAGGTGTCTGCGCTCAACACCGGCAGCCTCTGGCCACCTGCAGTGGTATCCGGCAGGCTGACCCAAGGGTGTGTTGTCAAAGCGTTTATACGAATGAGACGCTATTAACGTCTTATTGATACGGCCTGACTCAACCTGTGGGGACGAGTACGGGAACGAGCTGTGAACGATGTCTTCGAGCTTCTCGACCGGGCCAAGGTCGATGAGCTTCTTCTGGACGCTGGTGCTCACCGTCGCGGTTCTGGCGCTGAGCTGGCGATTTCTCGGTTCGTATATGGAGGCGGTCTACGACGGCCGGGTGAGGTGGATGGCGTGGCTCGAGCGACCGATCTACCGGTCACTCCGAACGCACCCTGATGACGAGCAACACTGGACCCGCTACGGATCCTCGTTGATCGTCTTCTCCGGGATCAGTCTCCTACTCGCCTACGCCATTCTCCGGTTGCAGGGCCACCTCGGGGTGAACCCCCAGCACTTGCCGGGCGTTTCCCCGGCACTTTCCTTTGACACGGCAGTCTCTTTTGTATTCAACACCAGTTGGCAGTCCTACGCCGGTGAATCGACGCTCTCGTACCTCTCGCAGACCGGTGCAATCATGGTGGCCCAGTTCACCAGCGCGGCGGTGGGCATGGCGGTCGCCGTCGCCCTTATCCGCGGTCTGGCTCGAAGCGGTTCGGGCACGATCGGGAATTTCTGGGTAGACCTGGTGCGCGGGTGCCTCTATATCCTGTTGCCGATCGCCGGCGTAACGGCTCTGATCTTTGCCGGCCAAGGTGCCGTTGAGACCTTTGCTGGTCCGATTTCGATTCATGACGCTCTCAACGGTGTGACCCAGATCCTGCCGCGGGGTCCTTCCGCGTCCATGGAGGCGATAAAGCAGCTGAGCAGCGATGGTGGGGGAATGTTCGCCACGAGTGGCGCCCATCCGTTCGAGAACCCCACGGGTCTGACGAACTTAGTGTCCATCGTCCTCATGATGATGATTCCCGTCGCCTTCACGTACACGTTCGGCAAAATGGTTCGGTCATTGCGCCGGTGTGACGATCTTGATCGTCATGGGAACGCTGTTCGCGGGCTGGCTCACCTTCACCGCAGCATACGAACACCAGGGCAATCCAGCCGTGGCTGCGGCCGGTGTCCAGCGGGCGGGTCCCAACATGGAAGGCAAAGACGTCCGGTTCGGCAACACCTCCTCGGTCCTCTACGACATTGCCGGCACGCAGACGTCCAGTGGAGCGACCAACTCCTCCCTCGACTCCTTCACTCCCGTGGGGGGGTTCGGCGCACTCTCGGGCATGATGCTCGGCGAAGTGAGCCCTGGCGGCGTCGGGAGTGGCCTCTTCTCCATCCTGGCATTCGCGATCATGACCGTGTTCATCGCCGGACTCATGGTGGGTCGAACCCCCGAATACCTCGGAAAACAGATACGGGCAAGAGAAATGAAACTGTCCGGTCTGGCCGTGCTCGTGATGCCCATCACCGTGTTGATTCTCGCGGCCATAGCGGTCTCGATTCACGCCGGACGTGCCGGTCCCCTGAACGCAGGCCCGCACGGCTTCACCGAGATCCTCTACACCTTCACCTCGGAGGTCAATACGAACGGTTCCGCGTTCGGCGGGCTTGGAGCGAACTCTGCTTTCTACAACGTCACGGGATCGATTGGGATGCTCGTTGGCCGCTACGGTGCCATCATTCCCACCTTGGCCCTGGCGGGCGTTCTGGCGCGCAACCCCGCCCTGGCTGGGTCGCAAGGGAAGATGCGCACTGATTCGCCGATGTTCGGGGGCCTGCTCGCTGGCGTCATTCTCATCGTCGGTGGGCTGGCCTTTTTCCCGGCCGTCTCCCTCGGACCGATCATTGAGCAGTTGCAACACGGCAAGTTCTTCTGAGTCAGATAACGCCGACTGGTCAAGGTTCTTCGGAATCGCCGATTGTCTCCGTCCCAACCGACTTCGGATCACGGCGAGCGATGATATGAACGTCGATCCCAGCAGGAGCAGCGAGCTGGGAGATCTTACGCACGATTGAGCCGCCGCTCTTGAGCTCCTGCCATCGACTGCGACGGCTCGAACCCACCACGATCTGGGTGATCTGGTGAGCCCGTGCGAACTCGAAGAGCGCCTGCGCAGGGTCGTCGGCACGGATCTCGTACCAGTGCGCCCCGACATCGGTAGTCAACTGGCGCAGAACGTCGAGTTGTGCATCATGCGATCGGTTGGCACTCTCCCCGGAAATGATGTGCAGAACGTGCAGTTCCCCTTTGATCCGGGAGGCCATCCGTGATGCCCGACGGACAATGGTGTCCGTACCCGGTGCCGCGGTGATGCCGACCAGTATTCGCTCACTCGTATCCCAAAGGGCATTCGTATGCCGATCCCTGAGATGGGCCAGAAGTTCCTCTTCTGTTTCGTCCGCCAGGAAGCGCAATGCCAGCTCTCTCAGCGCCATCAAATTGTCCTCGCGAAAGAAGTTGGTCAGGGCCTTGGGCACCTTCTCGGGGGGATAGATGTTCCCGTGGACCATGCGGCGTCGAAGCTGTTCCGGGGACGAGTCGACGAGTTCGATCTGGTCGGCCTTGCGAAGGACCCAATCGGGGACACGTTCGCGAATCGGCACGCCGGTGATCTGCTCCACTGCGTCGGCGATGCTTTCGAGATGCTGAATATTGACGGTGGAGATGACGTCGATCCCCGCGTTGAGCAGCTCCATCACGTCCTGCCATCGCTTCTCGTTCTGGCTCGATCCCGGCACATTGGTGTGGGCCAACTCGTCAACCAGGGCAACCTTGGGGTGGCGGTCGAGCACGGCCTGGAGATCCATTTCCTCGAAGGTGGCCCCCCTGTATTCGATCCTTTTTCGAGGAACCTCCTCGAGATCCCCGATCACCTGTTCGGTATTTGGTCGACGGTGGCACTCGACAAATCCGATGACCACGTCAGTGCCCCGCGTCTTGCGCCGGTGACCCTCATTGAGCATGGCGTAGGTCTTTCCGACGCCCGCCGCCGCGCCGAGGTAGATGCGAAAGTGACCGGCTGCCTCGACCCCGTCGATGTCATCTGAGTTTGTGGCCAGCGGAGCGCTGGTTGCCGCATCGCTCTCGGAATCAGCCATGATGCTCCTATGGGTCGTAACGACGGTGGGGCCCGAATCCATTGGCTCAGCCGTCCGGACCGCTCGAATCTGCGAACCCGCAGAAGGTTACCGGCCGGCGGTCGCCACGACGCGCGGACATCTCAGGCATTTTAGGACTTGCGCCCCTCAGGCAGCTCGAATCCGGGAAGCGCTTTCTCGTCATCGACCCCACTGACGGCTCTCAGGCGTTCGAACCTGGCGCGGATGTCCTGTAGGTCGTTTGCCTCATGCACCGATTCCTCGGCTGCCTGAACGATCATCTGGCCTTGGCGCAGCAGGACGGCGAGCTGGAGTGGAGAGACGGCATCGGTGGCGATCGAGGTGAGGGCATCGAGCATTCGAATGATGACTGCGGGCATGCCGCGGGAGGACTGACGAATCTTGTCAAAGGCACGATTGACCATCCGAGCGTAAGAGGGGTCGGTCTCGATCAGCCGCACACGGCCGTCGCGGTCGCGATAGACACCTTCCGTCAGGGCGCGGCCGGAGACCTGACTGAGGCCGGCAGAAAGCCAGTCGATGCAGGTCAGGGCGGTGAAGGTATCGTTCACGGCCGGGGAGAGGGCGCGGATGGCGATTTCGACGAGCTGGTCGATGGCAAATACAGGATCCTGCATGAGCGTGCGATGCGGCCCGGTGACGTGGGCCTTGGACAGGGCCATGGCCACCTGGCCCGCAGCGCCGCCCGGCCACACCGTTGCCAACGGCCTTCCCGTGGCAATGAAGTGTCCTGGGCGATGATCAAGGCGGATCACCGAATCTGTGTGCGAGGCTATGGCGACGAGTTGGGCGTAGCCGACAAACTGGACGTAGCCACTGGCGCTCGATGCGACGACCGCCCCACGCTCATCGAGGAGCTGCACGAGCTCCGAAACTGATCTGCCGACCGTCAACCTGGCTGCATCCTCCTGATCTGCTCTTTGTAACGGGAACTCCGCGTCAATGGCGCGGGCCAAATCGCGGGCGATCCCCGCGATGACCTCGGGGAGTTGTATCGATTTGGCGATGTGATGGATGAAGTAGATGAGGACGCCGAGATCGACCAACAAGAGTCCCTCGGCGATGGTAATGGACAGATGGGGTACGAAATCGCCCTTGGGATCCGTGGTTATCGAACCGAGTGCAAGTACTGAGTACACGAAGGTGCCGACAAAGACTCCGAGGGTCATCTGATTGCCGATGTCCCGGATGAAATTCCGCATCATGCGCGGACCGAACTGCTGTGATGCCAACGTCAGGGCGAGAATGGTGATGGAGAACACCACACCAACGACGGTGATGACAGCGGCTGCGATGGCGATGAGCACCTGGCGACCAGCATCCGCGCCTCCCGTTCGGATCCAGTACGGGAGCGTGAGTCGGTGATGGAATGCCGCGAGATCGATCTCAAAGGTCGTCACGAACACCAGGGCAGAAACCACGACGAGGACGGAGGGCACCAACCAGAATGTCGTGCGGAGCGCCTCCCACCGCCAACTGGGCAATGCCCCTTGGCCGCCGTTGGCGTGGGTGGACGCACCGTCAGGTGCGCCAATCTCATCCACGGAGGCTGCCCATAGCGGCTCCTTCGTTGCGAACATCCGAAGACTGCACGTCCGAACCCGAACGCCCGTCACCCCGTGGGTCGCCGATCATTGGGTCAAATCTCCTGGTCAAGGGCGCCGTCCTCCGAACGCCGACCAGACTTCCCGGCACATCCCTCTCCTCGAGCGTAGTTGAACTTCCCAAGCAGGCTCGACCCGTGAATCCCTCCCACCACATGTCGGTTCGGCAGCCCGGACTCCAGCTGGAGCATCCCCGATGCTCAGACGAGCAAGCAAAGGCTAACTCTGTTGACATCGTATTAATACATTTCCTCATCTGTTCATCTCTTGTTGACACCGGCGCCGCCACCATGAAGCCATGGCAGATTTCCTCGCTGTTATCAGTGTGGTCGCGTTCATCGCGGTCTTCTCGGCTCTCATCTGGGCACTGGACCGGGTATGAGCGCCGTCCAGGCCGTCCTGCTCGCGATCTCGGGGCTTGTCTTGATCTACCTCGGCATCGCCATGTTCAAGCCCGAGTGGTTCTAGATGGGCTTCTTCTGGACCCTTGTCGTCCTCGTCGTCGCCATGGCGCTCATCTGGCGCTACCTGGGCTCCTACATGGTGGCCGTCTTCGAAGGACGGGTGCACTACCTGGCCTTCATTGAGCGGCCCATCTACCGGCTCTTGGGCACGAGCCCCGAAAAGGAGCAGACCTGGAAGCGTTACGCCGGCTCTGTCGTCGTCTTCTCGGGGCTCTCTTTGGGGATCACCTACGCCATTTTGCGCCTGCAGGGCTCGCTGCCCTTGAACCCCCAGCACCTGGGCGCAGTGCCTCCGGCGCTCTCGTGGAACACAGCTGCCTCCTTCTTGACGAACACCAACTGGCAGAACTACGGCGGCGAGACGACCATGTCGTATCTCTCGCAGATGACCTCGCTCACCGTCCAGCAGTTCGTCACCCCGGCCGTGGGCATAGCGGCGGCGCTCGTTCTCATCCGTGGGTTCTCCAAGAAGGGCTCACCGACGGTCGGTAACTTCTGGGTCGATGTCGTACGCGCTCTGCTCTACGTCCTTACTCCGATCGCCATCATCGGCGGCCTGATCTTCGTCGGCCAGGGCGCGGTCGACACCTTGAGCGGCCCGGTCAACGTCCACAACGCGCTCAACGGGGTCAGCCAGACCATCGCGCTCGGGCCGGTCGGCTTCATGGAAGCCATCAAGCAACTGGGCACCAACGGTGGTGGGTTCTTCAACATCAACTCGGCCCACCCCTTCGAAAATCCGACCGGGTTGACCAACCTCCTCTCGCTCCTTCTCATACTGTGCATTCCCGTCTCCTTGACCTACATGTTCGGCAAGATGGTGGGGGCACTGCGCCAGGGCGTGGCCGTCCTGGCCGCCATGACCATCCTCTTCGGCTGCTGGGTCGGATTCGCCGTGGCGGCCGAGCACCAGCCGAACCCGGCCGTCCAAGCCGCCGGCCTCACCCACCAACCGACGGGCAACACCGAAGGCAAAGAGGTCCGCTTCGGCGTGCCGAGCTCGGCCCTCTTCGGAGTGACCTCGACCCAGACCTCGACCGGATCGGCCGACGCCGCCTACGACTCGTTCACCCCCATCGGCGGCGGTGCCCTGCTCACCGGCATGATGATGGGTGAGGTCACCCCGGGCGGGGTGGGCAGCGGGATGTACACCATCTTGATCTACGCCATCATCGCCGTCTTCTTAGGCGGCCTGATGGTGGGCCGAACGCCCGAGTATCTGGGCAAGAAGATTCAGGCCGCGGAGGTGAAGCTGGCCGGCCTGGGGACCCTTGTCATGCCGATTACCGTCCTGGCGGTCACGGCGCTAGCCGTGTCCCTCCACGCCGGGAGGGTGGCCCCCGAAAACGCCGGGCCACATGGGTTCTCCGAGATCCTCTACGCCCTGACCTCACAGGGCAACAACAACGGCTCGGCCTTCGGTGGCCTCACGGGCAACACCACCTTTTACAACATTCTCGGTGGCATCGACATGCTGATCGGTCGCTTCGGGATCATGATCCCGGCCCTGGCCCTCGGTGGTGTGCTGGCGGCCAAGAATCCCGTTCCGGCCGGGGCGGGCACGTTCCGCACCGACAACCCGATGTTCATCGGGCTCCTCATCGGCGTCATCCTCATCATCGGTGCGCTCACCTTCTTCCCCGCCTTATCCCTCGGTCCGATCGTCGAGCAGTTCAGTCACGGAAAGCTCTTCTAATGACAACCGTCACCGCCATGCCAACCCCACCCCGCGACGCGCCGCACGGCGTGGCCGAGGCCCGAGGTCTCTTCGACCCCGAGATCTTGAAAGAAGCGCTCGTCGGCTCCGTCGTCAAGATGGACCCCCGGGTGCAGATCAAGAACCCGGTCATGTTCGTGGTGTTGATCGGCTCGATCATCACCTTGATCGAGTCGATCGCCCATGGGGGCATTTTCAACTGGTCGATCACTATCTGGCTCATCCTCACGGTCATCTTCGCCAACTTCGCCGAGGCCATGGCCGAAGGCCGGGGCAAGGCCCAGGCGTCGGCGCTGCGCAAGATGCGGTCAGAGACCATGGCCAGGCGCCTGTTGGCCGACGGGACCGAGGAGTTGGTGCCGGCCGCTTCCCTGGCCAAGGGTGACCGGGTCGTCTGCGAGGCCGGCGATCACATTCCCTCAGACGGCGAGATCATCGAAGGGGTGGCCTCGGTCGACGAGTCGGCCATCACGGGTGAGTCGGCCCCGGTGATCCGCGAGTCGGGCGGCGACCGCTCGGCGGTCACCGGAGGGACGACGGTGCTCTCGGACCGGATCGTGGTCGAGATCACCGCCGAGGCCGGCAAGACCTTCTTGGACCGCATGATCTCCCTCGTCGAAGGCGCCAATCGTCAGAAGACGCCGAACGAGATCGCCCTGACCATCCTCTTGGCCGTCCTGACCATCGTGTTCCTCCCCGTCGTGGTCACCCTCCAACCCTTCGGGCACTTCTCCGGCGCCACGGTGTCGGTTGTGGTCCTCGTCTCGCTGCTGGTCTGTCTCATCCCGACCACCATCGGGGCCCTGCTCTCGGCCATCGGTATTGCCGGCATGGACCGGCTGGTGCAAAAGAACGTCCTCGCCATGAGCGGGCGAGCCGTCGAGGCGGCCGGCGACGTCCAGACGCTGCTGTTGGACAAGACGGGCACCATCACCCTCGGCAATCGCATGGCGTCGGGCTTCTTCCCCACCGCGGGCCACACCGAAGAGGAGGTGGCCAGTGCGGCGCAGTTGGCGTCCTTGGCCGACGAGACCCCTGAGGGTCGCTCCATTGTGGTCTTGGCCAAGGAGCGCTTCAACATCCGCGAGCGCGAGTTCTCCGGTGACCATGAGTTCGTGCCCTTCTCCGCCACCACCCGCATGTCGGGGCTCAATGTCGACGGGCACCAGATCCGCAAGGGTGCAGCGGAATCGGTGCGCCAGTGGGTGATCGACCAGGGCGGGACCGCGCCCGAAGGCCTCACCGACATCGTCGACCGCATCGCCCGGGCCGGGTCGACACCGCTGGTCGTGGCCGAGGACGCCACCATCCTCGGCGTGATCGAGCTCAAGGACGTGGTCAAGGCGGGGATCAAGGAGCGTTTCGCCGAGCTGCGGGCGGCCGGCATCCGCACCATCATGATCACCGGTGACAACCCGCTCACCGCGGCGGCCATCGCCGAGGAAGCCGGGGTCGACGATTTCTTGGCCGAGGCGACGCCCGAGGCGAAGATGGAGCTGATCAAGGCGGAGCAACAAGGCGGCAAGCTCGTGGCCATGACCGGCGACGGCACCAACGACGCCCCTGCGTTGGCCCAAGCCGACGTCGGCGTGGCCATGAACACCGGGACCACCGCGGCCAAAGAAGCCGGGAACATGGTCGACCTGGACTCCAACCCGACCAAGCTGATCGACGTGGTCGAGATCGGCAAGCAGCTCCTCATCACGAGGGGCTCGCTGACCACGTTCTCCATCGCCANNTACTTCGCCATCATCCCGGCGCTCTTCTTGGTCACCTACCCACAGCTCAAGTCATTGAACATCATGCATCTGCACAACGCCCAGAGTGCGGTGCTCTCGGCCGTGATCTTCAACGCCCTCGTCATCGTGGCGCTCATCCCCTTGGCGTTGCGCGGGGTGAAGTGGCGGCCCTCGGGTGCGGCGTCGATCCTGCGTCGCAACGTCTTCATCTACGGCGTGGGCGGCATCATCGCCCCCTTCATCTTCATCAAGTTGATCGACCTCGTCATCACGGCGCTGCACGCCTACTAAGGACACTGACCATGCTCACCCAACTCCGCCGTTCCGCCATCTTCTGTGTCATCTGCCTGGTCCTGTTCGGACTGGTCTTCCCCCTCCTCGGTGTCGGCCTCTCCCAGCTGATCTTCAAGCACCAGGCCGACGGATCGATCACCGCCAACGGCTCTGTGCTTATCGGGCAGAACTGGTCGGATACGAAGTGCCCGGGACACCCATTGGGCAGTTGCGTCTTCCAGGGGCGGCCCGACGACCTCGGGCCCTACTCGGACGCCAACAAGAAGACACCGAGCCCGGTCGGGCACCCGGGCGACGACCCTCTGGTGGCGAACGGGGCGGCCGGAGCGTCGGGAGCGACCAATCTGGGCCCACGCTCGGCCGAATTGGAGAGCTACACCAAGATCCTCATCGCGTACTGGCACGCCCGGGGAGTCAACCCGACGTCAGACCTGGTCACCACCTCGGGCAGCGGTATTGACCCCGACATCACCCCGACAGATGCCAGGGCCGAGATCCCCATGGTGGCCAATGCAACCGGGCTTTCTGATTCGGTGCTCACCCACCTGATCGACCAGCAGACCCAAGGGGCGGAGCTCGGCTTCTTGGGGTCTCCCTACGTCAACGTGCTCCAGCTCAATGAGGCACTGGTCAAGTTGGAGAAGTGACCCGGACCGCCATCTCGGCGGCGGTGCCCCGCAGGCGTTCCACGTTTGAGGGACGGGTCATCTCGGTGACCGCCTTCGTCCGACCATGGGTACGGTGCGATGTGGTCCTCGGAGACGAGACCGGCGCTGTCACCCTTCGTTTCACGGGCCGCCGGGGGATCCCCGGTATGCGCCCAGGCCAATGCGTGCGGGTGGAGGGAACTCCGGCCGAAGTTCGCTCCGTGCTGGTCCTGCTCAACCCCCTCTATGAATTCACGCCAGATCGTGCTCCGCGTCCCTGTGAGTAGGCACCGGTGACCGTCGTTCTCTTGGACCTGGATCATGGCTCGCGCCGTGTCGAGGTAGCCGCGTTGCGCTTTGGAGGATACGAGGTGGCCACCGTGGCGACCGTCGAACAGGCAATCACGCACCTCCGGAGCCACCGGGCCGACGCAGTCATCGTTGACCCGGCCCGATCCGATGTGGCGATGCTGGTGGGTGAACTAAGGGCGCGGACTGAACTTCCCATCATTGTCGTGGCGGATGCTCGGGATGAGCTCGACGTCGTGGCTGCACTGGACGCGGGAGCGGACGACTACGTTGGAAAGCCGTTCCGAGTCGAAGAGCTCCTGGCCAGGATGCGTGCCGCGGTACGACGGGCGCGCAAGTCAGAACCAATGGAACCGATAGTCACCGACGATTTCGTCATCGACATCGCCGCACGGAGGGTGTTCAATGTAGATGGAACCGAGATATTCCTCACCGGAGTCGAATTCCGCATGGTGAAGATCCTTCTCCGGCGTCCTGGACACCTCGTCTCGCGCGAGCAGATTCTCGAAGAGATCTGGGGCGCTCGCGGGGTAAGGAGTCCGAACTACCTACGAGTATTCGTCGCTCGTGTCCGACAGAAACTGGAACCTGATCCGGCCCACCCCCGATACCTGCTTACCGCAACGGGCCTTGGGCTCGTATTCGAGGTGGGTCAAGGCCAACAAACGCGCGACGTTGGGCCGTGAGAGGAATGCTCTCCTCGTCGGAATCGCATCAGCTCTGCCATTTCCAATCCTCTTGAAAGTGAGGCACTACGTGACTGACCTTTATCATCATGAGGTCGGCGATCCCGCCGCCCAAGCTGTGGGGTATGCATGAATCCCGCGCTTATCAGCCCGAGCACCCCAACGCTCATTATCTACGCGGTGTCACTCGTTCTGGTCATGTGGACCGTCATTGACGTCTCACGACGCCCTAGTTCTCAATTGTCCCCAAGGGTGAAGACGGCGTGGATTGTCGGCTCGGCGGTCGGTTGGCTGCTCTTTGGTATCGTCGGCGCCTTCATCGCCGCCCTTTACCTGGTGGGTCCACGCCGACGGATGAACTCGCAACAGTGGTAGGGACCTCTACCGGGGTGTGTCTTGTGCGGGTTCGAGTGTGAGCTGTCCGCTGCGGGCGTCGAAGTCGAAGAGCTCTCCGTAGCGACCCCACTGGATGGCGATGTCGAGCTGCCGGTGCACCTCATCCTCGGAGGCGTGGAACATGACGTTCAGCTTCTATCCCTCCCTCATAGCCCAGCCCCTCGAGGTGAAGATAACGAAGATTGACGCCGCCTCAACCCCCAGCAGACTGCCCGAGAACAGATTGATGAAGACGGCCAGGGAGAACGGTAGGAAGACCAATATGGGGATCGATTGGAGGATGTCGAGAATCGGCACCATGATCTTCTGCGCCCTGGGCAGCCTGGCTGCGGCCGTCCCGTACACGAAGGTGAAGACGGTCGAGATACCGAGGGCGATAAGCATTCTGGTTAATGAACGTGCCGCGTAATACGGCAGGTTGCTCAAGTTCGTGGAGATCCGCTCCGTTGAATGGCCCGGCGTGAAGTTGACGGTCATGGCCCGTCCGAGGCGGACTGCGACATAGAAAAGGGCAAGCATGAGCGCTCCGACGAACACGTCCGCCGGGCTCAGGGAGGGTCGGCGCAGCGCTATTCGGGCTGGGATGGAAGGGCGGGTGGGCACGCGTGTTCACCTCCGGATCGACCACGTTGACAGGCTGTTAACGCTGGCCGTATCGGTTCGGCGAGATTGATGAGGGCGGTGGAGCATTCGCCATCTGCAGCATAGGGAATGCTGGAAAAACAAGCTAAAGCGCAGTGGCCATCACGAGGGGCGATCGGCGGGTTGGACCCGGACATCCACGAAGCGAGCCTCGACGACGCTTTGTAGCACTTCACGTTCAACTCTGTGTGCCAAGGACGCGGATGCGCCGACGGTCAACGTTGGTTCAACTTCGGGAACGACTTCGAGCCGCAGCGAGCGCCCGGTCCAGCGCCCCCGGACAGTCGCGCTCAAGACCCCAGGGACGTTGGCCGCCGCAGATTCACTTCGTGCGAGGATGGCGGGGTCGACTCCATCCATCAGGTGAGCCACAACATCGGATGTGACCTCGTACCCGACATGGGCGATGAAGACAGTGATGGCAAACCCGGCAATCGGATCGCCCAGGGGGTGGCCCATGGCGACGAGAATGAGCCCGACGAGTGCACCGAGTGAGGAGACGGCGTCGAGCCAGGAATGCCGGGCGTCGGCGACCAGGGTGGCCGACTGGATCTTTCGGCCAACCGACCCTTTGTAGCGAGCCACGACCTGGTTACCCACGATGCCGATAACCGCCCCAGCCATGCCCCAACCGAGATGCGTGGTTGCCACGTGATCGACCAGCTTGCGGTAGCTCTCGATCCCGGCAAAGACCGCCGATCCCCAGATGACCAGCGCCACACCCAAACCAGCGAGATCCTCTGCCCGTTCGTATCCATACGTGAAGCGTGGCGAAGGTTGTCGCTTTGAAATCCGGAATCCTAAGAAGACGACGGCCGACGTGCTGACGTCGGAGAGATTGTGCAGGGCGTCACTCAGGAGTCCAACCGAATGGGTCAAGACGGCGAGGACCAGCTCGAGTCCACCCGTCGCAAAGAGCCCGAGAGCAGAGAGCGCCAAGGCGCGATTGGCCGCCCGCCGGTGACCAGCCTCGTCATGGGGAATGAAGGCTATGGGTTTGCCCTCATCGGAAGCCGATTGGTCGCCTTTGCTGTGGTGGTCGTGGTGGAACACCCGCGTCACTATACAAGATAATATGAAGACCTCTTCATTCTAGCATTTCGTGATAGCGTGGGGCCATGGGACATGGTGTTGCCGGGCAAGCACCGCAAGCGCACCTCGATGCGGCCGCGGCGGAGGCGGTGGCCGAGACACTCTCAGCATTGACTGCACCGAGTCGGCTCCTCATTCTCGGGAGACTGCGACGAGGACCAACTACCGTCAACGAGTTGAGCGAGGACGTGGGCATGGAGCAGTCAGCGGTATCGCACCAGCTCAGACTTCTTCGCACACTCGGATTGGTGACTCGACAGCGTTCTGGTCGAAGCGCCGTGTACTCCCTGTACGACGATCACGTGGCCAGCCTCTTGGATGAAGCCGTGTATCACGCTGAACATGTGCGCTTGGGTGTTCCTGACCGAACCAGCGAGAGAGCGTAGGCCGCCATCATCCAAAAGGTCGAGGATTCTGAAGGTCGGGTATCGTCCGCACTATGTTCACGACCGTTGTTCAACCGCCGAGGAGCCGCTGATGACCGTCACCTACGAAGTTCGGGAGGGGATTGCCTACATCGCGTTTGACCGGCAGGAGAAGCACAACGCGTTCCGCGACGAGGACCTAGAGGCCCTCAGTGTGGCCGTGCGGCGACTCGACGGTGACGAGGCGGCGAACGTCGCGATTCTGTCGGGCAACGGCCCGTCGTTCTCCAGCGGCGGCGACTTGCAGGCGCGCCTGCAAAAATCGATGGAGGAAGGGTCTACGGGCGGCCGCGCCACCGAGCGCGAGGCGTTCCTCGAGTGCGAGACGTGGAAGCCGATTATCGCCGCTGTGCACGGCTACTGCCTCGGCCATGCTCTCGCCACGGCACTCCTTTGCGATCACCTCGTCGCCGTTCGCACGGCCAAGTTCCAGGTGACGGAGACGAAGGTCGGGCTCGCGATGCCGGACTTGCTCCCCAGGCTCGGCCATCCGGCGTTCGCCAACGACGTCGCCATGACGGGTCGGATGTTCAGCGCCGAGGAGGCGTGGGCCGGCGGAATGGTGACCCGCTTGGTGGATGAGAGAGACCACATCAGCGCTGCCGAGGAGCTTGCCCGCCAGATCCTGGAGAACCCTCAGTCTCCTGTCCGAGAGTTCGTTCGCGTCCGCAGGACGCTCATTGTGCAGGAGTCCGCACGGTACCGGGCGATCACCGGGGACTTCGACTGGGCCAACAGCGCCGAGGCCAAGAGCGCCGTCGCCAATCGACTGCACGGGATGACCTCGTAGCGCCTCCCAGGCCCACTACATGTAGTCATTCACGAGCACGCTTGACAATTCCCATAGCCTGCGGGCCGTCTCGGGATCCGCTACGGAAGCGTCGAAGCCCGACCACGCGTGCACTGCCGGCCCAGCCAGGGGCGCCTCGTCGCAATCCTCGAGGACGAGTCCTCCACGGCCTTGAAGTTCGGCTGCCGTTGCGGCCCATACTGTTGTTGCGGCTGCCTGGGCCACCGTTTTGAGCATGGGATTGGGGCGGCCCTCCTCGTCTATGAACCCGATGGCACGCTTCAACTCCTCACCATGGTGCCGTTGCAGGCGTGTCAACGCCGACCCAGGGAGAACTGCGTTGGCGACGACGCGATCCTGGCTCCACCGGCGCGTCGCTTCCTGCGCGAAGAGAATATTCGCCGTCTTCGATTCGCCGTACGCAGGGCCCCAGGAATGGTCCCTAGCCCTCCATTGCACGTCATCGAGCCGGACAGGATTGCCCTTGTGGGCAGCGGAACTGACGACGATGATGCGCGCGTCGCGATGCGTCATACGGTCGTGGAGGAGTTGGGCCAGGAGAAAATGGCCGAGGTGATTCGTGGCGAAGCGGACTTCGAGGCCGTTGGGTAGGTGCGAGTCGGGGGTGTTCGAGACGCCGGCATTGGCGATGAGGCGGTCAACCGGTCCGGATACGCCCGAAGCGAAAGCGGCGACAGACTCAAGGTCACTCAGGTCGAGGTGCCGAACATCCAGCTCGCCGCGTGCCACGGGAGAGATCGCGCGCGCCACCGTCTCGCCTGCGGTCACGTCTCGCACAGCGAGGACGACGTCAGCACCGGCAAGGGCCAATGCCCGGGTGGTCTCGACACCGATGCCAGACGACGCTCCCGTGACGATCGCGACTCGGCCGACCAGATCAGCAGTGCGCGCGACCTGCTCAGCCGTCGCGTCCCGGCCGAAACGGGTCGCCGTCAAACGACGTTCTGGGGCGCCGTCGAGCGCTCTGTCATGCCGGTTCCGATCTCACCGTTCCAGGTGTACTTGGTAATGGCCTGCTGGAGCTGCAGGCCACCACCCACTTCAGGCGGCATCACGTGGAACGTCGACACGACTGTCTCGGCTGCGATCGGCACGGTTTCGCCGTTGTCGGTCTCGAGAACACACGACACATCCTCGCCCTTGGGGCTGAGCTTGCGGAGCCATGGCGCGTCGACCACGCGCGCGGGGATGAGCGGCCCGTCACCTTCGAAGACATAGCCCTCGTTATAGGTTTCCTTGCCGTCGTCGCGAGGCGGGTAGGTGATGTAGCCGAAACCGCGGCCGCTTGGGAACAGCCCCGCCTGCCAGGCGTGCCCCCGAAGCTTTGCGACGCGGCGAATACTCTGACGGCGAATCCGGTTCGCCCCGCCGTTGATCTCGTAGCCTTCGTCACCGATGCGCAGCGTGCCTGTCGCTCGGCATAGCTGCTCGAAGCGCCAGGGATGACCCATCAGGTCGCCTTCTTCCTGCGTGTCGAGCACGCGCTTCGCCTCTGCACGCAGTGCACCGTTCATCCATGGGGGCGCGGCCGGACGAATTTCGACGTCAAGCTCGATCGGGGTCGACTCCCCTTGGCCCCCGAAGGCGCCACGTATCTGCGCCTCCACGGAGGTGGCAATCGCCTCACCCCGCACTCGCAAGTGCAGGTGCCCAAAGGGCTCAATCAGCTCGAACGAGAGTGGTCCGGCACCGAGGACACGGGGTTTGCCATCGGTTCCCAAAGGGTCGTGGATCGGACCCGGACCGAAGATGTTGAACACGCGGCCATCGGCGAACGCCAAATTGACCTGGACGTCGTGCGTGTCCCATTGATCGGCGACCGCCTCGACTCCGATACGGGGAAGGCCGAATTCGACGCCGTCGTCCCAGACCCAGGCGTTGACGGATTCGCGCATTTCGGGATCTTCCGGCTGCTCCGCAAAGATGAACTCAAGCTCGTCGCTCAGGCCACCAGTTAGGTCGATCGTCAATGTATCCTCTCCCTCGGGTCTCGAGCCCGGCTTCCGCCCTCGTCGGACCGAGCGGCTCGCTCAACGGACAATGCCACGAATCCTGATCCGTTGCTTGGGATCGGTGCAAGCTCACCTTTGGACGGTTTCAGGACTGCGTCGGGACCATTTCTGTGGGGCGGGACGGCCGGCCGCCGCAACGCCGCCCTTGGGTCGCGTGAGCATCGAGCTCCCGACCAACTCTTCATCAAGCCCCTTCAAGGGACTTCGGCCACGGTCACTACCTTGACGCCAAACATACCGTGTAAAGTTCGCTCCTCGACACAGAAGTCACTCAAGATGGTCAGGGGATATCTTGCTCAATTCTTCGGCGACTGGCGTCGCCAGTAGCGGTGTGGCCGCTCATGTCGGTCGGCGGCCTCATGCGGTTGTGGTTGGCGTCGGAGTACCGCGGTTCTGCGGCCAGCGCAATCGACCAAGGAGGTCCATCAATGAAGGTTAAGCGTTACTGCCAGCCGATCCTGTGCGCCTTTTTGGTACTACCGACTATTGGGATACTTGCCTCCCAGTCCAGTGGCGCCACCGAGAGTTCCTTGTCGTCATCTGCCGCTCGTTACAACTCGAACGGAGTGATGAATTTCGCATTTGACTTGAGTGTTCCGATCGCATTTGACCCGCTAAAGGAGAACCTGGACGACACAGGAAACTTCATCGGTCAATTGGTGAACGACTCACTCTTCAGGGCGCAGCCCAACGGCAGCCTTACGCCAGAACTGGCAACGGCCGCGACCATCGTCGACCCAGAGACCATATCGATCAAGCTACGGCCAGGGGTCGTTTTCCAAGACGGCACTCCCCTTAATGCCGCAGCGGTCAAGTTCACCATTCTCCGTAACAGTGCCTCCACCAGCGTTGCCTTCCCAGCGCCCATCCATGACGTATCTTCGATTGATCTGAACGGCAACCTCGGCCTTACCATTCACCTTTCGCAACCCGAAGCCGGTGCCTTTTTCCCGCTGTTGGCTGACATGTCGACGATGCCGTTGTCGCCAGCCGCGGTGGCACGAAACAACCCTAACCCCGTGACCAACCCACTCGGTGCCGGCCCATTCCGGGTACAGCAGTACGCCGCAGATCAAAGCCTGATCCTGGCGAAGAACAAGACGTACTGGAATGCCAAGAACATCAAGCTCGGCGGCATCGATTTTGTCAACGAATCAAGCAGCACTCCCGCGCCCATAGACGCGCTCAAGTCCGGACAGGTTGATGCGATTTCCTCGAACATCACACAGATAGGGGCACTGAAGGGCGGGGACATCAAGACGTCGCTCGCCGCCAGCACGACGTCCAAACTCTATTTCCCTCTCTGTGACACCAAGGGGCCGCTCGCAAATGTCCGTGTACGCCAAGCACTCAGCTACGCACTTAACCGCAAAGCAATCAACCAAGCACTGGTCGGCGGAAAGGGCCAGCTCGCATGGGGGCTCGTTCCGTCTTCGAGCAACCTTTTTCCTTCCGACCTCAGCAGCTATTACGCCTACAATCCGGCCAAGGCAAAGAAGCTGTTGGCCGAAGCCGGCTACGCCAAGGGCCTGACACTGACGATGGCGCCAGGGGTGAGCACCGACCTCCAGCAGCTGGCCCTGATCGCCCAGCAAGAGTGGAAGAAGATCGGTGTCAATCTGCAACTGTCGAATAGTCCGCCGGCCACGTACGTGCAGGACGTCTTTGTGAATCACCTCTACGACCTAACCGACGCAGACGTGGTCCGGAACGGCCTTGATGCGATCTCGTTCATCTACACCCCGGGTCATCTGGGTGATCTTTGCGGCTACGACAACCCCACCCTTGATGCAATGGTGACGAAAATGGGTGGGCTCGCTCCGAACGATCCTCAGTACATACAGCTATGGAAGAAGGCTCAGGAGTTAATAGTGAAGAACGCCTTTGCCGTATGGGCCGTCTGGCTGCCGACGGTGGTCGCATACAACAGCAACCGTGTAGGCGGAATCGAGACGGTCTTCCCAGGTGTCACTGCGTACCCCGACTTCTTCACGGCGTACGTAAAGAAGTAGCTCGATTCTGGCGTAACACAGTCGGGACACGCTGAAGCTGAAGATCCAAGGTTGTTGGTGTGGGCCAGCTCGAAGTTGACTACGAGCCGAATTTAATCCATCTCGAACTTCGCCTCGCGATGCCGCAAGATGGCACAGAGGGTCTCGTTGTAGGGTGCGCTGAGTCCTAGCTCGAGGCTCAGCGTGACGACCATTCCGTTGATCACGTCTATCTCGGAGCGTCGTCGAGCAAGGTGGTCGAGGCGCATCGACGGGCTGGCGTTTGGAATCGTGGCGGCGAAGTCCGTCACGTACCGCAGTGGATCGTCGAACGAGAATGAGATGCCCTGGGCGACCCCGAGTTGGTATGCCTCGGAGGTGCACCCGAGAGCGACCTTCCAGGCATCGGGATCCGCCATCAGCTCACCCACGGTGGCGTCGAAGGCCGCACACGGGGCGCTGAGTGTGACGTTGCACAGGAACTTCTCCCAGATCATGAGGGTGACGTCCGCGAACGCCCGGACATTGAACCCCGCGTCACGCCACACCTGCTCGATCCTCTGCGCCCGGTTGGTGAGGCCACCGTGCATCTCCCCGATTCGGATCAGTCGCATGCCTTCGTGGTGCACGTGTCCAGGCTCAGGGATCGATGACCCGAACCCTTCGGCGATCCCGATCAAGATGTGGTCCGGCGGGATGTGGCGGGCCACCCGCTCTCCCGCGCCTAGACCGTTCTGGAACGCCATGACGATACTGTCGGGCTCCAGTAGCGGTGCGATCTCCACCGCCACCTCGTCGACGGCCGATGCCTTCGTCGCGATGATCCACACGTCGCAGGGTCCGGCGTCACGGGGCGCGCGCCCGACATGGAGGTTGTCAACGACGAGGTTGCCGCTGGCACCCGATACCCTCAGGCCCGAGGTGGCGATGGCGTCGATATGCTCCGGCCACGTGTCGATGGTCCATACCTCGTGTCCGGCTTTGCCAAGGAGGGCGGCATACACCGAGCCCATGGCCCCGGTTCCGACAATTGCGATCTTCACGTCATTCCTTCGGTAGGCGGTTCAGGACACCTATTTCGTGGTCTCTCGATCGTCCGATTCGTGTTCATGCGTCTCTCGTCACGGCTTGTCAGGGTGCGGTGATTGCTCGATCGTCATCCCGGTCCCGATGCTGCATACGGCAGTGTTGCGAAACTGCATCGGCAGGGCGGGGCAGTGGCGCGCCAGCATGTCAGTAATCGCGGCATCATCATGCACCGAACGGCGGCGGTAGACAATCCACCCTTCTCAGGGGGTGGCGAGGCGCCCTCATCGTCGACGGCAGTGGCCGCCGAAGCCTCGGCGCGGCCTTGCTCGTTCGGCGTTGGGTGTCGCCGGTAACGCCCCTGGCACCGCTCGTCTACTGTCCAATCAGCAACTAACGTGAAACGCAGAGCTATGAGCGGGCAATCGATGCCCTTCGAGGCCGGGGGGTGCATGCTGGTATGAGCACGGCAACGTTTCAATTGGCGGTCGGTTCACCCGTCGTTACGCGTTCGGGCGCCCAGTGGGCTGACGAGGGTTCGATTGAGGACCTGGCTCGAATCGCTGAGGCTGCCGACCGCCTTGGCTACCATCACCTCACATGCAGCGAGCACATCGCCCTGCCGTCCTCCGAGCTTGGCCGCCGGGGTTCGCTCTACTGGGATCCGCTCGCCACGTTCGGGTATCTCGCCGCCCGTACCGAGCGCATCCGTTTCGCTACCTCTGTGCTGGTACTCGCCTACCATCACCCCCTCGAGATCGCCAAGCGCTACGGCACCCTTGACAAGATAAGCAATGGCCGGGTGATCCTCGGTGTCGGTGTCGGCACCCTGAAGGAAGAGTTCGATCTCATCGGGGCTCCCTTCGACGACCGGGCACTACGCTCCGATGATGCACTGAAGGCGCTACGGGCTTCCCTCTCCAAGCGCCTGCCGGAGTACCACGGTCCGTTCTATGACTTCGAGGGACTCGTCGTCGATCCGTGTGCCGTACAGGAACACCTGCCGATCTGGGTAGGAGGACGGACACTTCGCTCGCTGCGTCGGGCGGTCACCCTCACCGATGGCTGGTGCCCGTTCGCCGTCACACCAAGTCAGGCTGCCGAGTGGCTCCAGCGGGTGGACGTCCCATCGGGTTTCGAGGTGGTGCTCCCCCCGACCGAACGTCTCGACCCCGTCAGTGAACCTTCAAAGACCCAGGAAGTCCTCGGTGAGACAGCGGCATTGGGGGCGACGATCATCATGGCCGGGTTTGCCAGCAGATCATTGGAGGACTACCTCGAACAGCTTGAGGCGCTCGCCGCCATCCGCACGGGGATGTAGGCAGACACCGCGCCACCTGAGCATCCCCGTTGAGGCTCTTCGCTCGCTATCCGATCTCCATGAGATTGGCAAGATTGCCGCCCATGACTGCCCGCTGATCCTCGAGCGGCAGCGACGCAATGTCGTCGGAGAATGCGAGGGGGTCGCGCAGCCCCTCGGGGTGCGGGAAGTCCGAGCCGAACATGCTGTTGGCAACGCCGAGCATGCCGATGAGCTCTACAGGGTTGGGGTCGCGGAAGATGTGGATCCAGATGTTCCTGCGCAGCACTTCGAGTGGATCCTCGTCGAACAGGGTGGGTGCGCGTTCATACGTTTCGGCGAAGTGGTTCAACATCGGACGGGTCCACTCGTTGAAGTGTTCCACGATCACGACCTTCAGGCGCGGGAAGCGAGAGAGCATGCCATGGCCGATCATGGACGCGATGAGGTCACTCGTCTGCGAGCGTGGCGTTGCCAGCGCGCGGAACGGTGCCGATGCGCCGTAAGGGCGCTCGAAGTAGCCGCCCGTCTCCCGGGTGCCGTCTAGCTCGGCGATGTCGACGGGATAGCGCATGTTCACGGTGTTGTGCAGCCCGACGACCACGCCCTTTTCCTGCATAGCCTCCCAGAACGGGTCGAACTCCGGAAGAGCGAACGATCGGGGTCCGCCGAAACCGAATACTGGCGCGGGACGGATATACACGATCCGCGCGCCTCGATCGGTCACCCACTCGAGCTCCTTGATGGCCCGATCGACCATCGACATGCCGATCGCCGGCGTGGCGAAGACAGCGTTCTCGTAGCCGAATGTCCAGTGCTCATACATCCATTCGTTGAGGGCGTGGAGTACGGCGTGCGTCGCCAGCGGATCCTCTGGCATCGCCTGCTCGATGACGCTGGCCAGCGTGGGCCACATCAGCGATCTCGAGATACCGAACTCCTGCATCAGCTTGAACCGGGGCTCGACATCGAAGAAGGCATCGAGGCCTGGAATCGAACGCCGCTGAAGCGGGTCGTCCTTCTGGCCGCCAGGCGGCGCGACCCGTTGGAACGTCGGGTTCGGGATGGCGCGGCTTATCCGATCCTTCACGGTGAGTTTGGTCCGGTTGCCTTCCTCGATGTACTTCACGATGCCTTGGTACTCGGACGGTATGAACTTCGTGAACGCGTCCGTGTTCTCGTACATATGGTTGTCGGAGTCGAAGACCGGGTAGTCCAGCTGTCGTTCCCGAATGAAGAAAAGCTCGTCATCGGCCATTACGAAATCCCCTTGTGCATGGAGTCTTTGTCCCGAGGTCAATCCCTCGTGGCGTCCCGCTCTTCCTATTGTACGGAGCGGGGCGCGTTCCAGCAATGGCGCCGGCCGCGGTGAAGATGTCTGAGGGCCTAGACACCACGTACTGAGTCGACTCAGTGAGCGGACGGACCACGCGGGACGTCGCGGAACGGCACGTCGCGGTCGACGCTGAGTTCTCTGGGCATTCCGAGAAGCCGCTCGCTCACCACATTACGTGACATCTCCAGCGTTCCTCCTGCGATCTGCCCCGTCTGACGGACGAGAAACGCGGTCCCTCGTGCCCCGGCTGCTTCGTTCTCCTCAGTCCATGCGGCCGCTGAGGATCCCGTCAGCTGCAGTGCGATGTTGGACTGACGGATGCCGAGCGTTCCTCCGATGATCTTGGTGAGTCCAGCGGCCTGGTTGCTGAGCTTCCCAGCGGCCATCGCCTTCCCTATTCTTGACATGCCCTCGCTCGAAGCCAGGCTGAGCGCGTGGGCTTCGCCGATGAGCTCTCGGGTCGCCGCGTCGTCGAGCCGTCCGGCCCGTCGAGCCTCGCTGACATAAGCCGCGCCGACACCTCCTGCCCGGAAGCCACCACTTGCTTCGGCACCGGCAGGCGGGGTTGGCCGGGCGGTGAAGGACAACATGCCGAAACTCTTCTCGTAGAACATCCATCGGCTGCCGACCGTCCATCCCTGGTTGACGTCACCGATCCGGTCGGTGTCCGGGACGCGCACGTCGGTGAGGAACTCCTGGCAGAACTCGCGCGACCCGTTGAGCATCTCGATCCGGTGGACCTCGATGTTCGGCTGATGGAGGCGCAGCATGAACACGCTGAGGCCCCGATGCTTAGGTACGTCCCAGTTGGTGCGCGCCAGGCAGAGCCCCCAGTCCGCCCACCACGCGCCCGTCGTCCAGATCTTCGAGCCGTTGAGNNATTTCCTCTCCGCAAAGGATGGCCGGGAGGTGCTGGCGCTTTTGCTCCTCGGTTCCGTAGTCGAGAATCACAGTGGCGCACGGCTGCAGCGTCGGTACCTGGAGACGAAACGGCCATTCGTATGGCCAGATCTCCTCGTCGAAGGCTTGTTGGTGCGCAGGGGTCAGTCCCTGGCCACCGTACTCTTTCGGGAAGCAGATTCCCGCGAACCCGGCATCAAAAAGCCGGCGTTGCAGATCTCTTTGGTGCGTGACTTCCGCGAGTTCTTCGTCGTCGCTGAGCTGGCCTTGGGTCATCGCCATTCCCCAGCCCGGGCGCTTGGCCCGGGGCACGTTGTCCTCCAGCCATGGGTGCAACCGCCTGCGGAAGTCCTCCACAGGCTCAACGCTTGCCTCAGGCATTTGCATCCTCCTTCGTCTCCAACAGGGTGGTGAGCCGCTGGCGGTGATCGGAGACCGTCCCGAACAGTAGTGAGTCGACGACCACCCGGCGAAGGTACAGGTGCATGTCATGGTCGAAGGTCACCCCGATGCCGCCGTGGATCTGTACGCAATCCTGCAGCACGTCCACGCCGTAGACGCCGAGGTAGGCCTTGCCGGCGCTCGTGTACTCGCCCGCTCGGTCGCCTCGGCCTTGCACATGGAGGGTGGCCGCATCTGCGATGCCGTGCCCGACCTCGATCCAGGCCTTCATGTCGGCACTACGGTGCTTGAGCTCCTGGTACGACGCCAGCGGTCGGCCGAAGGAGTACCGGTTGAACATCCACTCCATGGTGATCTCGAAGGCCTTTTCCATAGCGCCGACCATCTCGTGCATCTGTATCACGTTGGCGAGCTGCAACTGCCATTCGATGTCATCTGCCACGCTCGACGCATCGCCGAGGAGTAACGCACGGGGCACCCGAACGTCCTCGAAATGGATCTCGGCGTACCGCCGCGTGAGGTCGAGGCCCTGAGCCGCGACGACGGTGACACCGGGCGTCCCGGCGGGAAGCAGGAGCTGCACGGGACGCCCGTCGCTCTGCGCCACCACAAGGAGATGATCGGCCTGTGCACCGGCCTCCACCGGACCCTTTCGACCGTTCAGCACGTAACCTTCGTCGGTTACCGACGCGGTCATCGCCACCTTCCCCAATCGGTCATTCGGTGGCGGCTCCGCCCAGCACCATGCGCCGACTGTCTCGCCGCTCAACAGCCCCGGCAACACGTCGGCCTTTTGCTCGGGTGAACCCCGATGTGACAGTGCGGCGGCCACTACGTTGGTGGGCAGCAGCGGCCCCGGGGCCGCGAAACGACCGAATTGGTGGGACACCAAGGCCAGATCGGTCAACCCGCCGCCGCTGATGCTGCCGCCACCATCTTCCTCGGAAACCAGCAGTGACGTCCAACCCAGCTCCGCTCCCTGCCGCCAGTAGGCCGACGAGAAACCTGTCGGATCATGCCGTAGGGCCCTCAGATCCGTAGGGCTGGCCTCGTCATCGAGGAACTTGGTGGTCGTCTGCGCGAAGACCTCCTGATCGGCCGTCAGATCTAGTTCCATGTCCCCTGTCCTCGCTTCGGTTGCCGTCTGGTCACGACTCGCAATGTGCCGTAGAGACGAAGGATCCCACATCGACCTCGACCGGCGTCAACCCCACTCTGCGTGGGTCATGGTGTCACGACCAACTTGGACCATGACAAGAGTGAGTCCCACGCCTCGACGAATTCGACCCTGTGAGACGACAACCACGGGTCTGCTTTCGTCACGGTGACGTGTAATGGCTAACTTGCTTTGCAGACAGCAAGCGATTACGGTTCGAAAGGGACTCGACCATGCGATAGAGGCGGGGGGCCTCATTTACGGGCGTCACCTTCATAGCGGCTTTGGAGTTCCGGGATGTTGACCAAACCCAAACTCCGAACAGGGAAATTGGTTGGGAGAGCGTGCTTCAATTCATTGTCGCAGGGCTCGTATTAGGCGGGATCTACGCGATTTCCGCCTCCGGGCTGGTAGTGACCTACCAGTCGGCGGGCATCTTGAACTTCAGCTTCGGAGCGATCGCGTACACGGTTGCGCGCTTTTACTACTTCTTGAACAGCCAACACTCATGGCCGATCGTGTACGCGGCGCTGCTGTCGATTCTGGGGCTCGGACCGATCCTCGGTTTGGTCCTCTACTTCGGCTTGTTCCGGTTCATGCGTCTGTCGTCCACCCTCATCAAGGTCCTGGCCACCATCGGGATCTCGGTGGCGTTGCCGTCGATCGACACCGTCGTCTTTGGAAATCAGGAGATCCTGACCGCACCGGGTCTGGCACCCCAGCCCGTACGCGTGTTTCACGTCATCGGTGTTCCCGTCACATTGGATCAGGTCATCGTCTACGGCTGCGTGGTTGCTATCCTCTTGGCCGGTTTCCTGATTCTTCGGTACACCGACGTCGGACTGCAGATTCGCGCTCTCGTGGACTCTCCGGCGATGACGTCGCTGTCGGGGACCAACCCGGGAAGGATGTCGGCGGCGGTCTGGGCCGTGAGCACCACGCTGGCAGGGCTTTCCGGAGTGCTCGTCGCTCCGATCATTGGTCTCGACGCCGGCAGCATCACGTTGGTGATGGTGGCGGCCTTTGCCGCGGTCATCGCCGCCAAGCTGCGGAGCCTGCCGGTTGCCGCGGCCGTCGGTCTCGGCATGGGCATCGTGAGCGCCCTGTTCCAGTATTGGTTGCCGCCCGCAAGCATCTATACCGCCGACCTGTTATCGGCGATCCCGTTCTTGGTCATCGGCATCTCTCTCGCCTACTTCATAGCCAGATCCGGGTCGATCGACGAGCTCCAAGGCGTCGGTGGGGCGTTGGACCGAGCCATCACACCGCAGGGCGGCGGCGATCCGTCCCCGAGCGCCGGCAAGACTGGGTTCGGCACCCTAAGTTGGAAACCATCGGCGTTTGCGTTCGCCGGCCTGTTGGCGTTGCCGCTGTTCCTGCATAGCTTCTGGCTCGGGCTGATGGGCCAGGGAGTCGCCTACGCCGTCATCTTCTTGTCGTTCAGTTTGGTGACCGGCGAGGGCGGTATGATCTGGCTCTGCCAAGCGACTTTTGCCGGGGCAGGTGGGATGGCCGCGGGCCTTCTGACCGCCGATCACGGCATCCCCATCCTGCTGTCGGTGTTCATCGGCGGCCTGATTGCGGTGCCCTTCGGCCTCATCATCGGATGGCTCACCATCCGGATGGGCGATCTCTACGTGGCCCTGGTGACGCTGACCTTTGGGCTGCTGGTCGAAAACGTCGTGTTCAACCGGGCGATCTTCTTCAACAACGGTACCGGCACCCCGGTCTTCCTTCCGAAATTCGCTTCCGGCGACCGGGCCCTCGTGTACCTGGCGATCGCCGTCTTCGCGGTGATCGCCATCCTGATAGTGAACTTGCGGCGGTCGACGACCGGAATGGGCATGACCGCTGTCCGCTTCAGCGCTATTGGATCCAAGACCCTGGGCATCAGCGTGGTTCGCATGAAGATACTGATGGCCGGCCTTGCCGCGTTCGTCGCCGGCATCGGCGGCGGGTTGCTGGCCATCACCCTCGGGGACGCCCTGACCAGCAACTATACGACGCTGGGTGGGGAAGTCTGGCTGGTGGTGTTGGTGACCAACGGCATCCGCTCGAATGCCGCTGCCATCGTCGCCGGGCTTTCCCAGACCCTGCTCGGCGGTGTGGCCCTCGTCTACCTGCCCAAGGTCTTCGGAAACTTCGTCGCCATCGCATTCGGGTTGGGTGCCATAGCCATCGTGAAGTTCCCCGACGGCGTGCTCACTTTCCAAGCTCGGCGGGTGCGCTCCATGATGGCCCAGATCCGGGAGTCCTCTCCGTTGCTCTACAGCAGGCTCAGGGGCGGCGGGGCCGTCGGTCTCGTCGCGGTCGTGGCACTCATCATCTCGGTCCGCAACCTGTGGTGGCTGTGGTTGGCGATCGCCGTCTTCCTCGTGAATGTCGCGTTGGGTTACGTCACACTCAAGAACAGGGAGCGGCCGACCCCCTCTCTGGTCGCGGGCGAGGAGGCACCCCGGCCCGGGGTGCTCGAGCCGATCGACGTCAGGTGATCTGGCCTCAGAATGTGTTTTCAAAGGTGGGATCCTCGTGCTGACGTATGGTGGGTGCGCCCGATTGGGCCTCCAAAAGCGCGACGACGACGCGCGTCACGTGCGGGCCGGTCAAGCCTCGGGGTCAAGTGGATGAGGTGCGATGACCATTACTGAGCCACTCGCCGCCAACGGCACCGGGCCGCCCGCCGTTCTGTCGGCGCACGGCGTGACCGTTCGTTTCGGTGGCCTTACCGCCCTCTCTGAAGTGGACATCAGCATTCCCGCCGGCGCACTCGTCGGTCTCGTTGGTCCCAATGGAGCCGGAAAGACGACCCTCTTTGGTGTGATGTCGGGTCTTCTTCATCCCAACAAGGGTCATGTGAACCTGCTCGGGACGGACGTGACCAAAGCGACCTGTGAGACTCGTGCTCGGCTGGGGCTGGCCCGGACCTTCCAACAGCCCGAGCTTTTCCTGGACCTGACGGTGCGGGAGCATTTGGTGCTCGCCTACCGGGTTCGTCACTACCGGAGCCGCCTGTGGAAGGACGTGTTCACCGCCGGCTGCCTCAAGCGCCCCGATCCCGCCGAGACCGAGCGGGTCGACTCGTTGTTGGAGCTCCTTTCGCTCGACGAGGTGGCCCACCAGCCGGTGCGGGTATTGCCGTTGGGAACCAGCCGGCTGGTCGAAGTCGGTCGAGCACTGGCGACGGCACCGGCGATCGTGCTGTTGGACGAACCGTCCGCCGGTCTCGACCGGCACGAAACGGAGCGTCTCTCCGGCGCGCTGCGGCGCACCGTCATGGAGGAGAAGGTATCGCTCTTGCTCGTCGAGCACGACGTCGCCATGGTGCTCAGTCTTACGAGTGAGATCTACGTGCTCGACTTCGGCTCGGTCATTGCGCAGGGGCCACCAGCGGAGATCCGCGAGAACCCCGAGGTCCGTGCGGCATATCTCGGCGATGAGGACATTGCGATCGCAGCAAGCTGAGTGGAAAGGACCGAAACGCTTCGAGAGGGGAGCGCTGGAGACCTTGGCCGCACGACCATCGGTGTGTTCCTGCCGGTCCTCCTACCGTGAGTGTCCCATCCGGACCGACACGATCTTCCCCTCAAATTCAATGAAATGTCTCACTTGCTTTGCAAACAGCAAGTATTTGCGCTATAAAATCCGAAACGCAAAAAAGGGAGTGGGTTAGCATGCGCGCAGGTCCGATCGGAGCGGTACGCATCGCTGTAGCCTTGCTTTCACTGGCAGGAGCAATCACGACGCTCTCGGCTGCACCAGCCTCCGCCAGCAGCAAGGCTCCTATCATCATCGGCTACATCACCGATGAAACCGGTGCGGCATCCTCGACGTATATCAATGCGGTACAGGGGGCACAGGCCCGGATCGATGCGCAGAACGCCATCGGAGGGGTGGACGGCCACAAACTGGAGCTCGTGGCCGAAGACGACCAGTCCACGCCGACCGGCAACTCGACGGCGGCCCGCCTTCTGGTGAGCAAAGGTGCCTTCGGCATCATCGAGGACAACTCTGGCGCGTTCGGATCTTCCCGCTACCTCAACCAGTTAGGGGTACCCGTTGTCGGGGCCTCGGTCGACGGCCCGGAGTGGGGTGAGCAACCGAATACCAATATGTTCTCCATAGTTGACCTCTACTCAACGACGCCGTTCAACGGGTACTACTACACCTATAGCAGCAGCGGGGCAGAACTCAAGGCCCTCCACGTAACCAAGTTGGCCCAGGTCGTCTTCAATATTTCCTCGGCGATCAATGCGGCAAATACAATCTTTGCGCAAGCGAAGTCGTACGGCGTCAGTGACTGTCTCGATGCTCTGCTTCCGAGCAGTGGCAACTTGAATCCGACGGTGCTCCAGATGAAGCAGCTGGGCTGCAATGGTGTCGAAGTGCTCAGTGTGCTTTCAACCTGTATCACGCTGGCGAATGACCTCAAGCAGGCCGACGTGAAGGCCAAGTTGATCTGTGCCACCGGCTACGATCAGACTCTTCTCAATCAGCCGTCTGCGCTGGCGGCGATGCAGGGCACCTATACCACGGCGATTCTCAACGTCCTCGCGAAGAACCCGCCCCCGCCGGTGAAGCTCCTTCTCGCCCGGCTCAAGAAATACACATCCTTTTCCGGAGGTATTCCTAGCGACAACATTGAATACTCTTACATAGCCGCCGACACGATGATCAACGGGCTGAAGCTCGCCGGGGCCAACCCGACTCGCAAGGCATTCATCACGAACCTGCGCAAGGTATCGAACTACACCGCCGAAGGTCTGCTCACGACTCCCATCATCTTCAGTCACTTCGGGACTCTGGGCATGATCCCGAAGAAGTCCTGTGGCCCGCTACTCGAGATCAAGGGCAAAGACTTCGTCCCCGCCCTCAATGTATGTGGCACCCTGGTCAAGGGTTCTAAGGCGTAGGAACGAGTCGTTGGCCTCTTGGTCGGCTCCAACAAAAAGTTGCAGGAATGTGTCGAGCGGGCGAATTCCGGTTGTTTGCATCGGCGGCTGGTGGGACTAACCGTGAATGCCGTCTATCCGGTCCTTAAGGGCGAGCCGGCGTCGTTCACTCGATCTGATGCGCTCAGCTCCTGGAAATGCTGTTCAGTTCCGTGAAAGTCTCGAAGCCGTGGCGGCCACCCTCGCGGCCGACAACGCTCTCCTTAAAACCGCCGAAGGCTCCGGTCTGACCGACGCTTGCGAGGGCCGAGTCAGGCGCTCGGTACGAACCCGATCCCAGCGTCTTCGTTTTGCACCCGCCACTCGTCCTTGGACATGCGTGTCGTGTCGACGTCGGTCGCGAGCGAGCGGAGGGCGCCCACGCTGGATTGATCCTTCGGGATGTGACCGAAGGGATCCCAGTCAAAGAACCGGAGGGCGTTCTGCCATGTGATCCTGTCGACTTCCTCGTCGGTAGCCCGCGCGTCCTGCAACTCGCGCCACAGTAGCTCCGGCGACTCCGGCCAGGTCGTGTCGGTATGGGGGTAGTCACACTCCCAAGCAAGGATGTCGACACCGATGCGGTGCCGCGCCTCGAGCCCGGAGGGGTCGGTGATGAAGCAGGCCAGGATGTGTTCGCGGAACACCTCGGAAGGCAACTTGCCGCCGAAGTCGTTGTGAAGCCAGGTCTGATTCTTGAAGTGACGGTCGACCCGGTCGAGGTAGAAGGGGATCCACCCGATGCCGCCCTCAGATAGTGCGACACGAAGGCCAGGGAACTTGCGGAGGGTCGGGCCGAAGAGCAGGTCCTGTGCCACCAACATCGTGACCTGAGTCGGGATCACAATCATGTGGTCGATTGGCGCTTCCGGTGGCTGCATGACCAGGCTGGAAGCGCCGCCGATATGCAGGCACAGCACCATGTTCTCGTCAACGATAGCCTCGAGCATCGGATCCCAATGTCCCGAGAGGAAGCTTGGGTACCCCTGGGAGTGCGGTGCCTCAAGGAAGCTGATCGCCCGACATCCTTTCTTTGCGATGCGGTGCACCTCCTGTACAGCCAGGTCGACATCCCACATGGGCACGATGCCAAGCGGGATGAAGCGCCCCGGATAGGTGGCGCACCATTCGTCGATGTGCCAGTCGTTATACGCCTGGAGCATCACCAGCGAGATGTCTTTGTCGCCGGCCTCGGTAAAGGTCCGGGCGTTGAACCCCGCCATGGTCGGGAAACACATAGATGCCAGCACGCCGTTGGCATTCATGTCGCGCACCCGCTCATGGATGTCGAAGCATCCCGGCCGGAGCTCCGTGAAGCTGCCGGGATTGAAGCCCCATTCATCGTGCGGCCAACCGACGGTCGCCGCCATGCCGAACGGCGTGGAGGTCTCCTGACCCTGGAAGACCCACAAGTCGATCCCCTGGTCATTTCGGACGATCTTAGGCGCCTGGCTCTTGAATTTCTCCGGCAGGTGCCTGTCGTACATGTCGGGGGGCTCGATCGAGTGGTCGTCGACGCTGACAAGGATCATGTCGTCCATGCGCATAGTGGTCTCCGTTCCTCCGGCTTAGCCCGGTGTCATCTCTCAAAAGTACAGTAGTTTGCGGGGTGAACAAGCTGGCTCACCTTGCCCAAGAGCGAACTTGATCGTCGTCTTACGCTGCTCGGGCGATCCAGTAACTGACGAATTCGCGCGACCGGTGTTTACGAGCACGTTCACCCCAAATCTCATAGCCGCGTCGCTAGTGAGACTTGGAACGAGCAGCGAGTTTCATTTCGTGTCCGGAAGCAAGAAGTGCGAAAGGGGAGGTATGGAAGGAAACGGCCGAGCGGAAGGCATGTCAGAGCTCGAGTGGCTCGTTGCGCTGGAGGAGATCCGGCTTCTCAAGGCACGACGCGATCGCTATGCCGACGCTCACGACTGGGAGGCATACGAGGCGCTGCATGCACCGGACCACGTGTCGATCAACGACGGCTACGAGCCGTGGACGTCGTCGAAGGAGATGATCGAGAACGTGAGCCGGATCATGAACGACATGACCACAGTGCACCACTCCTATGACCCCGAGATCATCTTCGACTCACCCACCAAGGCGCGCGGAATCTGGGCCATGAGCGGTGCTGGCGTCTCGAGGAACGGCGATCAAGTGACCTGGATGCACCAATATGGCTACTACTACGAGACCTACGAAAAGCGTGATGGTCGCTGGATGTTCACGACCCGCCGTTGGCACAGATACTTCGGCAACAGCTCGGACGGCGTGAACTTCCCAAAGGATGCCCCGAAGGGCTCGAACGCGTTTGAAGATCCCCACTTCGGCGGCAATCCGTCATGACGCCGGCCCCGCCCCCGGTCGGGGACAAGTGCATGTGGACACTCGTACGGCCGGACGGCGTAGGCTTCGCTGCGTTCCAGCAATATGTCCTCGAAGATCTCGCCAAGGCTGCCGGTAATTTGCTGCCTGACGCAACGAGCGTCATGGTCACGTTCCAAGAGCCGAACGTCTTTTCCGGGGCCACAGTCAGGGTCGGAGAGGCCGATCGTCGGATCGACGCCGTGCTTCAGATCACCTCATCGGGATCGTATGTCGCGACGGATCCGGTCAATTCGGTCCTGAGTGGGAACTGTGGTCACGTGCAAGGGTGGCGCGTCCATCCGACGACGATCTTCGACGAGAGTGCGCCGGTGCCGCCCGGCACCCGAATCCCGCACACGCAGATGCTCTGGATCAACCAGCGCTTCGACGGAACCACCCCAGAGTTCTACAACCGGAACTGGTACATCCACGCGGGGCACCTCGACGGCGAGGAGGCGGAGAGCGAAGATTCGCGCCGGGTTCATCAGCAGCGAGGAGAGCA
This sequence comes from Acidimicrobiaceae bacterium, assembly GCA_003160635.1. Lineage (GTDB taxonomy): Bacteria > Actinomycetota > Acidimicrobiia > Acidimicrobiales > RAAP-2 > Bog-473. The sequence continues at coordinate 12,534 of PMLV01000123.1, read as the reverse complement.
GGCAAAGAACCGCTGGTACATCCAGAACCGGGTGCTCGAGCCCATCACGCCGACGGCCTGGGTCGTGAACGGGTTCGCCGACATTTTGGCGGATGGGTTCTTGCCCGGGACTGGGGAGCGCTACGACCCCAAGGTGGGACTGGGCGAGCAAAGCTTCGACAAATGGCCCCCCCGGCTTGTCCAGGGTTACTCGTACCGGGTGCTGTGAAGCACTACAGGTTCCGAGACTCGGCCTGAACGACCGAAGGCATCGGCTGCCGACTTGGGAAGTGCACAGAGCCCTATTACTCCGGCTGATGACCGGCCCGCGCCAATGCGCGAGTCGGATTCATGGTCGGCGGACGCCCACCGGTTCATGGGCCGACAAGCAGGATGGGCCGCATCTCTGTGCGTCACCCAAACGAGCACGTCCGGCAGTTGGTCAGAAGGCGCCCTCCGCCAAGGATCGTTATACTCCAAAGAGATTATGATATTGATATCGAGTTCTGCGAGTCGCTGTGAAGGGAGCCATGAACGGCAGTGGCTGATCGACGAGCGAGGCTCACGCTGAGGCCAGAACCGTGAGCGATCGGCTGTCGGGTCAGGTGGCGGTCCTCACCGGTGGCGCATCAGGCATCGGTCGCAGGACGGCCGAGCTTTTCGCCGACGAAGGGGCCATGGTCGTCATCGGGGATCGCAATGAAGTGCTCCTCGAGGAGGTCCGCATGGCGATCGGCGCCGACCGTTGTGCCACTGCAGTTATCGACGTCACCCAGGAGCCGGACCTCGAGCGGCTGGTGACCCAGGCGGGCGAGAGATTCGGCAAGGTCGACGTGGCCGTCAACTCAGCGGGAATTGGGACGTTGGGACCTGTTCACGACCATCCCGCCGAGAGTTGGAGAGCCGTGATTGACGTCTGTCTCACCGGGGTCTTCCTCGCCGTGAAACATGAAGCGAGGGCGATGCTCGACCAGGGGGGCGGTGGGGTCATCGTCAATCTCGCGTCAATCTACGGTCGTCAACCCGGCGAAGGGATGGTCGCGTACTGCTGTGCGAAGGCGGGCGTCGAAATGCTGACGCGTGTCGCGGCGCTCGAGCTCGGCCCCCGCGGGGTCCGCGTCAATGCCATAGCTCCTGGATTTGTGGAGACGCCGATGACTGCACCGACGCAACCGAAGTCACGAGCGGCGACATCGACGCAATCCCCCTTGGTCGCCCGGGGCAACCGGATGACATCGCACGTGCCGCACTTTTCCTCGCCAGCGACGACGCGGCGTGGTTCAACGGAGAGACGCTCGTGGTCGACGGAGGCGAGGTGCATCGTGAGGCGCCGCGATTGCTCAGCAGAGACCGCTGAACGTAAGAAAGGACGACCTCCAGATGCGCGCTCTTCAAATGACCACCTGGCACAAGGAAGCTGAGTTCGTCGAAGTCGACGAACCATCGCCCGCGGCGGGACAGGTCGTGGTCCGGATCGGCGCCGCGGGCGCCTGCCATTCGGACCTGCACATGATGCACGGAGAGGGCGCCACCGTTCCGTTCTTGCTGCCGTTCACCCTGGGTCATGAGAACGCAGGCTGGGTTCACTCCGTCGGCGACGGCGTGACATCGGTCGAACCGGGTCAACCGGTGGCGGTCTACGGAGCCTGGGGTTGCGGACTCTGTGCGCGCTGCACTGTCGGAATGGAGAACTACTGTGAGGGGCCAGGCGCAGCACGAGTTGGCGCGGGATGCGGCCTCGGCATGGACGGCGGGATGGCCGACTACATGCTCGTTCCGGCCTCGCACTACCTGCTGCCATTGCCTGACGGGCTGTCGCCTGCGGAAGCAGCTCCGCTCACCGACGCCGGGCTCACTCCCTACCATGCAGTGCGCCGGTCGTTGCCGAAGCTCGTTCCAGGGTCGACGGCCGTCGTGATCGGCATCGGAGGGCTCGGCCATCTCGCGGTCCAGATCCTCAAGGCGACCTCTGCAGCCCGGGTTATCGCTGTCGACACCAAATCGGATGCCCTTGATCTCGCCCTTTCGGTCGGCGCGGACACGGTTTTCGAAGCCGGCGACACGACGGCCCGAGACGTGAGGACGGCGACGGGCAACCGCGGCGCGGATCTGGTTTTGGACTGTGTCGGCTCAGAGGTAACCCTGGCGACAGCCGCCGCCTGTACCCGACCCCTCGGCGATCTGACCCTCCTCGGGGTTGCGGGTGGTTCCTTTGGCTTCAGCTTCCTCTGCCCGGCCTACGAGGTGTCGGTGCAATCGGTGTACTGGGGCAGCCGCAGCGAGTTGGGCGAAGTGCTCGACCTTGCCGCGCGTCGCCTCATCCGTGCCGAGTCAACCATCTATCCATTGGAGAAGGCGCTGGACGGCTACCGGGCGTTGGCTGCCGGCGAGGTCGTGGGGCGTGCCGTCATGGTCCCGGAGAAGTCGTCGTGACGGCGGAACCGGAAGGAGTACCGTCCGTGCGCATCTCGTGTGCCTTCGCTCCGTCGTTCTCCACCCCTCACCACATCGCGCTGGCCGAGGAATTGGGTTATGACAGAGCCTGGTGCTACGACTCCCCGGCGCTGTACGGCGACACGTGGATGACGCTCGCCATGGCCGCGGCGAGGACGTCACGTATCGGACTGGGACCTGCCGTGCTCATTCCATCGCTCCGCCACCCGATGGTCAACGCTGCTGCCATCGTCAGTCTCGCCGAGTTGGCCCCCGGCCGGGTGGCGGCTGCGTTCGGTGCGGGTTTCTCCGGCCGTTACACACTGGGAGAACCTCCGATGCGCTGGGCAGACGTGGGGGACTATGTCCGGACGGTGCGGAGTCTGCTGCAAGGTGCGGAGGTCACGTGGAAAGGCGCCGTCATCAAAATGCTGGAACGAAATCCCGTCGACGTCCCATTGTTGATCGGCGCCGACGGACCGAAGGGCAGAGCGGTCGCGGCCGAAGTGGGAGACGGTGTCTTCGGGTCTGGAAGGCCTCCACTCGGAGACGACCTTCCCTCATGGCGTGGCGTTCTGACGTTCGGCACCGTCCTCGGTGACGACGAACGCCTCAGCGATGAACGGGTCATGGACGCAGCAGGACACGCGTTGGCCGTGGTCTACCACGGTTCGTACGAGCGGAGTGGCGCCGATGCGGTCGATCAATTGCCCGGTGGCCGATTGTGGCGCGAGGCGGTCGAAGCGGTGAGCCCTGAACGCCGGCACCTGGTGGTTCATGAAGGCCACCTCACTCGGATCACAGATCGCGACCGCGCCGCAGTGCAGGCCGGCATCGATCTGCTGCCGCAGGTGTCGTTCACGGGCACAGCCGCCGAACTGCGTGACCGGGTCACGCGCTTTCAGGAGGCTGGCGTCACTGAGATCGCCTACCAGCCGGCCGGCGATGACATTCCGGGTGAGTTGAAGCGGTTCATCGCTGCGGTCGGGTGACGACAACACGATCCGCCTGTCTGAAGGTGGACCGCGAGCACCGAACCTCAAATAAAGGAGGAGTCCTCATGTCGGATGGTGAGAGATCGGCCATGCCCAACGTCTCGTCTTTCGCATTCTGGTCTCAGCCGGCGTCGGTCCGCGCCCCGACCTTTGCCGAGCTCAGGCGATCTGCGCCGGTCAGCTTCCAAGAGCCATCCGATTTCGGGATGGTCCCCTCCGAGCGGGGCTTCTGGGCGCTCACCCGCCATGAGGAGGTTGTGTGCGTCAGCCGGAGGGCTGACGTATTCCGGTCCGGGCAGGGCGTCGGGCTCGGAGACGTACCGATCGACCTCCTCGAGCTCAATGCGTCCTTTCTCGTCATGGACCCACCCCGCCACACCGCGCTACGACGGGTGGTGAGTGGGGCCTTCACACCGAAGCGGGTCGCGCTCCTCCAGGCCGGGATAGAGGAGAAGGCGAGAAGGATCGTGGACGAGTTCGTCGAAAGTGGCGGTGGGGAAGTGGTGCAGGATCTCTCCAGCAAGCTTCCCCTCTGGACCATCTGCGAGATGATGGGCGTGCCCGAATCCATGCGGAGTGATCTCTACTCGGCCGCCGAGGCGCAGCTGGCATCCCAGGACCCCGAATTTGCGGGCGATGCTCAGGAAAGAGCGACCATGGCAGTGCAAGCCGCACAGACGTTGCACGGGATCGCCGCGGAGCTCTGTAGCGCGCGACGTGCACACCGTGGCGACGACGTCTTGTCGACTCTGGTGCACAGCGAACTCGATGGCCAGCCTCTGTCCGATCAGATCCTCGGCGGGATCTTCGTGCTCTTCAGCACGGCGGGCAATGACACGACGAAGAACACAACAAGTCATGCGCTTAAGCTGTTCGCCGACAACCCGGCACAGTGGAGGCTCCTCACCAACGAGAGCTCTCTCATGGCAACGGCCGTCGAGGAAGTCTTGCGCTGCGCTACCCCCGTCATCCATTTTCGTCGTACGGCCACGGCGGACGTGACTCTGGCGGGCACGCTGATTGCGGAGGGGGACGCCGTCGTGATGTTCTACGAGTCGGCGAACGTCGACGAGACCGTATTCCCCGATGCACAGCGCTTCGACATCACACGGAATCCCAATCCGCATGTTGCATTCGGTGGCGGTGGCGTGCATTTCTGTCTCGGGGCGAACCTGGCCCGAACGCAGCTTCGCGCCCTGTTCTCGCGATTAGCCGAAAGGGTCTGGTCAATCGAGACCGGGAAGCCCGACTTCCTCGTAAGCAACTTCATCAACGGCATCAAAAGAATGCCCGCCCGCGTCATCGCACGATGAGCACGTCGACCGAAACGGATGGAAGCGAAATGCCTCAGGAACTCTTAGGGGAATTGGGCTTCTACACGCTGGCAGGCCACTCCGATGCCCCCAGGGACCTGGTCGACGAGGTGCGCCTCGCCGAGCAGCTTGGACTCGGTGCGGCCTTCATTTCCGAGCGATTCAACCTGAAGGACGCTCCGACGCTTTGTGGAGCGGCGGGGGCTATCAGCGACCGTATCGGCATTGCTACCGCGGCCACCAACCACAACACTCGCCACCCATTGGTAACGGCAACGTTTGCCACCACGATGCATCGCCTCACCGGTGGCCGTTTTGCACTGGGTCTCGGGCGTGGGTTCGATGCGTTATTCCGTAGCATGGGCCTGACCGCGATACGAAGTGATCAGATTCAGGACGCCGTGACCATCTTTCGTCAGCTCTGGAGCGGGGGCACCGTCACCGGGCACGACGGTCCGGCCGGGCGCTTTCCGTATCTGCATCAGGACGCCACGTTCAACGAGTCGATCCCCGTATTGCTCGTGGCCATCGGAGAAAAGACCCTGGAGTTCGCCGGGGGATGTATGGACGCTGTCGTGTTGCACACTTTTCTCTCCGACGAAGCTCTCGAGAGATCAGTCGCGGCGGTGCGGCGCGGGGCCGAGCGCTCCGGCCGAAACCCGTCCGACGTGCGAATCTGGTCGGTCCTGGCGACGGTGGGTGACCACATCGACGAGGACCTACGCCTCAAGAAGACCATTGGACGACTGGCCTCGTACCTCCGGGGCTACGGGGACCTGCTGGTCAGAACCAACCAGTGGGACGAGTCCGTACTGGAACAGTTCCGTTCGGACCCTTTCGTCAAGGACTTCAAGGGAGCCATTGACGCCAGAGCAACGACCGAGGAACTGGAGTACCTTTCCACCATTCTCCCGGAAGAGTGGACCGCATCCGCGGCTACCGGCACACCGCAACAGTGCACCGCCACCATACGCAGGCAGTTCGAACTCGGTGCAGACAGCGTTATCCTTCACGGCGCCACCCCGACGGAACTCGAACCGATACTTGCCGCCTACCGAGCGGAACGTCCGGAGAGGTTGCGGAACATGCCGGCGAATCCTGGAAGATCTGTGCCGTGACATCACCCGTGACATCCGCTGATCAGCTGAACGAGAAGTGGCTCTCCGATGTGCTCGAGACAGAGGTGCGATCGGTGTCAGTGGAACGTATCGGGACCGGCCAGACCTCCTCGACGTACCGCCTGGTGATAGACGCTGACGGCTACGCGCCGACGCTGATCGCCAAGTTGGCCAGTGGAGACGAGGAAGCCCGACGGCGAGTGGCGACGGCCCATCGAAACGAGATCGGCTTCTACCGGCTGCTTGCTGCTCAGGTGAACGTACCGGTTCCAGACTGTTGGTACTCGGCCATAAGTGACGATGGCACGTGGTTCACTCTCCTGCTGGAGGATCTATCTCCCAGACAACCCGGGCGGCAGTCCGACGGGTGCTCACTGATCCACGCGACGTTGGCCGTAGAAAATCTCTCCCGTCTGCACGCGTCACGCTGGAATGACGGGGCTCTCACGGAAGTCGACTTTCTTCTTCCGCTCACCAAAGCGCGCGCCGCGTTCCTGGCGGAGTTGGCTCGGACTGCGACGGATCAGTTCATTGCGCGCTACGAACATCGACTCGACGCGGATGACGTCGCTACCCTGCGTGCCGTGGCCGAGGTGCTCTTCGAGTGGCAACTGAACCACCCGGAGCCGTTCTCGCTCGTTCACGGAGATTACCGCCTCGACAACCTGATGCTCCATCCGGCAGGGAAGGACGTGGTGGTCGTGGACTGGCAGACCCTCGCTGTCGCGCTGCCCGCCCGCGATCTCAGCTACTTCATCGGGACCAGCCTTCCGATCGAGCAACGCCGGGCACAGGAAGAGCACCTCTTGGCGACGTACTACGAACTCTTGCAAGCCCAGGGNNTTGACGTCCAGTGGACAGCGCGATGCCCGTGCCGACGAAATGTTTCTGTCCATGGCGCGCCGCTCATGTGCGGCGGTTCGGGATCACCGGTCGATCGATGTCGCCTAGGAGGAGGAGTCAGCCCCGGTCCCGTCGACGGCCGTCGCTTGGCGTCCGTATCTCCATGGCACCTAGACGGCGAGCCAGGTTGCACTGTTGCGCACCACTCGTCCAGATGGCATGATTTCGATGTCGAAGTCAACCCGGAGGAGTTCACAGCGGGCGGGACTGCCCAGTTCGGATTCCCCTGCCCGCAAAGGGCCTTCCGGGGAGCGCGTGTGAGAGGCCCATCGAAGACGGGGGAGTACGAGTGCAGCAAGTTCCGATAGCAGAAGGCCTTTTCTCGTGGCCCGCTGACGCTCCTCGACTCCTTGGGTCTCGCTGTGGCGCATGCGGCGCCTACGCTTTTCCGTCGCAGGACGGGTGCCCGAGGTGCAGTGCCGAAATGGAGGTCGTGGAGCTTTCTCCGACCGGAACGGTCTGGACCTGGACCAGTCAGGAGTTCTTGCCTAAGGCCCCTCCGTACGCCGGAGAGGAAACAGCTGAGACGTTCCAGCCTTACTACGTGGGATACGTGGAACTCGAGGGTGAACTTCGGGTCGAATCGAGGCTGGTCGGCTTTGCCGACGGGCCTCCGCACATCGGCCAGCAGGTGCAGACGGTAGTGCTGCGATTCAGGACGGACGAGGAAGGGCGCGAGGTCATGACGTATGCCTTTGCGCCGACCGAAGAAGGAGTGACCAAATGACTGACGTCGCCATCATCGGAGTCGGGCTCCACCCCTTCGGCCGCTTCCCCGGGAAGTCTGCCATCGAAATGGGAGCGGATGCCATCAGGGCCGCCCTGGCGGACGCAGGCCTCCAATGGCGGGACGTCCAGTTCGCCTTCGGCGGGAGCTATGAGGTCGACAACCCCGATGCCGTCGTGAACCTCCTCGGCCTTACCGGCCTTCCGTTCACCGACGTCTACAACGGTTGTGCCACGGCCGCCAGCGCGATCAGCCTCGCCGCGCAGACCATTCAGTTGGGGGCATACGACATCGGGGTCGCGGTCGGCATGGACAAGCACCCAGTGGGGGCCTTCTCGGCCGATCCGGTGCAATACAGCCTTCCGAGTTGGTACGGAGAGTTGGGCCTGTTCCTTACTCCGAAATTCTTCGCCATGAAGATCCAGCGCTATATGTACGACCACGGCATCACGCGGCAGTGTCTCGCCGCGGTCGCGGCCAAGGCGTACCGAAACGGTGCGAGAAATCCCAATGCCTTTCGGAAGTCGCCCATACCTGCCGAGCAGATAGCGGAGTCTCGAATGGTGAATGATCCGCTGACGCAGTACATGTTCTGCAGTCCGGACGAGGGAGCGGCCGCAATCGTGCTCTGCAAGGCGGACATCGCGCACCGTTTTACCCCGAATCCCATTTTCCTTCGAGCGTCCGAGGTGCGCACTCGGCGCTACGGTGCTTTTGAAGTGCATAGCCCGTCAACTCCGCTCCAACGGGGTGACGCTCCGACGACTGACGCATCGAGAGCTGCGTACGAACGCGCCGGTCTCGGCCCCGAAGACGTCGATGTGATCCAGCTTCAGGACACCGATGCCGGTGCCGAGATCATCCACATGGCGGAAAACGGATTCTGTAAGGACGGCGAGCAGGAGCAGTTGATCGCGGACGGTGCCACTGAGATCGACGGTCCTTTGCCGATCAACACGGACGGTGGCCTCCTGGCGAACGGCGAGCCGATCGGTGCCTCCGGCCTTAGGCAGGTCCACGAGCTAGTCCTCCAGTTGCGCGGGGACGGCGGTGATCGACAGGTACCGGGAAACCCCAAAGTCGGCTACGCCCAGCTCTACGGCGCGCCGGGGACCGCCGGCGTGACCATCGTTTCCCGTTGAATCTCCGATGGAGATGAGCCGGGTCGCTGCAGTTGTATCGGGAGGATTGATCGCTCGGATTGCGATTGCACTGAACGAAAAGCCCGACATGAGTGTGCGAGACGGCGAACCCGCCGCCAAAGAGCGTGAGCTCCGTCTACAGCGCTGTCACGCGTGTGGGACGTACCTCTTCTATCCTCGGTACCTCTGCACGGCCTGCGGCACCGACCACCTTCGGTGCTGCCCTGTGTCGGGACGGGGCACGGTTTTCACCTTCACCGTGGCTCGCCGGCCTACCCATCCCGGGTTGGCCGGCGAGATTCCTTACATCATAGCGGTGGTCGAGCTCGCGGAAGGCCCGAAACTCACAACGAATCTGGTCGAGATTGATCCCGATGACGTCGTGATCGGCCTACCCGTACAGGCGAGCTTCGAAGACGTCGACGACGCGACGCTCGTCCAGTTCCGCCTGGTCGGACCCGGGCGATAACGTGCAAACCACCCTGCGCTGGGTTCCGGGTCCGGCCTTTCTGCCCGAGCGGTGCCACTCGATGATGGGGCCGGGAGGTCCCTTTGAGATCGTCGAGGAAGAGGTGATGGGCACCCGCCACGAGGTCTTCGCTCGCCGCTACCCACATCTCCGGGCACTCTTCGAGGACGGGACGACCCGCAACGGCGACCGTCCGTACCTGGTGCACGGCGAGCACACGATCACGTTCGTCGAGGCGAGGCGGTTGGTCGCCGCCACCGCCGCCGCCCTCCGCAGCGAACACGGCATCGGCCGGGGGGACCGCGTCGCTATTGCCTCGGCCAACCGTTACGAATTTGTCATTGTCGCGTGGGCGGTCATTGTGCTCGGCGGGGTCGTGGTGGGCCTGAATGGTTGGTGGACCGGCCCGGAGCTCGAATACGGCATTGGCCTCACCCGGCCGAAGTTGCTCATCGGCGACGGGGAACGGCTGGCCCGTCTCACGGGCCTCGTTCCGGACCTGCCCCGCCGTGATCTCGGCGACGCCACCCCGATCTGGTTCGAGGGTGACCCTCCTCTTCCCGACGTGGCCATCGACGAGGACGACCCCTTCGTGATCCTCTTCACGAGCGGGACGACGGGACGCTCCAAAGGAGCCGTGCTCACCCATCGGAACAACATCCACTGGGCGCAGTCCATTGCCCTTCGCGGTGCCGCATCAGGTGCCATGGCCGCCGAGACGTGTGAGATCGCCGCCCTTCCCTTGTTCCATATCTCCGGGCTCAACTGCCAGGCCATTTCATCCGTCGCCACGGGCACGAAACTCGTCTACATGCCGCCGCCCGGCCGGTGGTCACCGGAGAGCCAGCTCGCACTGACCGAGCAGCACGGCGTGACGACGTGGCGGTTGGTGCCGACCCAGGCCTGGCGGCTCCTCGAACATCCACACGTCGACCGGTACGACGTCTCGAGCCTCCGCTCCATCGTCGGTGGCGGATCCCTCTGGTCGGCGAATCTGCTTGAGCGACTGGCGGAGCAGTGGCCGCACGCCCGCTCGGGCCTGGTGGTCGGGCTCGGGATGACCGAGACGGACGGTACCGGTGCCACCGCGGTCATGCCCGGCCTTCTCGACATTCCCGGCAACGTAGGGGGGCCGCCGCCGGCCGCGCAGATCCGGGTGTGTCAACCCGGCTCCGATGTGCAGGTGGAAGACGGCCTGGTCGGCGAGGTACAAATTCGCAGCGCGTCCGTGTTCCTCGGGTACGACCGAGATCCGGTGGCGAGCGAGGCCGCGCTCGGAGAGAACCGTTGGTACCGGACGGGTGACTTCGGCCGCATAGAGCAGGATCTGCTGTTCCTCGAGGGTCGTCGCTCCGATCTCATCCTCCGTGGGGGCGAGAACATCTACCCGGCGGAGATCGAGGATCGCCTGCACGAGCACCCCGCCATCACCGATGTCGTCGTCGTCGGCGTACCCGATCGGGTGCTCGGCGAACAGGTCAAAGCAGTCGTCGTCCGCTATCCGGGTTCGGCGCTTGACGCCGACGAGGTGCGGGCATGGGCGGCCGCAGCTCTGGCGCCGTTCAAGGTGCCCGCACTCGTAGAATTTCGTGAGAGCCTTCCTCGAAACGTCACCGGCAAAGTCATGAAGCACCTCTTGGATTCGCTCGATCCGGTCCCCTTCGCGGAGGAGTAATCCCACAGGAACGAGTCGGGAAGGTCGCGAGAGCGATGGTGGCCACGGGCTGCAGAGAGGTGAGCGGGTGGACAGCAAACCAACGGTCTTGATCGCCGGAGCAACCGGAGTCGTTGGCCAGGCCGCGGCTCAGCACTTCGCCTCGATCCCAAGCTGGCGGGTGGTGACCGTGTCACGGAGGCGTCCCTCTGTTTCGGCGGCATCAGAGTGGCTGCCCCTCGACCTCGGGGACGAGGGGCAATGCAGCAGGGTGCTCTCCTCCCGGCGGGATATCACTCATGTCGTCTATGCCGCGTTGTACGAGGCGGACGGCTTGTCGGCTGGCTGGTTCGACGAGGAGGTGATGCATCGCAACGAGCTCATGCTCAGCAATCTGATGGAACCGCTCCTCGCCTCTTCGCCCATAGAACACGTCTCTCTCATGCAAGGGACAAAGGCCTACGGCATGCACCACCCGTCCATCGGTTGGGCTGGAGTAAAGAACCCCCTACGGGAACGGGACGGCCGTGCCGCTCATCCCAACTTCTACTTCCTCCAGGAGGACTACCTGAAGGGGCGGCAGGAGGGCGCCTCGTGGGGTCTGACGATCTTCCGCCCCCACCGTCGTCTACGGCGACGCCATTGGCAACAACATGAACCTCATACCGGTACTCGGTGCGTGGGCAGCCCTTCTCCGCGACGAGGGCCGGCCGTTGGACTTCCCGGGGCGTCATGTCTCAGTGATGGTCAAGGAAGCGGTGGACGCCGATCTGGTCGCCGGGGCGTTGGCATGGGCCGCTACGTGCCCGGCCGCCCGAGGGGGGACGTACAACCTCACGAACGGTGACGTCTTTCTCTGGCAGAACATGTGGCCGGTGATCGCCGAGGTCATGGGAATGGCGATCGGAGAGCATCGACATGTTCAACTCGCCGAAGAGATTCCCCGGCGGGGCGACCAGTGGTCCCGTCTGGTCGATCGGTTCAATCTACGGGCGCCGAGGGCCATTCAGGCCTTCGTCGGCCGAAATTCACTTGTCTATGCTGACGGCTTGCTCAGCGGCGAGGATCCTCCCGTCGGGCCGGTCTTGAACAGTACGGTCGCCGTCCGGCAGGCCGGGTTCCACGACTGCATGGATACCGAGACCATGTTCCGCAAGTGGTTCCAGAGACTCTTGGACCTCCGCCTACTTCCCCCGTCAACGGCGATGCCGAGTTGAGGCGTCTGCTCAGGGGGCATCGTCAGAATGACACGTCGATCACCAAATCCGTGGAGCCCCTCCACGCCATCGTCGGTGAACGTCCCGCTGCTTCCCGAAGGAGCGGTGCAGGCACGTCCAGCGGGCGTTACGCCAACGAGCCTCGGATTGACCGAGCCCCTCACCTGGAACGGCAGCTGGTCGGTTTCAACAGTTGATTCCCTTCGCACGTTGATTCCGCCCACCTAAATTGAGGTCATACCCACCCGTCGCGCCTTTCGAGATATCAGACCCACGGGGTGTCGATGGGGAGGTGCGGCACGTGATGATCATCGACGGCGGTCGCCCACGAACCGCTCAGGACGAGTTACCAATTGAGTGCACCCTGGGCCGCCCTCGCTGGTGACGATAATCCCGGTGTGCCTACCGTCGTCCCGAGCATGAGCGAATCGTCGTCCCCGGTGCCCGGAAGCCCACTGATGATGAGGGAGGACGCGCTGGAGCTGACCTTCGGGAAATGGGTCGACCCGCTAACCAAATGGACTCGACATTGATGTCGACGTGTGTTAGACACACAACCTTCATATAACCGACAAATATGTAAA